>CAZYER010000021.1:0-3470 GCA_964646525.1 uncultured Francisella sp. | reverse complement strand
CCAAAAATACTGCACCTAGAGCCCAAAGTAAGACCTCTGAACGCAAGGTCAGCACCAGCAAGCCGCCCAATAACAACAACCCAACGAACAGAACTAATGCCGCTTTAGGTGACACCTCACCACAAGCCAACGGACGATCGCAAGTACGCGCCACCGCACCATCCCAATCACGGTCAGCATAATCGTTAATGACGCATCCAGCTGAACGCATGACAAAAGCACCGAGCACGAACACAACCAATTCCCATAATGGTGGAAAACCCTCAGACGCCAACCATAGCGCGATCAGTGCTGGCAATAATACCAAGTAGGTACCAACGGGCTTATCTAAGCGCATAAGACGAAGGTAGGGGAATACAGAAAACGACATAAGTTAACTAGACACTCTCAAGAGGGTGATCACGCTGCAAACAGCTATTCATTATTTGGATTGGTAACAAACATTATTGGAGCAAGACTCCTACTTGTCAAATTTACCTAGCATTTCTTAACACCAGATAAGTCTGATGCAAAAAGCCACTCAAGCTAACCCCCTAATAAAAACTTTTGATGGATAATTTTTTGGGCTAAACATGGTTTTTGTGCTTTTGTATTTTAACTAAACTTTACTTGATCAAGGTTCACTTAGACTCTCCTTGAATCAACAGTTGTGCTCTGAGTGTTTCACAACGCCCGCAGAAACGGAATATCATCAGTCACTACTTCACTTCTATCAATTTATTCATATAGGCTTGTGTATTGCCCATAATTTCAAGCAAGCGCTGACTGTATTGAAGTACTTCATCAAATACATCAACCAACTCATCTTCAATATACTCATGCACAATGGTGTTGCGGATGTCTTTCATCAAGCGAATTTCATCCACATCATCAAATAGTTGGCGTTTATGCGCCCGATTAACGACGTCAATCAGTGTTCCTTGATTTTCAAGCTCATACTCGTCAAGTGTCCGAAACATTTTACGAATCAAAAAGTCCATACTCCGGCTATATCGGCTACACAAGGTTTCAAAATAACCAAACTCTTCGATTGAGTAATCCGCCTTAACACCAACAACGTGACACTGCTGATAAGACAAATTCAGCCAATAAATCTGCTTAGCGAGTAGTGAAGCATCTTGTTTAAGCTTAGCATCCATGTGTATCATAAACGTATCGCTTTCTCTCGAATCACCTGATGAAACACATTCTCAAACGCCCCATCATCTAAAACAACATCCAATTTTTGATCGCCAAAACGATGACAAAAATCGATACGCAATTGACGTAAATCTCGCTTCGTCAGGTGTGATGACACGACTAACAAGTCAATATCACCGCCACGCTTATCATCATCCACTCGGCTTCCAAATAAATACAATTGCGCCTCACCAGACAAAGAGCTTAAGCTTTGTTTAAGCAAGGTAACTTCTTCATCGGTTAAGCGCATAGCTTTACTCTACCGTTACAGATTTCGCCAAATTACGCGGCTGATCCACGTCAGTGCCACGAATCACCGCCGTATGGTAAGCCAACAACTGCAAAGGCACAACATAAGCGACAGGTGCTAATGAAGTCAGCTGAATCGGCAAACAAATATTGTGATAGCGCGCGTGCTCAAACTCACTCGGATCAATCATGCCAGCGGCTGAAAAGACAAACAACTCACCGCCACGTGCTGATACTTCCTCTAAGTTAGATTTTAACTTCGCCCACAACACGTCATTCGGCGCAACAGACACCACGGGCATCTTCTCATCGATCAATGCCAGAGGGCCGTGCTTTAACTCACCCGCTGGATAGGCTTCGGCATGAATGTAAGACAACTCTTTCATCTTTAACGCACCCTCTTCGGCAATCGGGTACATAAAACCACGACCTAGGAACATCGCATTGTCTTTCAACGCCAATTTCTGAGCCATCTGTTGAATTTCATCGTCTTTTAACAACACCTGACGTAATACATCTGGCAATGCACGCAATTCATTCACAATCACTTGCGCATCGGCATCTTTCAGATTGCCTTTAGCTTTACCAATCGCCAATACTAACAACATCATCGCCACCAACTGCGTGGTAAAGCCTTTGGTTGAGGCTACCGACATTTCACGACCCGCGCGCGTGAGCAGCACCATATCCGCCTCACGCACCATACTGCTTTCTGGCACATTCACCACTGCCAATGTCTTAAAGCCTCGCGCTTTAGCCTCGCGCATCGCGGAAAGCGTATCAGCTGTTTCACCCGACTGAGAAATGAACACCATCAACGTATTTTTGAACATCGACGGCTGACGATAACGGAACTCACTGGCAATCTCGACTTGGCAAGGCATATCGACCAAATACTCCAGCCAGTAACGCGCCACCTCTCCCGATAAAAAGCTGGTACCGCAACCGACCACTTTAATCGCTTCAATCGAACGCAGCATGTCATCCGAATCAGGGCCTAACAAGTTAGAAACCACCCCATTAGGCAATAAACGACCTTCAAGCGATTCAGCGATCAAACTCGGTTGCTCATGAATTTCTTTAAGCATAAAGTGACGATACTCACCCTTGCTCACCGAATCATTGGTTAGGTTACTTTGTACCACAGGACGCTCAGACGACTCTAATCGACGCCACTGACGATCGTAAATGGTTAGACTATCTTTCGTAATGTCAGCGACATCGCCTTCTTCTAGGAAAATGAACTGTTGCGTTACTGGCAATAGCGCCATTTGATCAGAAGCGACAAACTTCTCACCAAAACCCAAACCAATCACCAATGGACTGCCTTCACGCGCCACAATCATACGACCAGGAATGTCTTTATTCAAAATCGCCAAGGCAAAAGAACCGTGCAATTTAGCGAGGGTATTTTTAACAGCCTGTAACCAATCACTCGTTTTCTTACTTTCTTTCGCCAGTAAATGCACCACCACTTCCGTATCGGTTTCTGAAGAGAAGACCACCCCTTGTGCTTGCATAGCTTCACGCAAGTCGAAAGCATTTTCGATAATGCCATTATGTACCAACACAATACGATCTTCTGAAACATGCGGATGCGCATTACGTTCCGCTGGCTTGCCATGCGTTGCCCAGCGGGTATGAGCAATACCGTAAACGCCCGCAACACCTTCTTCTGCGACTAAATCTGCAAGATTTTGCACCTTACCAACAGCACGAGCGCGATCAATCCCTTTTTCATTTAATACCGCCAAACCCGCTGAGTCATAACCACGATACTCAAGACGACGTAAGCCTTCAATTAAAATGGGAACGACATTACGCTCTGCAACACCACCAACGATTCCACACATACTTTCTTATCTCCAAAATTCTTATTTCTTAACAGGACGTTGCCAAGTCGCAATCGTCACCTGTTTAGCTCGTGCTAAGGTCAGTTGGTCATCAGGCGTATCTTTGGTAATCACCGAACCAGCTCCGATGGTAGCCCGATCCCCAATGGTTACAGGAGCTACCAGTGCCGAATTAGAGCCAACAAAAGC
>CAZYER010000020.1:0-28762 GCA_964646525.1 uncultured Francisella sp. | reverse complement strand
TTTACATCCTTCGACAAGATGACAAGACTTGAGATAATTATAACTTATCCAACCAGTTGAGACCCTACAATTTTAGTGATAATTCTAGTTAAATCAGAATGAAATAAAGGGCGGTCACTAAATTCTGGATATAAGATTTTTACTTTGTTAAACTCTTCGTGATAAGCGATAGTATCCTGAATTTCCCACCACTGATAAGGGCCAGCTTTGCGCCCTTCCCAGTTACCTTGCCAATCTTTGGGTTTAGGCATAAGTTGCGTTTTGAATTGCTCTAAGTGCTGTTTAATGGCTGGATACTGTTCAATATCTGTACCACGACGGGTAAAAATCAACCACAAATCCCGTGGTTGAGCGTGCCATTTTTTTAAGTCTTTGCCTTCTAAAAAGGGTTTAATCAGCTCATTGCTTTTCGCATCGCTGGCAATGAGTGCATCACGGGTAGCACGGTCAATGACAAAGGCTTCATTGAATCCCGTTTTAATACCATACAAGGGCGAACCATAAACTTCTTTGAGTGTTTTATACCCAGTCGTTAGCTTGGCACGCAAGGCAGCAAGTTGGTCGCTTTCCAGCTGCCAACTGTCTTGCGTAAAGGTATTTGGCAAGGATTTTAGGCAAGAATAGCGACATTGAATTTTGGCTCTTAGTGGGCAATGAATGGTTAGGATTTTAGCATAGATAGTTGGAGGTTATTGAGCAAAAAACCCCCAAATTTGGGGGCTGTTATGTAGTAATGAGCGGATCGAATGAATCACAAATCCTTAAACACTTTCGTATCCATCTTGATGCCCTTCTCGCCCGATTCGGTTCCCCAGACGCTAATTTTGACTGAGGCAACATTGCCTTTAGGCAGGTAACGATCAATCAAATCACGTGCACGAGGGGGTGAATTTTTGTTGACGTATTGATTCAGGTTTTTAATGATGCACGGATTGTCAGGATCAGAAACAGCAGCACGAACTTTACCTGAGCCTTCAAACACAAAGCCGTCTTTACTTTCAAACACGATTTCGTGGTAGTAATCGCCCGATAGTGGCTGGTCAAAGCAAATTTTGGCCATGCGACGAAAATCGGGAGAGCCGCCTTCGTTACTCACCATTTCAATTGATTCGACTTTAACGCGCGGTTGTTCACCGCAACCTGCCAACAGCAAACTGCTACCGATTGCTAACCCGATGATGATTCGACGCAACATGGTGTTTTCCTCTTGATTATTCTTCAAAAAGAATTAAGCAAAAAAAAGACCAACACGGCGGTTGGTCTTTTCATCGCTTCAATTAAGCTTGTTGAATACCCGCGAGTTTCCATTCGCCATCGGCTTCACCGATGCGAACCAAATGCCAGAATTCATTAAAGGCATGAGCAAAAGCGCCCGCTTGTTCGCTGACATAGCCATTAAACTGCACAGTCAATACCCATCCGTTAGCTTCTTGTGTCATTTCACGCACTTGGGCGCGCACTTCATCAACACGCGTTTGGTTATCGTCCGCTTCGGCACTGCGTTGCGCTTTTAACTGAGCAAATAATTCTGGCGTGGTGAGCGCATTTAGCGTGGTCCAATCTTTATTATCCCAAGCCGATTGTAGCGCGACATACCAAGTTTCTGCTTGTTTAACGAATTTAGCCTCGTCAAACCAACTTGGGTAAGTTGATGTCATCATACTAGCCATACCCACGCTGTTACCCACATGGCTACCAATTTGAACGCCAGCAGAACCCGTGTTCATCGGCTCAGCTTGACGGTACTGTTGGTTCGGCATCGGCGTTGCGGTTGCCGGCATCGGCATAGCCACAGCGCCCTTGCTGGTTTGTTGCGCACGACGACGTAAGAAGAAAATCACACCACCAGCAATTAACAACAATAGGATGATATCCATGGCACTAATGCCTTCAAAAGCACCCCCCATAAAGGCTGCTGCCAATAAACCACCTGCTGCTAAGCCCATTAAGGGTCCCATCATGGAAGGTTTGGCTACAGTACCCGCTGCTGTTCCAGCAGCGCCCGCTGCGGCGGGTTGTTGTGCTGGACTAGTTGGCGAGCTTTTTGAATTACCCGCTGGAGATGCTGGTGCCACATCGCGCTGCATACCCGAATTACTGCCACTGCCCATGCGTTTAGCAAAAGCTTCGGTGCTAACTAAACCGACACTGAGTGTCAGCGCTAATAACATAATACCTATTTTTTTCATCGATTTGATTCCGATTTTACGACTTAGTGTTGATGTAGAGTTGATACAAGCCGATAGAAAAACCAACGGCAAATACAATAAATATGAGCAGATCATTTCTAATGAAGTCCATTTTCACAGCTCCTTCAGTTTATTAATAAGATTGAACATGATTTTTTGTGAAATTAACCAAGCAACAATGAGAAAAACAATCGCAACCACAGCCATGCCATATTTTTCATCTTTTTGGTCATACAGCATAAACCAACCCGTAACTGCAAAAAGTGCAGTCAATATTACGGTGATTAACGATCGGAAAAAGCTAATTTCTTCCTTAACGCTGTCTATTTCTGCCATGATTACGGTTTATTAACCCTCTTTTACCGCACGTGAAATGGTGTAATCACGTCCTTGTTTTACTTTTTCATAGTTACCGAACTGTTCATTAAAGGTGCGTTTCATGTAGTCACGTAATCCATTGATGGTCACCACCACTAATTGTCCACCTGGTAATAAATGCTGGTCTATATCATACAGGAAAATCGACATGAGTTCCTTACCTACCTTAGCAGGAATATTTGATACAACGGTACTAAATCGTTGATCTTTTGGTAATTGTGCCAGACCATTCGACAATAACACCTGTCCTTGTGGAATGCGGTTGGCAATGAGATTGCGGCGTGCATAGTCCACTGCGACAAAATCCTTATCCACCATGGTAACACTGCCATTAGGGGCATCTTTTGCCAGAGCAATGCCTAAAGGACCATAACCACAGCCTAAATCTAAAATATGATCGTCAGCTTTAATATCGCAATACTTCAGTAATAAGTCTGTACCCGAATCGATTTCGCGAGGCGAAAAAAGTCCCCAGGTGGTGGTAAACTCTAACGAGTGACCACGCAATTGCGTGCTAAAGTGCAGGTCTTTTTTTAAGCTTTCAATATTCATGCTATTCCTATGCCTAAGCATATTGGGTCGATATAACCTATAATAATGCCCCTTTCTCGTCTTTAGGTCAAATTCTCGTGCAACTCAATCCTGCTCAACAACAAGCTGTTCACTTAACCCAAGGTCAGGTTTTGGTACTGGCTGGTGCGGGTTCGGGTAAAACGCGCGTCATTACCGAGAAAATTGCCTATTTGGTGGAAAAAGAAGGTCATAACCCGAAAGGGATTTATGCCGTCACCTTCACCAATAAAGCGGCGAAAGAAATGCAAAGCCGTTTAACGCGGCGCTTAGGTGAAGCGGGTCGTGGTGTGCAGGTTTCGACCTTCCATACCTTGGGCTTAGACATTTGCCGACGTGAATACAAAGCGCTGGGTATTCGCCACAGTTTTTCATTATTTGATGATGCCGACACCATGCAACTGTTGCGAGAGTTATCGCGCGATAGTGAGGTGGATAGTGACAAACTGAAAAGTGCGCGTCATGCCATTTCGATGGCGAAAAACCGCTTACAGTCGCCCGAGATGCTGTTAGCGCAAGCAACGAATGAAGATGAAGCCTTTGTCGCGCGTTTGTATGCTGCTTATCAGGAAAGCCTACAAGCCTATTCTGCACTCGATTTTGATGATCTGATTGCGCGTGTTGTTTGGTTGTTTCAGCAAGATGCCGATATTCAACAAAAATGGCGTCATAAAGTACGCTATTTATTGGTCGATGAGTATCAAGATACCAACCCAGTGCAATACGAGCTGATGAAGCGCTTAGCGGGTTCTCAGGGTCATTTTACTTGTGTGGGTGATGATGACCAGTCTATCTACGCTTGGCGCGGCGCAGCGCCCGAAATTCTCAGTCAATTACAGCAAGACTACCCTAGCCTAACGCTGGTGAAGTTGGAACAAAACTACCGTTCCAGTGCGCGTATTTTGCAGGCCGCTAACCAACTCATTACCAATAACCCGCATTTATTCGAGAAAAAACTCTGGTGTGATCGCGGTCATGGTGACAAGATTCGTATTTTGGCTTGCCCCGATGAAACTACCGAAGCCGAGCGTGTGGTGAGCGAGCTATTGGTGCATAAAATTAAGAACCAAGGTCAATGGCAGAATTATGCAGTGCTTTACCGCAGTAATCATCAAGCACGATTGGTTGAGCGTGCCTTGCGTGAGCAAGAAATCCCCTATCGCATTTCGGGCGGTCAATCCTTTTTCGATCGCGTTGAAATTAAAGACCTGCTGGCTTACTTGCGTTTGTTGGACAACCCCGATGACGATGCTGCTTTTTTACGCATTGCCAATACGCCCAAACGTGATATTGGTCCACAAACCCTAGCTAAGTTGTCGGACTATGCCAAAGGACGTGGCGTGAGTTTATGTGCCGCCTGTAGTGAATTTGGGTTATCACAATTATTACCCGAGCGCGCAGTGGTGCAATTACAACGCTTTGCTGAGTTTTTAGACCGTTGGCGGTCTGCTTTGGGTGGCATGGAGTTACCCAATCAACTGATGCAGTTTTTGACCGATTTGCAGTACGAAGTATGGTTGATGGAAAATGGCGATAATCCGAAGAAAGCGGCACGTCAATGGCAAGCGGTGCTCGATTTACTGCAATGGATTGGTCGTTTGGTAGAAAAACACGACGGTGCTTGGGGTTTATCGGAATTAGTGTGTCATTTAACGCTGATGAACACGCTAGAACGCCAAAATGATGAACAAGAAAAGGATGAGGTCTCACTCATGACCTTGCACGCCGCTAAAGGGCTAGAATTTGGTCATGTATTTTTATTGGGTATGGAAGAAGGCATATTGCCCCATCAAAATAGTATTGATGCCGGTAGCGTGGAAGAAGAGCGTCGTTTAGCCTATGTCGGCGTAACGCGTGCCGAGCGTTCCTTAACCATCAGCTATGCGCGCTCACGCAAGCGTTACGGCGAGCAACAAAGCACTACCCCTAGCCGTTTTTTAGACGAGCTACCGCTGGATGATATTTACTGGGAAGGCAAAGATGAGCAAGCCGACACCGAAGCGCAAGCAAAAGTGGCAGCAGATCATCTCGCTGCCATGAGGGCGATGTTGGGTTAGTGGTTAAGATTCTTGCGCCAAGGCATCACATTTGTTGTGGCGAATAGATGACCAAACGCCGGCAGAGATAAATAAAATCCCAATTAACCCCGTAATCAGCTCAGGCACATGAAAGTGCATTGAAATAACCATGATCGTGGCTAAAGCACCAACGGCGTAATGAGCACCATGATCAAGATAGCGGTAAGCACTCAACGTACCCTGTCTCACTAAATAAATGGTGATTGAACGCACAAATAATGCGCCGATACCTAAACCCAGCATAATGATAACCACATCTTTGGTAATGGCAAAAGCACCAATCACGCCATCAAAACTGAATGAAGCGTCCAACACTTCTAAATATAGAAAAGAGACCAAGCCAGCACGACCAGCTGTGCCAATTAAATCCATGTTCATTTCCATGAATTTATTGATAGAAGAGAGTAAAACAAAGGTGATGATACCGGCTAATCCAGCGACGAGCGCCCCTGCTTGTTTTGCTTCGGGTAAAAAATGGGTACTGGTTAACAATACGGCGAGCGCAAAGACGATTTCTAAGGATTCTAATTTACCCATGCGTCCTAGCCACTCTTCAAGGCGTCCTAGCCAATGAACATCACGTTCATCGTCCAGAATAAAGCCTAAAAAGACCATCAGTAGGAACATGCCACCAAAAGCCGCTACTTGTACATGAGAAGACTCTAGGTGCATGGCATAAGTATCAGGATCATTCAGCGCCATGTGCGCAACATCCCACATGCTTAAACTGGCAACAATCGCAACGATGGCGAGCGGAAAGATCACTCGCATGCCAAAAACGGCAATTAACATACCCCAAGTGAGGAAGCGCTGTTGCCAAATGGGATCCATTTTTTTCAAAATACCTGCATTTACTACCGCATTATCAAAGGATAAGCTGGTTTCAAGCACAATCAAAATGGTGGCGGTAAATAACCCAGCCCAGCCGGCCCATAACCAAGCCAAATAGAGTGCCAGAATGGTAAAGCCGATAGACCAGCGAAAATGTTGAAAGAGATGCGCAAGCATGGTTAACCCTATATTATAAATTTTATTTATTATCGCACAGATTTTTATTTATAGAAACGACTTTCACACCAACCAAGGTTCAGGTTTGTGAATGCCATAGCCTTGTGCAAAATCAACACCAATCTTACGCAATTCGTTGATGATTTCTTTATTTTCGACATATTCCGCAACCGTTTGCACATTAAACACACGCGATAGTTGGTGAATATTGGCGACAATGGCACGATTAATGGCATCTTGGTGCATGTTTCTGACAAAAGCACCATCAATTTTCAGGTAGTCAATCGGCATTTGGCGCAAGTAAGCGAAGGAAGACAAGCCACTGCCAAAGTCATCCAGTGCCAGTGCTGCGCCCTTACCTTTAATTTGATGCATACACTGCATGGCTTGCGATAAGTTACTCATTAAGGCCGTTTCGGTAATTTCAAAGCAAACAAAGGGCATTAATGTGGCATGCTCATCCAACTGTTGCAGGATAAACTGCATAAATTTCTCGCTAGCCAGAGATTGTCCTGACAAGTTGATACTGAAAATAGTTGTATCGCTTGCTCCTGAACGATGTAAATGAGCGATGTTAGTCAATGCCGTTTTTACCACCCAACGATCAATTTGTTCCATGATACCGTAACGTTCGGCGGCGGCAATAAATTGAGAAGGGAGAAGCATGTCATTTTTTTCATCACGCATGCGCACCAGCACTTCAGCATGTCGATTGCCTTTGTTCAATGGCAGCATACGTTGGATAAAGAGTGTCATGCGTCCGTTTTCAATGGCGCGAGGAATGCGCTCTACCCACGTTAGTTCTTCATGGCGTTGACTGATTTCAACGTTATCCGCACTCGCATACTCAACGCGATTACGTCCCTTTTCTTTGGCAAGGTAACAGGCTGTATCGGCGGCAATCAAGCATTGTTCAACCGACAGTTTTTGTTGATCAATCAGTACCAGACCGATACTAACACCGATCTGGAAGCGTTTTCCTTGCCAAATGAAAATAAAATGACGAATATCGTTGATCAGCTTATGACAAACTTCAGTTGCTTCTGCTAACTGGGTATTGTAAAGAATGAGCCCAAATTCATCGCCACCTAAACGACCGAGTACAGCATTGTCGGGTAGATTGAGCATAAAAACATTGCCCGCTAACTGGCGTAGTAGTTGATCACCCGCCATATGTCCTGCCGTATCGTTGACAATTTTAAATTGATCAAGGTCGAGATAACAGAAGGCATGCTGTTGACCCGATTGATGTGCCAGTAAGATGGCGTTTTTCAGTTGATGTTCAAACTCATAACGGTTGTATAAACCGGTTAGATGGTCAAATTTTGCCATGCGTTCAATTTGTTGACGCATTTCTTCCAAATGGGTGACATCTTCCAGCACTAAGGTAGCACCGTGAATCAGATTGTCGGATTTATGAAGCGGAGAAAAAGTCACATCCAATAAAAGCGTGTCACCTTCTTGTGTTTTGGTTCGAATATTATGTAAGCGAACCAATGTTCCCTGACTGATGGCTTCTGAAAGACTGCGCTCTATCTTCTCCAGTTCGTCGGCAAGTTCGTCTGGGAAAAGTGCCTTAAAGCTGATCTCAAGACCTGTATTCCATTGAATCGAAAAAAGCTCACTCGCCTTGGGGTTCATGAATCGGATGCGACCGTCATTGTCGGTTGTGATCACCCCTTCCCCAAGGGAGTTGAGTGTGGCTTTGGCTTGATTGCGCTCATCGGTCAATGCTTGTTCAATCTCCCAACGTTGCTGCTGTTGCGTTGCTTTATGACGTAGTGAACTATAAATCAGCACAACCCAAACGCCCGCAATGAGTAGAATGAAGAAGCTAGGCACCAGATTCAATTGATTCAAGCTGGGTCTGCTAGACAGAAAGAGTTGCATTGACTTGTCGGCAATCTGAATGGATTGGTTCAGCTCAATACTGGGTAGCCAAGCTAAAGACCGCTCATCAGCAACTTGAGTGAGTTCGCTGGTACGCCATTCTTTGGCATTGCGTTGGGTTTGTAAACGCAGTGTTAGGTTCGTCTTATAATCAATGCTTTTTTTCAATTGGTTATGGATTAATTCTTCTAAAAATAACTCACTGCTGATCAGTAATTGTACGTGCTGCATGCGATCTTTTGCAGGAATCTGCCCAATCATATTGGTGTCGTAAATGGGAGAAAATAGACTGATTCCATGCGCATTTTCAACCGAACTGTGTGACCAACCAGCAGAAATACGATTTTCTGCAATGGTTTTATTAATTGCGTCAAAGAATTGAAGATAGCTGTAAACATCTCTACCTAAGTGCTTTAAGCTCATAACACGATCATTTTTGACATCACTCACTGGAAAGTAGATAACATCCATTTCCTGCTGATAATTGTCCGCGCTACCAAAAACCTGATAGTTTAGGTAGCCTTCATCCCGTTTTTTTTGTTCAAAGGCGTTTAGTTGTTTATCGGTTACTTTAGGGAGAATGAAAAAAGAAACATCCTGACGATTTTTACTGATTTCATTAACATAAATACGCAGATTCTCGGCAAACTCACCTTCAATGCTATGCAACGTTAGAATATTGGCGGCGATACCATGATGTAAAGAAATAATAGAAGCAATTTCACTGTTGGTTTTTTCTACAAAACTGATGAATTGCGCTTTCACCGTTTTGTTAAAGGCTTCTTGAGCTACCCAAATACTCAGCGCTGTTGCGCTGGTCATAATCGCGATCGTGGCAATGGCGAATCGCCATCTTGGAAATGAAGTCTTGGCAGGGGTATTTTTCATGGTGCTGAAATTCGATAAACGATGGCGTTACGTTTGATATGAGCTGGTAACTCATACGGTGACAGTGATAATAAGGATTCGTTGATGTAAGGAGTAAATTGTTGATTGGGAATAATGGGTATTTGCCAGGGTTGACTGCCCGCTAATATCGCTGTTGTTAATTTGGCTGCCCAGCGTCCGAACTCTTCGGGTGATTTGGAAAGACTAAACATGACATAGGGTCGCATAAAGTCTTGGCTAGCGAAGGTGAATCGTTGGTTGTGGGTTTTCAACCATTCAACTGCTTGTGACTCATTCCAACCTGCAATACCCTGATTGGTTCCCAAATGGATGGCATCGGCGTCTTGTGCTTTAACGACCGCTTTTTTCCAGTCGTTAAAGTTGCGAACAAAAATATGCTCTACTGCTAATTGATGTTGTTGCGCTGCTTGTTCAATGTAATGACTGTCTGTTCTTTCTAATGAGCTATCGGCACTTATGACGGTTAACTTATGCAAGGCTTTTACGGTGTGGCGTAGAATTCGTAGCACCTCATGTGTGGGCCAAACCTCAGTCATGCCGGTTGCATTATCCATGGGATAGCCATAGGGCGTTGGATCCCAATTAATGCCGACATAAACAACAGGTATACGTGAGTTGCGCAGGTAGGGTTGAACCACATATTGACTAGAAGCGTCATCTGCTGCAATCACAATGTTCGGCTTAGCAATCTTAATTAGGTCGGCAATTTCTCGTCCTTTTTGTTCCAACTGTTCGTGAGAGCTGTGTTTTGCATCCAAGTAATAACTGGTTATACGGCATTGCTGCTGAGCGTCTTTTTGAAACTGTTGCTGAATGCGGTCACTCCAGTCATAGCCAAGACTATAAGCATTGAGATAAATGCAATGGGTTGCCAAAGCCTCTGTTGTCGCAAGCGACAGACAGAAAAACAGCGATTTCAAAAAGTGCGAATGCATGATGTTATGAGTAGTCCAACTGATGACGGTGTTTATGTTCGTAAACATCAAAAATGGTAATCGCCATGGCCGCTAGCATTGGGCCAAATATCAGCCCCATCATACCAAAATGCAGCAAACCTGCAAAGGTTGACAGTAGGGTTAACCAAGTATGGTCGAGCGCATTGCGTCCCGCATCTTGTCGATATTGTTGACTGAGGCGCTGGATTAATACTGTGCGTAGCAGGTTATCGATGACGATACCGATAAAAATCGCACTGTATAATGCTGTGACTAGGGCCAACCAAGGTGACCCTTCAATAAGGAAATAAAGCACCACTGGTCCCCATACTAATAATCCACCGACGACAGGTATAAATGAGGTAATGGCGAAGGCCAAGCCAAGGAATAACCAAGGTAAGCCGAATACCAGCATTAATAGACTAAAAGCCAGTCCTTGAATCATGGCGATGCCCAATACACTTACGGTGAGGACATTGGATAGGGCAGCAAAGCGTCTGAGAATAAAGTGATCGAGATTATTCGATAAGGGTGATAGGTTAACTAGGCGTTTAATGAAGCTTTGCCCGTCTCGATAAAAGAAGAACAGACTGAATAAGGCAATGGCCATAAAGCCAATAAAACTGGTGATGCCACTGAATAGATTGCTTGCTACCCATAAGCTTAATGCTTTGGTTTTTTCAACAATGGTGGGTAGTTGTTGTTCGATGGTCTGAGCCACGCTATGCTGTAAATATTCTGGTAGTGGTGTACTCGCTAACAAGCGCTGTTCGAGTTCACGAATAGATGCTGGAGATTGTTGTCCTAACCAGTTTTGTAGCTGATTGAAAACTTCTGCTCCCATACGTCCGCTTTCTGCCAATAAATAGCTAATGGGCAGAAAAACGACCAGAAAGGCTGCCGTTGTCATTAACATAGCCGCTCGGTTTGCGTTCATGCGAGGTTTAACACTCAGTTTCTGGAACAAGGAGTAGCTACTGGTGGCTAAGAGTAAGGCAAATAAAAATGCCGGAATGAATTGGTTGAATAACCAAATGAGCGAAACCAAGGCGATGAGCAATAACGCCAAGAGAAAACTTTCTTCGTAGGGATGTTTTTGCTGCATGACCTTTGGCCTTTATGATTATTCGTTAAACAGTGTTTCACCGCGCATGAGGTCTTCTAAGGTTTCTCGGGCACGTACGCATTGATGTTGATCACCATCAACCATGATTTCTGCCGCCCTAGGACGCGTATTGTAGTTAGAACTCATGACAAATCCATAAGCACCGGCGGATAAAATAGCAATATAATCATTTGGTTGAGAAGTTAGTTGGCGTGATTTTCCTAAAAAATCGCCCGTTTCACAAACAGGCCCCACGACATCGACTGATTGAGCTGCTTGCGCGTTATCGCATACATCGACAATCGCTTGCCAAGCATCGTAAAGGGCAGGACGAATTAAATCGTTCATTGCGGCATCAATGACCATAAACGATTTGCCTTCATTTTCTTTCAACAACTCTACTTTACTCAGTAGCACACCGTTGTTGCCAACAATGGCACGTCCGGGTTCTACTAGAATTTCCATGTTGGGTTGTTGAATGGCACTTAACAAAGCTTGCACATAAGCTGCAGGTGTGGGGGCTTGATCACTGTCTTGATAATCAATACCCAAACCACCGCCCATGTCGATATGATGTAGTTTGATTCCTTCGGCATTGAGTTGCTGTTGAAAAGCAACGACTCGTTTAGCCGCTTCTTGAAGTGGCGCTAAATCGAGCAGTTGCGAACCGATATGGCAGTCGATACCTTGCACCGATAAATGGGCGGAAGCGGCAGCATAGCGATAGAGTGCCAGTGCTTGTGTAAAGGAAACGCCAAACTTGTTTTCTTTGAGCCCTGTTGAAATATAAGCATGGGTTTTAGGGTTCACATCGGGGTTAACACGAATGGAAATCGGTGCAGCCGTGTTCAATGTTTTTGCGACCGTTTCCAATCGGTAAAGCTCTGCTTCCGATTCGACATTAAAACACTTAATGCCGCTTTCCAAAGCGAAACGCATTTCTGCTTCGCTTTTGCCGACACCAGAAAAAACCACTTTGCTGGCATCGCCGCCTGCTTTCAGTACACGCGCTAGTTCGCCACCCGAAACAATATCAAAGCCAGCTCCCGCTTGCGCTAAGGTCTGTAGCACAGCCAAGTTGCTATTAGTTTTAACGGCATAACAGACCAAATGCGGTTGCTGTGCAAACGCTGTATCAAATGCTTGCCAGCGCTGACGAATGCCTTGGCGACTATAAACATAACAAGGTGTGCCATAGTGTTCAGCAATCTGTTGTAGATTAACCTGGTCCATGTAAAGCATGCCCTTGTGACGATGAATAGGAGTAGCGTTCATAAGATTTCTTTGTTGTGCGTAAATGAAGAAGGGTTAAGGGGTTTGTTCGTATCTGACGGAGGTGGTGATAAATTGCCTTTTTTTCCGCAGCCTGTCAGCATCAGCAATAATAAGGTTGAGACTAACCAAACATTCATAATGTTATTCCATAAATAAGTAAGCTTATTTTACTGTAATTTAAGGTTTTTGGTGGCTTTTTGGCACTGCTTTTGCTCAAATATTCATTGAGAGTTGATTATTCGTAAGGCGTGTTATGGTTTCACGTGAAACGCTATGATATGCTAATCAGCCATGCTGCTAATACCAATAGCTGACCTCTGATATTTTTAATGCTAAGGAAGTCATTTCATGCGAAATGTTCGCCGCCACTTTCGACTGGATGTGGTTATACCTGCTGTGATTAAACTTGCTGACCAGAATGAGGTGGTTCGTTTGGTCGTACCTGAATTAGCTAGTGGTCAGTGGCAGTCATCCGAAGCGGGTTATGATCAGCAGTTGTCACAATTTAATCAAGCCTTGTTGGCTGAAAATGAATTGGCTGGTAAAGTGATTGGTGATTTGGTATTACGTGTCAATTTGCTATGTGAAGCCATTATTTTATTGGTGCAAGGTCACTCGGTTTATGAAGGTATTGAGTTTTATAAAACACGTCGAGGAAAAACGCCTCTAGCGATGCAACTAAAGCCAGGTAGCGCGACGGCAGATCTGTTACGAGCATTTAATGCTAAATTAGACTTCTATTTCGATATTGTTGATAAGGCAATTCATAAGGCTTATGCTGACTACTTACAAGCTTTAGCGCATAGTGAGTTTGCTTTTGATGAAAAGCTAACCGATTTGACTGAAAAAGCGGTTCACGGTAGTTTGCTGGCTAAATCGGTGCTGCAGATGGATGAAAAGCTAACGCGCCATGTTCCTTTTCTGGTTAAGTTTCGTCAAGAAGTGAGCTATTTGGTGGACAAGAATGCTTGGCCATTAAGGCAGTTAAATTTAAGTGCTAGTGGTGTTGGTTTTGTTAGTCGAGACCCGTATCCTAAATTTGCCCGCTTGCAGATCGATTTTCGTTTTCCAACCGTAGGTAAAGCAGAAGTGTTTAACATGACGGGAAATATTGTCAATAGTCGTCCAGTTCCTGAGGGCTACTATATTGCGGTTGAGTTTACCAATGCCAGCGAAACCATACAGCACCGAATTATTCTACTATTGCAGAATGAAGAATTAAACCAATTGATTGCTTGGCAACGGGGTCGTCGTTCTAACGCATCGTCTAATCAAGATTCAATGTTAGCAGGTTTGTGAAATGGCGCTTCTGCATCCGTATGAAAATTACTTGATTCGCCAGTTGCCGCCTAACGCACAACGTGCCGCTGAAGCCTTGCTAGCAAAAACATCCTTGGCTGAATTGCTTGCCTTGCGTGAAGAAAATGGTATCGATTTGTTTCTCATAGATCAAAACAAAGTGCCACACGAGTTGTGGCCAGAGATTTTGCGAGCCGTGTTATTGGCAAGGGTTAGCTACTTTGAACCCTCGCCCTTGTTAGATCAGGAAAAGATTTTACTGTTGGTGAAGTTGGCAGTGGAAACCGTCGGCTTTTCACTGACGACGCCACTGCCACAAATTGTGAATGCCATTAAAGCCGACTACCCGCGCTTAACCAAGTGGCTGGCATTAATGGCGCAACTCTTGGCAAAAGTTAAGTCAGCTCAGGTTAAACAAGCCGCTGGATAGGTAGCGATCACCTCGGTCGCAGACAATACAAACAATGCAGGCGTTTTCGGTTTCTTGCGCTAATTGTAAGGCGCAGGTCATGGCGCCGCCAGAAGAGACACCACTAAAGATTCCCTCCTCTCTTGCCATGCGACGCATGGTGTTTTCAGCGCTGGTTTGCTCAACATCCATAATGCGATCGACACGTCTAGCATCATAAATGCTTGGTAAATATTCGGCAGGCCAACGACGTATACCGGGAATTTGTGCGCCATCGGCAGGTTGCACGCCGATAATGCGAATGTCTGGATTTTGCTCCTTTAAGAACATGCTGGTACCCATAATGGTTCCTGTTGTACCCATTGCGGAAACAAAATGCGTGACCTTGCCAGCGGTTTGTCGCCAAATTTCAGGGCCTGTTGTTAAATAGTGCGCCATGGGGTTGTCGGGATTGGCGAATTGATTGAGTAAAAAACCATCGCCATTCGCTTGCAGTGATAAGGCTAAGTCTCGTGCCCCTTCCATGCCTGTTTCACGTGAAACAAGAATTAGCTCGGCGCCATAAGCAGCCATAGCATCCTTGCGTTCCTTTGTCATATTGTCGGGCATAATCAGTTTGATTTTATAGCCACGCATAGCCGAGACCATCGCTAAAGCAATGCCTGTGTTGCCGCTGGTGGCTTCAATTAGGGTGTCTCCGGGGCGAATAGTGCCGCGTTTTTCGGCTTGTAAAATCATGTTAAAAGCAGGACGATCCTTCACTGAGCCAGCAGGATTATTGCCTTCAAGTTTGGCTAAAATAACATTGCCACGTGCGTCTTGATAAAGACGCTGAATTTGAACCAGTGGTGTATTGCCAACGGTGTCGGCTAGTGTGTGATAGAACATCTTCCATTACGCCTTGGGTTGATTGATGTAGAGCAAATCCCAAACGCCGTGACCTAAGCGCTGACCGCGACGCTCAAACCTGGTTTCGGGGCGATAGTTGGGTTTGACGGCATAGTTACCCTGCCCGGCACTATTGGTGAAATGAGGAAATGCGTCCATCATTTCCAGCATCCATTCGGCATAGGCCTGCCAGTCTGTAGCACTGTGGAACACCCCTTCAGGCGTGAGTCGTGAATGAAGCAGCTCTAAAAAAGGAAATTGGACGATGCGACGTTTGTGGTGTTTGGTTTTATGCCAAGGATCGGGGAAGAATAACAAGACGCGTGCTAGGCTGTGCTCAGGAATCATATGCTTGAGGACTTCCACGGCATCGTGGCTCATGACACGAATATTGGTTAAGCCAAGCTGTTGTACTTGATTCAGCAGGCTACCGACACCGGGACGATGCACTTCGATGCCAATAAAGTTAATGTCAGGCATGCTAGCGGCCATGTGCGCTAAACTATGCCCCATGCCGAAACCGATTTCGCACCAAACAGGGTTATCATTAGCGAAGAGCTTGGTAAACTTGAGTTGGTGATCGGCTTGGTAATTGATGCCAAATTTCGGTAAGAGTTCGGTTAAGGCTCTTTCTTGTGCGGGGGTGCATCTGCCCTCTCGACGGACAAAACTTTTAATTTCACGGCGATACGGGGTATCGCTGTTTTGCGGTTGAGGAAGGCTCTGTGTCTCAGTCATGGGAAGAAGGTTCCTTTAGTGAACGGTTATTGGCATGGTTCGATCATTATGGTCGTCACGATTTGCCTTGGCAACACCCTGCTACACCTTATCGGGTGTGGGTGTCAGAGGTGATGTTACAACAAACCCAAGTGGCAACAGTGATTCCCTATTTCGAGCGCTTTATGGCGCAGTTTCCTAATGTGGATAGCTTGGCGAGTGCGTCCTTAGATCAGGTGTTAGCCTTGTGGAGCGGATTAGGCTATTATGCCAGAGGCCGCAATTTGCATAAAGCATCCCAGATCATTGTGCGTGACTTTCAGGGAAAATTGCCAAGCAGCGCGATTGAGTTAATGAGCTTGCCTGGTATTGGTCAATCAACTGCACATGCCATTCTATCGCTCGCCTATCAACAACCCACCGCCATTTGTGATGGCAATGTGAAGCGCGTTTTAGCGCGTTGGTTAGCTCTGCCCTTGCCGATTGAATCTAAAGAAGCGCAACAGCGCTTATGGCAAGTAGCCGATCAATTGCAGAGTCGTGCACGTCCTGGGGCTTATACGCAAGCTATTATGGATTTAGGAGCAACACTGTGTACGCGGTCAAAACCAAACTGTGATCAGTGTCCCTTAACAAAGGATTGTGCCGCTAGAAAGAGTGATCAAGCGGTTACCACTTGGCCGCTGCGTAAAACCAAAGCCAGTAAGTCTGTTCATGATGTTAGTCTTTATTTACACCTGTCAACAGAGGGTGCGGTATGGTTAGAAGCACCTCAACAACAAACGGGTATTTGGGGTGGTTTGTACCAATTGCCTCAAGCTCCCTTATCGCATTCGAAGGATTCATTTACACTATTAACTCCCATTAAACATGTTTTTACGCATCAGGTATGGCAGATTACGCCCTACGTTCTCGTCATGACGCAGAAAGCGCATGAGCAGCAGTTGTCTAACAATGGCTTATGGTATAATCCTAATCATATAAATCAATCAGTCGCTAGACCCGCTGTGGTAGATAAGTTGCTGAAATATTGGGAAGACTCTAAAAATATGACTTCGTTTAATTTTTAGAGTTTCCGTTTAGTTTTAGTTCTGGTGAAAGGGGGTTTACTAGTGTCTTAACTGTCATGATAAGCAACCCCTTCCCCCAGACCCCCCAACCCTCTAGTGTAAGTAGAGGTTAGTTTGTTCACTTGTATCAAGGAAGTTTATTATGAGTCGTCGCGTATTTTGTGCACGTTTGAAGCAAGAAGCAGATGGCCTGCCTTATCAACCTTATCCAGGTGAACTGGGCGAACGTATTGTCAACGAAATTTCGGCAGAAGCATGGAAGCAGTGGTTGGCACAGCAAACGATTTTGATTAACGAATACCGTTTGTCCTCGATGGATCCTAAGGCTAAACTTTTTTTGCGCGAGCAAATGGAAGAGTTTTTGTTTGGGGATGCTAACCTTGCTATGCCAGAAGCCTATAAACCCAGTTAACAGAACATGATCATTAAACCGCAACAACAATTGCTGGACGTGTATGTCGGTCGGCAACCCATTTTCAATCGTGAGATGCAACTCTATGCTTATGAGTTGCTCTTTCGTAATGGGGATGGTCAGAATGCAGCCTCGGTAACCGCTGAAGACTCTGCTACAGCGCAGGTCATTGTGAATGCGTTTGCTGAAATCGGTTTGTCGAACCTAGTCGGACACCAAAAAGCCTTTCTCAATTTTACAGAACAGTTTTTATTGGCGGAAAACAACAGTATTTTCCCAATAAACCAAGTGGTTATTGAATTGCTAGAGACGATTCAACCGACGCCGGCAGTGATTAGTGCGGTACGTGGGCTGCGCGAAAAAGGTTATACCATTGCGTTAGATGATTTCTTTTACAGTGATGAGTTTAAGCCGTTAATTGCCTTGGCGAATATTATTAAAATTGATATTCTGGCTGTCGGTGTACGGCAACTTCCTCAACACGTGCAAGCGATTCGTGCAACCAATGCTTCGGTTCGTTTGCTAGCGGAAAAAGTGGAAACGCAGCCACAATTTGAGCTATGTAAGGCTTTGGGAATGGATTATTTTCAAGGCTACTTTTTTGCTCGTCCGCAAATTGTGAAAGGACATCGCTTAGCCAACAATAAGCTTGCCATTCTGAATCTTTTGGCCAGTGTCTATGACCCTGATATTGATATGGGAGAGTTGGCGGAAATTATTGGTCACGATGTCGGATTAACCCATAAATTATTAGCTTTTGTACGTAGCTATCCTGGCAATGAAACTATCCAAATTAACTCCATTAAAGATGCAGTATTGCGTTTTGGGCTACAAAAATTACAAAGTTGGGTCAGTATTTTGGTGTTGGCAGGTAAAGATGATAAAACACCAGAGCTGTTCAAAACAGCCCTGATTCGTGCTCGCTTTGTACAGTTATTGGCAGAACATGCCGCCTTGCCGCAGAGAGAAAGCTTTTTTATGGTCGGATTGTTTTCTTGTTTAGATGCTTTGATGGACGCGGATATGCCCACTTTAATGGCCGCTATGCCCTTGCATGATTCGATCAAGAACGCGTTGATCGAAAAAACCGGTGTTATGGGTGAAGCACTGAGTTGCGTTTTAGCGATTGAACAAGGAAAGATTGAGCAGACTAGCTTCATGCAAATGAATGCGGGAGAAATTTCGAGCTATTACATGCAAGCTATGTGGTGGACAACGATTACCTGTGCCAACTTAGCTAAATAATAGCGCATCGCTAAAAAATCTCGTTTCGCTTTATCTTTAGCCCATCCGTTAAGGTTTTTTAGAGGTCAGCAACGTTAAATTTACCATCTATTGTGGTTATTTTTATGTAATTAACTAGATATGGTTGTTGCAAAATCAGTCGCTTAGCGTTAGAATGTTCGTTTATTTCAGATACCAAATAACAGGATTTTGCCATGAAAGAAGGCATTCACCCAAAATACAATCCAGTGGTTTTCCAAGACATTACTACTGGTGATATGTTTATTACGCGTTCTACTATGAACACTAAGCAAACCATTGATGTTGATGGTAAAACTTATGGTTTAGTGCGTTTAGAGGTTTCTAGCTCGTCTCATCCTTTCTACACAGGTCAACAGACCCTAGTGGATACTGAAGGTCGTATCGAGAAATTCCGCAACCGTTACAAGCGTTAATAGCGGAGCTCTGCGTGAGCCTATTGCGTCCTGTAAAAAGCCTAGCTCTTGTCGCTGGGCTTTTTGCTTTTTGGGCAAGTACGACGACTTTGGCTTTTGCAAGTGATGATTGTGCGCCACTCAAAATTGATCAGCGTGTGAAAATTGATGTGGTTTATGATGGCAGCAGCTTCCTCGTTGGTGATACGGTTGTTGCCTTAACGGGTGTGCATGTTCCGATTGCGGCACGACATTTGCGTGCGCCACAACCCTTGGGTAAAGCGGTTGCGCAGGCAGTTGGTGAGCTGGTACGTCGGAGTAAAGGTCAGTTAAATCTTGAGTATGACCAGTTAAGCTCTCAAAATGGGCGTGTCTTGGCACATGCCTATTTGGGTGACGGACGTAACTTGGCGCTAACTTTATTAGAAAACGGCTTTGCTTTGGTCAATACTCAGTTGCCCAATAGTTTACATGCGCAATGTTACCGTCAGGCAGAATCGCGTGCTAGGGCAGCAAAATTGGGCTTGTGGCAATTTCAGGATATGGGCGTTCCAGTGGTTGAATCAAAAGCACTAACAGGAGAGCGTCGAGGCTTCCAAATTGTTCGTGGTACCATTGTAAACGCGGAACAAAAGGCACGCTATTTTTCCTTGACCATGGATACGGTGAGTTTGAGAATTCCCAACGAATCTCTAAAATTATTTGATCTAAAAGCGCTGTTGGCATTAAAGGGAAAAACAGTTGAAATTCGCGATGAGTTTACCTTTTACCGTAACCATATGGTGGCTTCATTGGAGCATCCTGGTCAAATTGATTTACTGGCGGATGCTTTTTACGACAGCCTTTCAAAAGCCAAGCCTAATCCCTAAAGAAAGTCTGTATAATGCGCTTTTCGTTCCGAGAGTTCGTGTGCTTTTTTCAGCGACGCCTTAACTTTATGGGTTTTATGGTCATCTCTCGTTATAATAACGCGATAGTCAAAAAAACTTAACTCGGTGCGCTGCATCGTGAACTTCGACCCTTGTGAGAAAATTAATTATGTCAGCTGAATTGAAAAATGATCGTTTTTTACGCGCCCTCCTCCGTCAACCGGTCGATACCACGCCTGTTTGGATGATGCGTCAAGCGGGTCGTTATTTACCAGAATATCGTGCTACCAGAGCTAAAGCAGGCAGCTTTATGGCGTTATGCACCAATCCTGAGCTGGCTTGTGAGGTCACCATTCAGCCATTAGAGCGCTATGATTTAGACGCGGCCATTTTATTTT
Organism: uncultured Francisella sp.; assembly: GCA_964646525.1. GTDB lineage: Bacteria > Pseudomonadota > Gammaproteobacteria > Thiomicrospirales > Thiomicrospiraceae. The sequence continues at coordinate 8,705 of CAZYER010000020.1, read as the reverse complement.
CTGACATTCTCACCATTCCCGACGCCATGGGATTGGGTCTGAGTTTCGCTCAAGGTGAAGGTCCACAGTTTGCTCGTCCTATTACGTGTAAAGCCGATGTCGATAAGATTGGTGTGCCAGATCCTGAAGCGGAACTTAAGTATGTCATGGATGCGGTGCGTACTATTCGTCGCGAATTAAATGGTCGTGTTCCTTTAATTGGCTTTTCTGGCTCACCTTGGACTTTGGCGACTTATATGGTTGAAGGTGGCAGTAGTAAAACCTTCTCCAAAATCAAAGCGATGATGTATAACGAGCCAGCTACGCTGCATGCATTGCTAAACAAATTAGCACAGTCGGTTACCAGTTATTTGAATGCGCAAATTGCGGCAGGTGCGCAAGCGGTACAAATTTTTGATACTTGGGGTGGTGCGCTGTCAACGCCTGCTTTCCGTGAGTTTTCATTACGCTACATGCAGCAGATTAGTGCTGGGCTAACCAAGGAGGCCGAAGGTCGTCGTGTACCGCTGATTGTCTTTACTAAAGGCGGTGGTCAGTGGATTGAGGAGATTGCTGTCGGTGCCGATTGTGTTGGACTGGATTGGACGGTTGAGCTAGGTGATATCCGCGCACGTTTGGGTGATAAGGTTGCCTTGCAAGGGAATATGGATCCTGGCTTACTCTACGCTCAGCCAGAGATTATTGATGCGGAAGTGGCGCGTATTTTAGCCAGCTTTGGTCAACATACGGCAAATTCGGGTCATGTGTTTAATTTGGGGCACGGTATTCATCCTGAAATTAATCCTGAACACGTTAAAGCCTATGTCGATGCGGTACATAAACACGGTTTTCAATACCATCAATGAAGGTATCTCTAAAAAGTGCTTTTTGCTCTTTTTAGTGACCTTCATGTTGTGTTTTAGCTGGTGGAAGGGTATTAATTCAGCAATTAAATGTGATTTATGTTTAACCCTTCCCCCAGAGCCCCCATCCCTTTAAATTTTTGAAAAAAATTTCATGACGTTATTACAAGCCATTCAAAGTCAAGGCGTCGGCAGTCGTAAGCAGTGCTTGGCACTGATTGAGCGCGGTCATGCGCTCGTTGACGGTGAGGTGTGTCTTAAGCCTAAAGCGCCCGTTTTGCCCGAACAAGTTAGTTTTTATTACGAAGACGAGCTTTGTGCTTGGCAGGATCGCATCGTCATTATGATGCATAAGCCATTGGGTTATGAGTGCTCCGCTAAACCACAACATCATCCGAGTGTGCTGGATTTACTTCCCAGTATTTATCGAGCACGCGGTGTACAACCGGTGGGTCGTTTGGATGTGGATACCAGTGGGCTATTATTGCTGACCGATGACGGTCAGCTCATTCACCGTTTGACCCATCCCAAACGTCATGTGCCGAAAACCTATCGAGTTACCACGCGTGATCCTTTGAATGAAACGCAAATAAACGCGCTGTGGCAAGAGATCGAGCTGAATGATGAGCCAAGACCTGTTAAAGCGATTTCGGTGCAACAGACGGCTTCTCACGAGTTACTGTTAGTCATTGATGAAGGTCGTTACCATCAAGTGAGGCGTATGTTGGCGGCTGTGGGTAACAGTGTGGATAAGCTGGCAAGAATCCAAATGGGCGCCCTGCCCTTAGCCGATGATTTACAGCCAGGCACATGGCGCGCCATCGAAGAAGCGGATATTGGTTTGAATTGCGTTCGAACTAATAGCTAAACGCTATAATAGCCGCTATTCGACGCGGTTGCGTCCATTTCGCTTTGCCAAATAGAGTCGGGCATCCGCTTCGCCAATGTAGTGATTGACGACCTCTTTGGTAACAAAAGAAAGGTTGCTGGGTTCAATAGTGGTGGTACCAATACTCACCGTATAAGTCATCAATTGATCTTGTGGCGTGAGGATACTCTGTTGTCGTACTTCAATGAGGATTTTTTGTGCGATCTGTTGTAGATCCTGTGCATTAGTGGACGGAACCAGCACTAAAAACTCTTCGCCGCCAAAACGGAAAATAAAGTCAGATTTACGCAAAGTGCGCTTCAGAATATCGGTAAAGTTTTGAATCACCAAATCACCCGCTAGGTGACCATAGGTGTCATTGATGTGTTTGAAATTATCCAAATCCATCATCAGTAGTGCGCAGGTGCTTTCAGTTGCTTTGGCAATTTCAATTTGCGCACTCAGAATTTTATCGAGCAAATGGCGCGTGAGCACCCCAGTTAGCGGGTCCTTGTGATATTCCGTAATCATCATCATGTCATTCAAAATGGCGATTTCGGCGCCTATTTCTAATGAAATATAGTCCAAACGCCCCATCAAATGAATTAATTGCTTATGACTCGCTCGCCCTGACTGATGTTGGGTTAAGACATCTTTACCCAGTTTATGCAGTTTGATATGTAACCGTTCGACTTCTTTAAAATGGCTAGTTGATTTAATCATGGGAATCACTTGTCCATGTAACCAGCGACCAAAAGTACAGCGATTATAATCCAATTCAACGGGTGGATTGGGTTCTATGCCTTGTAATTGATTAATCAGTTGCAGCATCCATTGCAAATGATTTTGATAGTGTACCAGTAGGTTCTTTTCACTCAAATTTGCCAAATGTGACAGGCGAATATGATTTTTGACCGCTAACTTGCGTAGATAATGATGAAAATAGGCGACTGATACCTTTTTTTCGATACGGTCAAAACCTTGGTTCAGCGCAATGACTTCTTGGCAGTTTTGTCCATTAACCAGACTACCCAGCACACTACGAGCGAGAGCCATTAAATCACTGTGAATCAGTGGATAGCTAAAGTCGTTTAGCAAACAAGCTTGTACAAAACTATCGGTTTGCTCATCTTCATTGTCGGGTGTGAGTTCAGAAAATAGCTGCTGTAGCAATGTTCGACGCAGTTCTTGTCCTTGCTGGTATTCCTGATTGGCTTGGCGTTCATCACCAAGCTCAGGATATAGTTCAACGAGCAGGGGTTGTATGACTGATTGAAAGTTTTGCCATGGAATCGTCATTGAACTTCTCACATTGAACTAACAGAACAAGAGAAGGGCGTGCTGATGGTAACCCCCATTATCATGATTAACCGCCGCGCTTCATGGCCGCAAAGAACTCATCATTCGTTTTGCTGGCTTTGAGGCGATCATTGAGGAACTCAATCGCTTCGGTATCGCCCATATTGCCTAAGAATTTACGTACAATCCACAGCATATTTAACTCGTCTGCTTTGGTGAGCAGCTCTTCACGACGCGTACCAGAGCGTTTGATGTTAATGGCAGGGAAGACACGACGTTCGGCAATGTGACGATCTAAGTGAACTTCCATGTTACCCGTACCTTTAAACTCTTCGTAAATGACATCATCCATTTTCGAGCCAGTTTCGACCAATGCTGTAGCCAAAATGGTCAGTGAACCACCTTCTTCGATGTTACGTGCTGCACCAAAGAAGCGTTTAGGACGGTGCAAGGCATTGGCATCGACACCACCAGTCAGAATTTTACCTGACGAGGGTGCAACCGTATTGTAAGCACGCGCTAAACGGGTAATCGAGTCAAGCAGAATGATGACATCGCGCTTGTGTTCAACCAAGCGTTTGGCTTTTTCAATGACCATTTCTGCCACTTGTACATGACGATTCGCTGGTTCATCGAAGGTAGAGGCAATAACTTCGCCTTTAACGGTGCGCTGCATTTCGGTCACTTCTTCAGGACGCTCGTCAATCAGTAATACGATCAGATAAGCATCGGGATGGTTGACGGCGATGGAGTGGGCGATGTTTTGTAACATCATGGTTTTACCCGCTTTTGGTGGAGCGACAATCAAACCACGCTGCCCCTTACCAAAGGGCGCAACCAAGTCGATGACACGAGCGGTAATGTCTTCGGTTGATCCATTACCAATTTCCATGCGCAAGCGTTTAGTGGCGTGCAAGGGCGTTAGATTTTCGAACAGAATTTTGTGCTGGGCAACTTCTGGCGGTTCAAAGTTGATGCTATCGACTTTAAGTAAGGCAAAGTAGCGTTCGCCATCTTTAGGGGTGCGAATGCGACCTGAAACCGTATCACCTTGGCGTAAGCCAAAACGACGAATTTGGCTGGGTGAGACATAAAGGTCATCGGGACCAGAAAGGTAAGTTCCCTCTTCGGTACGCAAGAATCCGAACCCGTCTGGTAAAATTTCAAGTACGCCAGAGCCTGAAATGTCCTCGCCTTTTTTGGCGTGGTCTTTCAGTAGAGCAAAAATAATATCTTGTTTACGCGCGCGCGTTAATTCAAGTCCAAGGCTGTTAGCCAATTCTTGTAGTTCGGAAATGTGACGTTTTTTGAGTTCGTTGAGATTCATGCGATTACTTTATGATCCAGAAAGGGAGAGAACGGAAGACTGGGGAAGGGCAAGACTTGCCCTTCCCAGAAGTTAATTAAGCTAAGTTACTGTTTAAGAAATCGGTTAATTGAGATTTAGATAATGCACCAACGCGGGTAGCGACAACTTGGCCACCTTTCAACAGCATCAGTGTCGGAATGCCACGCACACCGAACTTAGGAGGTTGTGCAGGGTTTTCATCGATGTTTAATTTAGCAACAACGACTTTACCCGTGTATTCTTGCGCCACTTCATCTAAAATGGGGGCAATCATTTTACACGGACCACACCAAGGCGCCCAAAAATCAAGCAAAACAGGCAATTCAGCTTTGATAATGTCTTGTTCAAAAGTGCTATCAGAGGTGTGTAGAACTAAATCGCTCATGGGGTTCTCCCGTTGAGTAAAAGAAAAAAATAAGTGGATAAGTTGTGTCAGACAAGTCGCATTAGCGATGCGATTAAGACCAGTCGAATTTATATTAAGTCATTTGTACAGGGTTTTTAATAAAAATGCAAGCAAAAAATCAAGCGGTGTGGCAAGAGGGTCTGAATGACGCACAATTATCGGCTGTCACCACGCGTCTTCCCTATGCGCTTGTGTTGGCGGGTGCTGGGAGTGGCAAGACGCGTGTTCTCATTGCGCGTATGCTTTACTTGCTGGGTGAGCGTGGTTATGGCCCTGCACAGGTATTAGCATTAACCTTTACCAACAAAGCGGCAGGCGAAATGCGCCATCGTTTATCGGCTGTCTTTCCTTGGGCCAATCATGTGTGGATGGGGACTTTTCATGGCATTGCGCATCGCTTGCTACGACTTCATGCACGTGAAGCCGATTTGCCCGATAGTTTCACCGTCATTGATAGCGAAGACCAACAACGTCTGTGCAAACGGATTCTACGTGAGCATGAAATTGATGAAAAAGTGCTATCGAGTAAAACGCTGGCTTACTTAATTGGTCGAGAAAAAGATCAGGGTCGTCGTGCTACTGATGTGGCTCAAGCTTATGGTGAATTGCCTTGGCTGCCTTTGTACGAAGCCTATGAGCAACAGTGTCAGGTGTCGGGTTTGGTCGATTTTGGTGAGTTGCTGTTGCGTAGTTATGAATTGTTGCTCAAGCATCCGTCATTACTAGCCCATTACCAGGGACGTTTTCGTGAAATTTTGGTCGATGAGTTTCAAGACACCAATCGCTTGCAGTACCAGTGGCTAAAGTTGTTGGCAGGCGAGGGCTGTGGTTTATTTGTTGTTGGTGACGATGACCAGTCGATTTACGGCTGGCGTGGTGCTGAAGTGGCGAATATTCGTGACTTTACCGAAACCTGCGTGCCCTGCGATATTGTGCGCTTAGAGCAGAATTATCGTTCGACGCAAACCATTTTGTCGGCGGCGAATGCGGTGATTGCCCATAATGAAGGACGCATGGGTAAAGACTTGTGGTCGGCTCAGGGTGAAGGCGACAAAGTCGGTCATTATGCGGCGATTAATGAGTTTGATGAAGCACGTTATATTGTGCAAGGCATTCGCCGCTGGCAAGAGCAAGGTGGCTGTTTGGCTGAGGTTGCGGTGCTCTATCGTTCTAATCACCAATCACGCGTGTTGGAACAGGTGTTAACGCGCGAAGGCATTCCGTATAAAGTTACAGGAGGTATGCGCTTTTTTGAACGTGCCGAAGTGAAGGATGCTTTGGCCTATACGCGCTTACTGTTAAATCCGCAAGATGACGCTGCTTTTGCTCGTGTTATCAATACGCCGACGCGAGGCTTGGGAGAAAAGTCGTTAGCAAAAATTGCCCAAGTTGCACAGCAACAGCATTTAGGTCTGTTAGAGGCAACCGTCTGGATGGTGGAAAAGGGTGGATTATCGGGTAAGGCTTTGCAAGGTGCATCGGCTTTTGTGGCACTATTTAAGCAATGGCAATCATTACGTGAAAGTGAGGTTGCGCTGTTAATGGAGGCCATTATTAAAGATTCTGGCTTGTGGGAATTTTATGGTCAGGATGGCTTAACCGGTGAAGGCCGACAAGAAAACCTCACGGAGTTGGTGAATGCCGCCAGCCAATATCAAGTGGATGAAGATGCTGCTGAGGACTTAGCCATTACCGATCCTTTGTTGCTATTTTTAGCACAAACCGCATTAGATGCCGGTGATAAAGGCGATAGCGAGCGCGATTTAGCCCAATTGATGACCATCCACGCAGCTAAAGGACTTGAGTTTGCTTGGGTGGCAGTGACTGGATTAGAGGAGGGTATTTTCCCGTTGTCACGTGCCTTGGAAGATGCCGATGGGCTGAGTGAAGAACGTCGCCTGATGTATGTGGCGATGACGCGTGCTAAACAGTCGTTGTTACTGACGAGCTGTTCGATGCGTCGTTTTCATGGTGCAGAAAGTTTAATGCAGGTTTCCCGTTTTGTGCAGGAGATTCCTAGCGAGTTGATTCAATCGATTGGTGCCTATCAGCGCAGTGCGGTGAGTGCTTACGGCAACAGTGCTAGCCGCATCGATGAGTCCATAGAGAGCGTTAAGCCAAGCAGCGACGTGCCTTTTCCAAAAGGCAGCAAGGTGATACACGCTCGTTTTGGGGAAGGATTGGTGGTAGCTGTGGATGGCATGGGTGAGGATGGTCGCGTGCAGGTGCGTTTTTGCGATGCCACCCGTTGGTTGTTGTTAAGTGTGGCTAAATTAGAGCGCTGGCAGGGGGAGTAATCATGCTGTGTGAGTGTGGATCGGGAAAAGAATGGAAAGTCTGTTGTGCGCCTTTGTTGTTGCAGGGGAAATCGGCGGCAAGCGCAGAGGCGTTAATGCGCTCGCGGTATGTCGCTTATGTGCGTCGGGATGCGGATTATTTGTATAAAACTTGGGCAAGCGAAACACGTCCGACTAAAGCTAGTTTGAAGCTGTTAGCACCTGCTGATTGGCAAGGAATGACAGTGATTCGCACCGAGCAAGGTGCTGCAGAAGATGAAAGCGGTGTGGTTGAATTTATCGCGCATTGGCGTGATGAAAATGGTCATCTGCATGAAATGCACGAAGTGAGTGAGTTTGTGCGCGATAAAGGACGCTGGGTTTATTTAGGCGCTCAGAGTTAAGGAGTCAAGCCTCCGAAGAGGATTGAAAAATCCCTGTTGAACCGCTTAGACTTTGAATTGATGCGCTTGTTGCTCAAGCTGGGTAGCGAGTGATTGTAAATGCTCGCTGGCCGCCAAAGTGCTACGCATGGCCGAACTACTATCTTGTGCCATACTGACAATATCGGCCACCTCACCAGCAATACGGTCAGCTTCTGCCAATTGCGATTGCATTGCTCTGGCAATATCGTGAATGCGTTGCGAGGTGAGTGTCGCTGACTCTTGAATTTGCGCTAAGGATTCACTCGCTTTATGGCTATGAGAAACGCCCAATTCAACCTGTTCGACCGTGCTACGCATACGGCGAACGGCGGCTTCGGTTTCACGTTGAATGGTATGAATCACTTGCGTAATTTCGCCCGTCGCTTGGCTGGTGCGAACCGATAGTGAACGCACTTCATCAGCCACTACGGCAAAGCCGCGACCTTGTTCACCCGCACGAGCAGCTTCAATCGCAGCGTTCAAAGCGAGTAGGTTGGTTTGTTCGGCAATGTCACCAATGGTGCTGACAATACCGCTGACGCGTTCTGACTCTTCGCCCAGCTTAGAAATCGCATCGGCCATTTGTGAAACTTCACTGGCTAAATGTTCCGCCGTATCAGCCGCCTGTTTCGCAACCTGGCTGCCGTTTTCAGCATAGCGCCAAGCTTCTTTAGAAATGTGCGATGCTTCTTCAACTTTATCGTTTACTTCGTGTACTGTGCGTTGAATAGAGATCACTGAACGCGAGACTTGATCAGCACGGTACTGTTGACGTTCGGTGGCATCCAGTACGTGCTGAGCGGTGCTGGTCATTTGGCTGGCGGCACTGCTCACTTGTTCGCTGCCAATTGTCATGGCTTTGAAAACATTCTGCAGGCGTTGGATCAATCGGTTGAAGGCTTTAGCCATACGGTGAATTTCGTCTTGATGATGATTCAATGGAATTCTGTGACTAATGTTGCTTTCTTGTTCCATGCGGGTCATCGATTTTTCAAGATACACTACAGGAGTGGTAATGGAATGCGCAATATGACGCACGACAAGAAATAGCACGCCTTGAAACACCAATTGCATCATCCACATGGTGCCGTTGAACCAGGCTAATTTATCTTGCAGGCTGGCACTCACGGGTTCATTGCTGTGGTCAGCTAATGCGGTATGAACCAAATCTTCAACTGATAGGCTAATTAATACCTGTGCGCTGAGTGTCATAATGGCAACGGATAGTTGCGTCATGACTT
>CAZYER010000019.1:2575-29404 GCA_964646525.1 uncultured Francisella sp. | reverse complement strand
TGATTTGGTGCTGTACCACCTAAATGGTCACGCGCAGCCACTGAGCCTTCTAAGGTGAGCACATCAAAGACATCTTGATTGGCATTGGGTGCAAACTGACGAATTTCATCGAGTGTCATGTCAGCCAAGTCTTTGCCTGTCGCGACGCCATAGCCAACCGCTTTACCCACCATTTCGTGCGCATCACGGAAAGGCGTACCTTGCTTAACCAAGTAGTCGGCTAAATCGGTGGCAGTGGCAAAGCCACGACGTGCCGCTTCACGGGTGATGTCTTTGCGTACTTGTACGGCAGGCATCATATCGGCAAAGGCGCCTAGGCTACCCAATAGCGTGTCGATGGTGTCGAACAGCGGTTCTTTGTCTTCTTGGTTGTCTTTGTTATACGCCAACGGCTGCCCCTTCATCAGTGTCAGTAACGCCATTAAATGACCAAATACACGCCCAGATTTACCGCGCACCAATTCAGGTACATCGGGGTTTTTCTTCTGTGGCATGATGCTTGAGCCAGTACAGAAACGGTCGGGTAGGTGAATGAAATGGAATTGAGCCGAAGTCCATAAAATCAGCTCTTCGCTGAAGCGCGATAAGTGCATCATCAAAATGCTGGCGGCACTGGTAAACTCGATGGCAAAATCACGGTCGGAAACCGCATCCAACGAATTCTGACACACGCGCTCAAAGCCTAGCAAGCTCGCCGTGTATTCACGATCAATCGGATAAGTTGTACCTGCCAATGCCGCCGCGCCCAGTGGTAAGCTATTGGTGCGTTTGCGACAATCGAGTAGGCGCTCGTGGTCGCGCTCGAGCATTTCTGTCCATGCCAGCATATGATGACCAAAGGTAATGGGTTGTGCAGTTTGTAAATGGGTGAAACCCGGCATGATGCTATCTGCTTCTCGTTCAGCAACACCGACCAAACCTTTTTGTAAACGACGAACTTCGGCAGCAATGACATCAATGGCATCGCGAAGATACAGACGAATATCGGTGGCGACTTGATCGTTACGGCTACGTCCGGTGTGCAGCTTTTTGCCGACATAACCAATCGCATCGGTTAATTCTGACTCGATGTTCATGTGGACATCTTCACGTGCAATCGACCATTCAAAGTCGCCCGCTTCAATCTTGGCTTTAACTTGATTGAGTCCAGTGATGATCAAGTCGCGTTCGTCATTGGTCAATACACCAACCTTGGCCAACATGGTGGCATGAGCGATGGAGCCAGCGATGTCTTGTGCATACATGCGTTGGTCGAAGGTGACAGAAGCGGTAAAGGCTTGAACAAAGGCATCGACCGCTTCTTCAAAGCGTCCGCCCCACATCATGTTGGTTGCTGCTGATGACATAATGAATTCCAATAAAGATAACTGTGGCTTATTTTACACCACTGAGCGTTAGTGACTGTTGTTTTTGTCTGTCTAAACAAGCTTAGAAACAAAAAAACCAAGCGATTAAGCTAGGTTTTGAATATGGTGCCGATTGAGAGACTCGAACTCCCGACCCACTGATTACAAATCAGTAGCTCTACCAACTGAGCTGAGATTCTACCATTTAGATAAACGTCGCAGGTGACACAGAAAACCGCTCCGCCAGTAGCTTAATTTGTCTGACGTTTAAGGAACGCTTGCCATTCAGAATTTCAGATACAACGCCTTGGCTACCAATCTCTTTGAGATCTGCTTGTTTCAAGCCTTGCTGTTCCATCAAAAATTTAAGCGCATCGATGCCAGATGCTTCTGGCAGCGTGTTTTGTGCAGCTTCATAATCAGCAATCAAATCGCCGACAATATCAACCAATCCCATCAAGGGATGATTTTCATCATCGCCCGTTTGTACTAATAACGATTCAAGCATTTCTACCATATACTGATAATGTACTTGATCACGAATCGGCTCAATTTGCGTTGCTGCCTGAAATGATTGCCAAGCGGGAATAATTGCGTTAATGTTGCTCATTGTTCCATTGTCCTTTGTCGTACTCGTTATGGGTCAGCACTGCCTTAATATAGATGATCTGCTTGGTAAAACGAATAAACGCGATAATGCGGTACTTATTGCCACCAATATCAAAAACAGTCAACTCGCCAACCTTATCAACACTATTGAATGTGTTTTTGAGTTCAGACCAATTCTGAAAACTGTTTTTCTCGATTACTTTGCGCCATGCCTGTAAAACCCTAGTCGATTCAGGGTGATGACTGGCAAAGTTAACTAATGCTGAGTTGCTTATTAATTTCATGGGTTTATTATCTCAAAATGAGATTTAAGAGTCAATAAGCAGAGAATCACAAAAAGAAATTAAAGAGAAAGCAGCAATTGAGTGAGTGACTGCTATTTTTGACGCCAATAACACACTCAGAAACAAAAAAACCTAGCGATTAAGCTAGGTTTTGAATATGGTGCCGATTGAGAGACTCGAACTCCCGACCCACTGATTACAAATCAGTAGCTCTACCAACTGAGCTAAATCGGCGACAAGAGAATTATAGGAAAAAAGCACTTTCAGCGTCAAGAGGTTTGTGTCATTTTGTACTGAGTTTTGTGCTTTATGTCGCATAACAACGGCTTATTTTTGGAACTCTTGCTGTGCTTTATTGATCGCTTCATTCACTTTTTCAGCGGTATGTTGGGTTTTGCTACCCCATTCATTGAGCGTATCGACCCATTCAATACTGGTAACAAGAGCGCTACGTACGAGGTTATAACTGTCCATCCAATTAAAAGCAATGGACGCAAGAATCAGTAAAATAGTAGCAAAACTACCTAAAAAAATACGAGAGAGTAAAAAGACTTTTAAGGCCAATAAGTTCATAAGGATCAAACCCTGCTAGAAACAGTAATGTGCATAATACTACCCGAATTCGATTATTTTGGGTAACAACACAGACGAAAAATGGCGCGAGCAGGATGGACGGCCTGCTGCAGTGTTAAACTCAGTTCAGTTGGTTGATTCAGTAGTTGTTGTCGAATGAGTTGAGCAGCTAAGAACGCCGAGGTAAGACCATGCGAGCCATGACCGATGCTCATCCAAAGTTGTGGTAACAAGTGTGCAGACGTATCGGCAATGGTGTCGGGTTGATGACAACGCGAGCGGATCGCTGCTTGGTAGGGCTCAATATCTACAACAGGTCCAACCAGTGGCAAATGATCATAAGTGTTGGCGCGATAAGCACTGTGCCCTTGCGTCGGTAAGGCATCATAATTTAAGGCATTAGGGTAGGCTTGATTGAGCAAGGCTAGATTGTGAAGATGACCGTTCTCGGTTAATCCTAAAGGCGCTTGTTGTTCGAAAGAAGCGCCAATGCAGGTGATACCATCTGGGGTTGGTGCGACATAACCGCCATAGGATAGCGCAAATTCGGGTGGGCTATTCCATGCTGTGGTGGGTAGATGAGAAACCTGCCCTTTATTGAGCTGTAGAAAATGGCCCCATTCGGGAAAAGTCAGAGCCGTTTGTGCACCACTGGCGATAATAACCGCATCGGCTTGAAACAATCCTTGATTGGATGACAGCTGCCAATGCCGGCCAGTATGAGCGAGTTGGCTAATTAAGGTATGAGTGTGAAGTTGGATGTTGCTGTGTATTAGCAGCTGTTCAATGATGCGACGAGGATAGAAACTTCCTCCCTGTGGAAACCACAAGCCTGCTGGCTGATGGGGTAAGGGTAGGGTATCCATCCATTGCACCAGGCTGTCTTCATAGCGACTGGTCCAAGCTTGCCAACCTGCCAGTGTTTTGGCATGAGTTGACCACTTTGCCGCACCCGTTAATTGTCCGAGCTGCTCTCGATTGGGTTGTTGCTGCCACCAGTTCACGGCATGTTGCCAAGCCAGCCAATGCCATTGAGCGTAGGGGTTATTGGGGCGTTGATCAATAATGGGCAAACAGTTACCCGCTAAATTGCCCGAAGCGCCGAGCGCGGGTGATGATGCTTGCTCAAAAATGATGATATCCAGTCCTGCTAGTGCCAGTTCTTGTGCTAACGCGGCTCCAGCGATACCCGCACCAATAATGGCAACCTGTTGAATGGGTACTCTTGTCTGTGGTAGGGGTAACCAAGGTTTGTCAAAGGAGCGAGCCATGAGTGGCGGTTAAAACATACCTAGCATGTTGGAGGATTCACTGTCGGCTTGAGCTTGTTTGGCAAGAAAAGCTAAATGGTCGCGTGTGAGTCTATGTCTTTCTAGGTTGTCGAGCAGGTGTTGCGAGGTCTGATTAATGTCGGCTTCGATAAATCCATTACCCTCACCAATCAGCCAACAGGCGCCTTCTGCTAAGCAGGTGATATAGGCAATTTGATAGTGGTCTGCATGAATGCGCGCTGGATGATGATGTCCTGCCACCGCCATAATGACTTCGTGCGGCAAATCCCAGCTTTTGAAGAGTGCTGCTCCTAATACAGCGTGGTTCATGTGCAGGAGCTTAGGTTCATTATCGGTGAAGGCATCCAATGAATCGGACTGTTCACGTAGAATTTCATAATCTCGCATAAAAAAGCGTGCCATTAAGACGCTACCTGCCTCGTGTAGTAATCCCGCTAAGAAAGCTATGGCAGGATCCACTTGCCATTTAAAGCGATTGTTCATGTATTCGGCAATTTTTTTGGCGGCAAAGCCAGCCGTGATACTGTGTCGCCAAAATTTACGTGCATGAATGAATGGGCTGGTGAAGGCACTATGCAGGCTAATAGCATGTACGATATTGCGCGTTTCAATCACGCCTAATCGCCCAACCGCGTTGCTAATGCAGGTGACATTGGTATCGCCACGATAGAGTACTGAATTAGCAGTATCCATCACCCGTTTACTCACACCAGCATCGGCTTCAACAATGGCAGCAAGTTCTTGAATGTGTTTGGTGGGGCTTTTCCACGCCTCTTCAAATAACCTAAGCGTATGCGGAATTTCAGGCAAACGATTGAGTCGTTTAAGTTCGGAGAGAATATCGCTACTTTTACGCATTATCATTCGATTTTACCTACACACTTGCTTATACCGATTATTAACCTTCTAACAATACCACAGTTTTATGGCCGTGTATCATAACGCGGTCTTCTAAATGATAAATTAATCCCCTAGCGAGCACATTCCGTTCCACATCTCGACCTAAACGTTGTAGGTCTTCGATGCTGTGGCGATGGGTAACGCGAATGACGTCTTGTTCGATAATGGGGCCTTCATCTAGGTCTTGAGTAACATAGTGACAAGTGGCACCAATCAGTTTAACACCACGTTGAAACGCTTGATGATAGGGTTTCGCACCAATAAATGAAGGCAGGAAGCTGTGATGAATGTTAATCATGCGTCCTAAATAACGTTCGCACAGTGACGGTGGCATGATTTGCATAAAGCGCGCTAGTACGATGACGTCGGCGTTGAGCGCGTCAATTTGTGCTTCGTAAGCGGCAAAGGCTTCGGCTTTGTTGTCTTTGCTGATGGGAATGTAAAAGAAAGGGATGTTGTACCAGCCAGCCATTTCTCCCAGCACCTGATGGTTAGCGATGATGCCAACAATATCACCATCCAATTCGCCAGCCTTCCAACGGTAAAGCAGGTCGTGTAAACAGTGTGCCTCGTGGCTAACCAGCAACACAATACGCTTTTTCTGCGCTGAATCACTGATACTCCATTGCATCGAAAACTCGCGTGCAATGGGCTCAAAAGCAGTGCGGAATTGTTCGACATCGAATGGCATGGAGGCTGCCTCGATTTCGGTACGCATAAAGAACCAACCAGCATCCTGATCTAAGTGATGGTTAGCTTCGGTGATATTGCCGCCATAGAGCGCAATAAAACTGGATACCTTGCCGACAATTCCCACTTTATCAGGACAAGCAATACTTAAACGATACACATGCGGAGTAGATAGGGTCATGGCAAAATCACTTTTGTTGGGCATTATGGATGATGCGGGCTGGATTGCCCAGTTTAGCTAAGGCACTGTTGAGGCGAGCATCAATCATGCCACCATACTGATCAATGTCGGCAACCACACCGAGAATATGATCTTCAATGATGTTGCCTTCAGGAGATAAGAACACGATCGTAGGCGTTAACTGTGCTTTGTAACGCTTGGCCACACGCATGCTGTCTTTGCTTTGACCGTCAAAATCAACAATGGTGTCTTGACCTAAATCTAAGCGACGCATCAGTACTTTTTGTTGGTATTGTTTGTTTTTGATTATCGGTTGAATGACATCACGTTCAAGCTGATGGCAGTAACGACAGTCGGGTGCTGTTGCAAATAATAAAATGGGCAATCGCGCCGTTTGTGCTTCTTGCGCTAAGATCGATAGGTCCGTCACAGTGACTAAGTCGGAATGTTTGGCGGCCTCACAAGCCCCTAGCCCGAATAGGGGTAAGAGTAGCGCGGTCGAGAGTAGCAATCGTCGAGATATTTTCATGGCTTTTATTATAGAATAGGCTAATTAGTTTAGGAAGCTCTTAAAATATGAATAAGTTATTCATCGCTACGCGAAAAAGTCCATTAGCCATGTGGCAAGCAGAATTTGTTAAAGCACAGTTATTGCAACAACACTCTCAGTTAGCCATTGAGTTGATTGGTATGAGCACGCAAGGTGATGTGTTGTTGGACGTTCCTTTAGCAAAAATCGGTGGTAAAGGATTATTTATTAAAGAATTAGAAGAGCAGATGTTGGCGGGTAATGCTCAGTTGGCGGTTCACAGTATGAAAGACTTACCAGCTGTATTGCCAGAAGGCTTTGCTATTGGTGCGGTGATGGCAAGACATAACCCCCTAGATGCCTTTGTTTCTAATACTTATGCCAGTTTAGATGAGTTACCACAAGGAGCGATTGTGGGAACCTCGAGTTTGCGTCGTAAAAGTCAGTTGTTAGCGGTGCGCCCCGATTTACAGTTGCATGATTTACGTGGCAATATTCATACCCGTATGCGGAAATTAGATGAAGGCCAGTATGATGCCATTATTTTAGCGGCAGCTGGGCTAGAGCGTATGGGTTTGCCAGAGCGCATCCGTAGCATTATTGCGGCGGAAGTTTGCCTACCTGCTGTGGCGCAAGGTGCATTGGCGATTGAAGTGCTGGCAAACGATGCCAGTACACAGGGTTTTGTCGATTGTTTAAATGACGAGACTACCCTGGCTTGCGTGCGTGCCGAACGTGCCATGAATGCTGCCTTAGAAGGCGGGTGTCAGGTGCCGATTGGATCTTATGCTATTTGGCAAGGCGAGCAAATTTGGTTGCGTGGTTTGGTGGCCAGTTTGGATGGCCAAACCATTATTCGAGGTGAACGCAAAGGGTCTGCCGCTGAGGCACAAGCGTTGGGTGAAGATTTGGCGCAAGAATTATTAGCGAATGGCGCTAAGTCGATTTTAGATGTCGTTTACGGTCGCGCATGACCTCACTTGTGCAGCAGTTATGGGTAACACGCCCTAACCCAGACGGCGAACAGATGGCACAACTGGCGCGTGATGCGGGTATGATGCCTTGGCAAATGCCAGTGATGGATATTTTTTGGCAATCACCCGCTCATGAAGCTTTGCGTCAGTTGATGCAAGCGCAGCTTATTATCGTTACCAGCCGTTACGCGGTGACCAGTTTGGAAAAGTCGGGCATCGACTGGCCAACGCAAGCGACTTATTTAGCGGTGGGGGCAGCAACCGCTAACGCTTTACATCAAAGAGGCATTGAAGCGATTGTTCCAACACAAAGTGATTCCGAGGGCTTGTTAAATGAGCCTGTGTTGGCGCATACTGAGGGTAAGGGCGTAGTTATTTTGAAAGGCGAAGGCGGGCGCACCACCTTGTTGACGCAACTCACCAAGCGTGGTGCTTTAATCACGGAAATTCCCCTGTATCGTCGCGTGTGCAAGTCTGTTGATCAAGGCATGCTAACGACTTTCTTGCAGCAGGATCAGGCTGTGGTGAGTGTGGCGAGTGCCGAGAGTTTAACCTGTGCCATGAATGCGACACCCGCTGGCTTTCGTCGTCGGTTAATGACGCTGCCTTTGGCGGTAATGAGTCAGCGTATCGCCGACTTTGCTCGTGAAAAAGGTTGGCAAGGAGAGATTCAAGTAGCGACGGCGACCAGTTCGCAAGGCTTAATTGAGGCAGCTAAAGCTTGTCGATGATTCGGCTGGCGATAAAGGAGTATGACAATGGACAGTACATCCACGAGCATGGCAACAGAGGCAGTATTAACTCCACCTAAGCCTGAGCATGGCTCGGTATCTCAGTCGGAAGGACTTCCTTCGCCTAGATCACCCAAGTGGTTGCTCTGGACAGGCGTACTAGGGGCTTTTTTAGCCTTGTTGTCTTTGTTGGCGGTAATGCTGTTGGGACAGCGTTTATTGTCCTTGGAAGCAACGCAAACGCAGGCACTCAGCGATAACCAGCAGTGGTTAGATGCACAACAAATCCAGTGGCGAACACAACAACAAAGCTTACTCGAACAGCAACAAGCCTTAGCCGCTGACTTGCGTCAAGAGCTCGTCGATAGCTTGGTGCGTGTTGATGCACGTTTGAAAGCACGTGAACATCAACAGCCTTGGCAATTTACCGATGCGAACATCGTTAAGCTGATGGCGGGGCAACTAGAAGGTTTGTCTTTGTTATCGGTCGAACCAGCGGCTTTGCTTGATTTTGTATCCCACTGGCAGACCTTGTTAGCGCAGCAAGGTGTCGAGGTGAATCATCCGTTACGCCTCGCATTATCGCAAGAAGCGCAAGCCCTGACCCGTTTATCAACCGAGCGAGCGGCCAGTGTCAATGAGCAAACTTGGCGCGTTTGGCAAGGGCTGATCGATTACTATGCGCCTGCTTCTGCCAATGGACTGATTAAACCCACGAGCGAAGTGAATGAGGGTGAAGCGGTTTCTTGGTGGAGTGGCTTACTTAAATTCATTCGCATTACTCCCGCACAAGAAGTCGATGCCAGTCGTTTAACGCAACTGCGAGATGCCACTTTGTGGCAAACACAGGCGAGTATGGCGTTGGCGCAATTGCGCTGGGGCGTGCAAACGAATCAACCTCGTTTGGTGCAAGGCGAAAGCCAGCAGTTAGCGCAGTTGTTGAGCGTGATGGCGGTGAGTTTGCCTGAAAGCATGTCGGCACAGCTCAGTGCTTGGCAGGCTTGGTCTGGCTGGCCAACCTATGAATGGTCTCATTTGCGTGACTATCTTGCTCAACCTGTGACAGCGACTCAACCATGATTCGTTTGGTGATCTGGGGTCTGCTGGCGCTGCTAGGCGCGGGCTTAGCAATGTTTGCGGTCAGCGAGCAAGGTTATGTCGCGGTCAATTGGTCGGGTTGGCTCATTGAAACCTCAGTCAGTTTTTTAGCGCTGTTGTTGGTATTGGCGTTAGCCGTTGTTTACGGTGTCATGCGTCTTGTGTTGGGGGTATGGCGTTTGCCAGAGCGCTGGCGTCGTTGGCGAGAAGGAAAGCGCGCCGCACTACCGATGAAGCATGTCGCACAGGGTTTGCAAGCATTAGCGTTGCAAGAAGATGATAAGGCGATGCAAGCCTTAGTTGCCGGTAAGGATGCCAGTCAATGGTTGCGCTATTGTCTGGCAGCTCAGTTGGCACAGGCTCAGCATCAACTCAGTCAACGAGACCAATATATCGAAAAAGCACTTTCTCTTGCTCCCGATCAGGCGTTTACCATTCAGCTATTACATAGCCGTTGGTTGCTAGATGAACAGCCTGAGCGAGCATTAGCGTTAATCGATTCGTTGCAAGCTCTGTACCCCAAACAGCGCACCTTAAAAGCGATGCGGGTGCAGGCATTAGAGCGGTTATCGGACTGGCAAAGCCTGGCTGGTTATTTACCAGAAGCAAAAAATGCTTTGTCGCGTTCGCGTTATCTGGAATTGCAATCTATCTTACTGGCGCAATCACTCAGTCGTGCCGATAATCGAGAACTACTGGAAGCAGAATGGAAGGCCTTGTCGCGTTCGCAACAGCGTCATCCGTTGATTGTGAAAGCTTATGTTGAGCGAGCCTTAATGTGGGGTGCTTCGAGCAGTTTATGGCAAGTGGTGGTCAAAGCCTTAGAGCATCAGTGGGATTCACAGCTCTTGCCTTTACTGGTCGCTTTGAGTGGACAAGATGCTTATCGTGAATTAAAACAAGTGCAACAGTGGTTAAAAATCTATCCGAACGAGCCAGCTTTATGGTGGTTATCTGGCGTATTAGCTAAGCAGCAGGGCATGGCGTTGCAAGCTGAACAAGATTTATTACACAGTTTGCAATTAGCGCCTAATGCGCAAGTGGCGGTAGCGCTATCTAATTTATACGCTGAGCAAGCCAAGCCTGAAGCGGGGCGACAACTCTTGTGTGCTCAGTTGCAAGGTGCGTCAACGACGGATCGCTTTCATCCATTTCCACAAATTCAATAAGCTGGATAAAGAACCCGCAACGTAGGTCATGGCGCAAGCGCGTAAAATGCGTTTAGCTGAATGTAGTTCTTTAGGGCTTAATAAATTGCTTTGCGCCAGTAAGGGCATGGCGCGATTAAAGCTGGCATCCAACTCAACCGGTAAGGTGGTGATATTGACCAGTACACCGCCAAACTGAGAGACAAAGCCAATGGCAAAGGCTAAGGCAGCTAAAATGGGGCTGTGAATGACTACCAGTAAAATCGGTAAGGCTATCAATGCCCAGCCCGAAAAACGCGCAAAGGTTTGAGCACGAGTTACTAATTCGGTGCGTCTTTGTAGGGCTTCGTAGCCTTGTGCATCTTGAATGGCATGACCCACTTCATGGGCGGCGGTGACAATGGCCGTCAAGGAATTACGATGAAAGTTGTCGGGCGAGAGACGCACGGTTTTGCTGAATGGATCGTAATGATCGCCGTCACTGGTTTCTTCTACTCGAACATGGGTTAGTCCCTGCTGTTTAAGCAGATGTTCAGCAAACTGAGAACCCGTACCAGGTAAGGTAGGATGAGGTGCGCTAAAGCGCTGTAGGATGCGTTTGGTGTGCCATTGCGGAATGTAAAGTGCTACGGCAACTAAGCCAATCGCGACAAGTAAAAGAATATTCATGACATCTATTTTACGTGAATTGGCTTAACTTAGCGATAAAATAAAAACCCCACCGATTTGGTGGGGTTTGTGATTATATGTCGTAGCTTTTAGACTAATGAGTGGGCAACACAGTTATCTTTGCTAACATTGAAATAATGCCAACGGATAAAGCCAGCGATAACCCAATCATCCATTTCAGTAAAGTTATTTCTGTTTTGATCGGTGAGAGTTCTAGCTGTAAGTCAGATTTAGTTACCCATTGAATGGTCGAAACAGCCTCAGATAAGGCTTCTGCTTCAGCAATTGCCTGTTTCTCTGGTACACCAGCTTCTTTTAATCGATTGATAAACTTGAATGTATCAAAGGTAACTGCGCTCATATATATCTCCCGTTAGCTCTTAAGATAATATGATAGCAGAGTGATCTTGTAAAGCATAATTGTTTGTTTTCAAAATGCTTTATTGAGAACTTGCACCAATAAAAACCCCACCGATTGGGTGGGTTTTTTATTTTAGCAGAGACAAACCTTGAGCTTGATAGCCAGAAAACTTCTGATCGTGCGAAACTAAGGTCAGGTTTTCACAGATGGCTGTCCAAATCAAAGCGCGATCAAATGGGTCTTTATGCCCCTCCAACGCAGGTAATTTATGAACGCTGGCTAATGTTTGCCCCGTGGGTGCTAAAGAGATGATTGCCATATTCTGTGCCAAGTTAGGTATGTCTTCTGGTGTTGCGCCCTCTAAGGTGAGTTTGCCTAAACCGTATTTCAATGCAATTTCCCAGTAACTTAAGTGACTAACATACAGCTGATTACTTGGATTTTTCAACATACCTAACCAATGCTCGGGAAGTTTTTCGGGCGAATAAACAAGCCACAACAAAATATGTGTGTCTAATAGCAATTTCATAAGCCAAGCATCATCTCTTCTGTTATGGCAAAATCATCGTGAAATTCGACTTTGCCTTTACCCTGCAAAATGCCAAACTGGCGTTCTGCTTGTTGTTCGTATGCAGGTGAGTAGGGTAATAGAACCGCAACTTTTTTATGCGAGCGTCCATATTCAACAATGACGCCTTCGCCCGTTTGTTCAATTCTGGATAGAATGCCAGAAAAATCGGCTTTTAATTGAGCAACCGCAACGGCTTCCATTTTTACGCCTCCTGTGTCTTATTCCCTTCATTATTCAATACAACTTGTCAACTTGTCAATTTATGTGTAAACGTCAATTTGTGGTGGGCGATAAAATAAAACCCCGTTAATAGCGGGGTTCTCTGTTTTTGAGGTGTTAGTAAGTTGCCGATGCGGTTAACTAACTTGATAGCGAATATCTACCACTAGCCAGACTTGATCACCCGCTGGAAGTTTAACCACCACTTCATCATCGACAGCTTTGCCTAGACAAGCCTTGGCCATTGGAGCGTGTAACGAGATATAGTCGTCACGACCATAAATTTCTTCTTGTCCAACAATACGGAAACTCAAGGTCTCGCCTTGCTCATCTTCAAGTGTTACCCAAGCACCGAAGAAAATTTTGCCTTCCTGCTGCGGGTGATAGTCCACCACTTTCACTTCTTCTAGATGTTTGCTGAGAAAGCGCACACGACGATCAATTTCACGCAAGCGGCGCTTATTGTATTGATAGTCGGCGTTTTCAGAGCGGTCGCCTAACCTGGCTGCCCATTGTACAATTTTCGTCACTTCAGGACGCTCTTTGTACCAAAGCTGGTCGAGTTCGACTTTGAGTTGCTGATAGCCTTCGGGTGTGATGGGTTTTAACTGCATAAACCGTAAAAACTTTTATTTATTGAGTGAGTGTCTATCAATTATAATGAGTTTTTGGATATTCAGTGAAGCATAAGCGTATGAACGCAACATTAACCGCTAGAAGTCAGGGCAAGTGTGAACTCTGTTGTGAAGCCAGTGATGATTTAGTGGTATTCGAAGTAGCGGGTGGTGATGGTTCTGATGACGCTCAAGTGGTGATCTGTGGGAGTTACCAAGAACAACTCTTAGATGAATCCAAAATTAATGCCAATGACTGGCGTTGCTTGAACGAAGCCATTTGGGTGCCAGCGCCTGCCGTGCAAGTGGTGGCTTATTGAATGTTGTACACCTTAGCGACTAAAGGCGAAACTTGGGCGCAAGATGTGCTCGATACCGCCTATTTAGAAGAGCATGTGAAGGCTTGGGCGGAATCGGGTTTAGCGCAATCGAGTGATGACGAGGGTTCTAAACCTCGTGACAGCTATGGCATGGAATTGTCTGAGGGTAATAGCGTCAACCTAATTAAACACTTGGATGTGAAAGGCATGAACTTTACGGTCAAACGCGACACGCTGATGAAGCATATTTATCTGACCAACAACCCGAAACATGTCGAAGGTAAAATCAATGGCTCGACCATTGTTATTGTATCCGCCTATACTAAGAAAGCTTAAATGAAAGACCTTGCTGTAATAACCGATATTTGCCAACGCGTGCTGGGCGTCAAGGTTCATGTTGAAGCCAAGCAAGATGCGAAGCGCGTATGGCAAGTGCTGGTAATGGGCGCCAAAACAACCGATCCGCTAACGCGCAGTCAGCAAGAGATGGACATCATTATGTCGTTACAACACGGATTACAAGGCGCTGCGGTGCGCTTACTCATTCATTAAGTTGGACTTGTGTGCATGGATCGTCGATTGTTTCTGAAAACCTTTACCGCCAGTTTGCTGCTACCTAGTGCCTTGCCGAGCGAGGCAAAACAAACTGGGCGTTGGTTGAATTTGAAACGGCCGCAATCGGGCGAAGTGCTGTCGGTTGTTTATAAGCGTAATGGCGTTTTGGACGAGCGTGCTTATCGACAAATTTGTCATGTCATGCGTGATGTGAAAGCAGACCAAGCTTCGGTGATCGATGTGCGCTTGTTAGACATTATGGATGGTATTCGGGTGGCGCTGACGCAGGCGGGGGTGCTTAATCCAACTTTCTTAGTTCACAGCGCTTTTCGCACATGGCAAACCAACCGAGAAGTGGGTGGTGCTTTGCAAAGTTATCACATGAAAGGACAAGCGATCGATTTTCATATTCCAGGCGTACCAACTGATGTGTTATTTGCTTGGATGAAGCAAGTTAAGTTTCATGAAGGTGTGGGTATGGGCTTTTATGGTGGTTCGCCTAATTGGATGCATCTAGATTCGAGAGATATAGGGCGGACGGTGATTTGGGAAGGCTAAAACTCACGCCAACAGACATCTAGCAGCGTTACTACTATTCCAAGTCGCTTTCTTGATTGACAAGGACCCACTAGGGGTTTCCGTTTATCGCCTTAGTTAAGGCGCAATATAAGCAAAGCCTTTTTGTTGTTGCAAATGCGCTAACTCTGCAACACCACCGGGAACAATGTCAGTTTCTTTTACGTTGTAGAGTGTCTTCCAATCGATATTTTTATTGCGCAGCGTGTTATTACAAACAGCGATTTTAACGCCGTTGGCACGAATACCATCAATAGCTTTATTCAGTTTTTCATCGGTTGATTGCAGCAAGCTGATACCCGCACCAAATACCACCACTTGCACTTCCATGTTGTCTTTACCGACAGTTTGCATGTGATTGTTCACGTATTTGACGATTTGTAATTGCTCTTTATCATCTCCCGTGTTCATTTGATAGGCCACTTTTTGTTTACTGAAGCCTTCGTGTTAAATGTTGGGTTGAACATAGTCGGCATAAACGCTAGCTAGCGCTCATCGATAATGCACCTAATAAAACTAAGAGAGATGTTCTTTTCATAAGTATTCCTTATTGCGAGTTTTTTAAATTGTTTTTTAGTGCCTTCATCATGCATTAAATGCGGTAAAATATCCATAATTTCAATAATAAAATGTTTATGGGCTACCCCAAGGAATCCGTTATGTTTGTCGCCAAAAATATCTTTTCTTATCGCAAATACTGGGCGCAACGCTTTGGTACGGCGTCATTTTTGCCGATGAGTCGTGCCGAAATGGATGAACTCGGTTGGGATAGTTGCGACATTATTTTGGTGACGGGTGATGCTTATGTCGATCACCCCAGTTTTGGTATGGCGGTGATTGGTCGTGTGTTAGAAGCGCAGGGATTCCGTGTCGGTATTATCGCCCAACCTGACTGGACATCTGCTGAGTCTTTCAAAGCCTTGGGAAAACCGAATCTGTTTTTTGGCGTGACGGCGGGTAATATGGATTCGATGGTGAACCATTACACCTCCGACCGTCGCTTGCGCCATAATGATGCTTATACGCCCAACGATGCCCACGGTAAACGCCCCGATCGAGCAGTGACGGTTTATTCTCAGCGTTGTCGTGAAGCCTATAAAGAGGTACCGATTGTCATTGGCGGTATCGAGGCCAGTCTGCGCCGTATTGCCCATTACGATTATTGGTCAGACAAGGTACGTCGCTCCATCATTATGGACAGCAAAGCCGATATTTTGCTGTACGGTAATGCCGAACGAGCACTGGTTGAAGTAGCACATCGTATTGCCAAGGGTGAACATCCTAAAGAGATGACCGATGTGCGTGGCACGGTATTTGTGCGCAATCGCGTACCAGAAGGCTTTGTGGTGATGGACTCAACCGAAGTGGATGCACTTGGTAAAATTGATGCCCATATCGACCCCTATGCCATGCAAACCGAAGCCAGTTGCGAGGACAATAAAGCCAAAACTGCTGATGTTGAACAAACCAACTCAGCTAAGTCGGCGGTGCAAACGCAAAGCATCGACGAGAAAAACGGCTTAACAGTGGTACACATCACCAGCCAAATTCCGCGTTTTCATCCGCGCGAATTAACTGTTATTCGTATGCCCTCATTCGAGCAGGTGCGTGACGACCCCGTACTTTACGCCCACGCCTCGCGCGTATTCCATCTGGAAACCAATCCGGGTAATGCCCGTGCTTTGGTGCAACGTCATGGTGATAAAGAAGTGTGGCTAACACCGCCGCCTTATCCACTCACCACGCCCGAAATGGATGGCGTATTCGATTTGTACTATGCACGCTCGCCGCATCCCAGCTATGGCGATGCGCGTATTCCCGCTTGGGAAATGATTCGTTTCTCGGTGAATATCATGCGCGGTTGTTTTGGTGGTTGTACCTTCTGTTCGATTACGGAACATGAAGGACGCATTATTCAAAACCGCTCCGAAAAATCCATTCTGCGTGAAGTGGAAGAAATTCGCGATCGCGTTAAAGGCTTTACGGGTGTGATTTCTGATTTGGGAGGACCAACGGCGAATATGTGGCGCTTGGCGTGTAAAGATGAGCGCATCGAAAGCAACTGTCGTCGCCTGTCTTGTGTGCATCCCGTTATTTGTCGTTATCTCAATACCGACCAAACACCGCTGGTGCATTTGTATCGTAAAGCGCGCGCTTTGCCAGGTATTAAAAAGGTGCTCATTGCCTCGGGTTTGCGCTATGACCTAGCCGTCGAAACACCCGAATATGTGAAAGAATTGGTACAGCATCACGTCGGTGGCTACCTGAAAATTGCCCCAGAACATACCGAAACGGGACCTTTATCGAAAATGATGAAACCAGGTATGGGCGCTTACGATAATTTCAAAGCCATGTTTGACAAGTTCTCTGCTGAAGCAGGCAAAGAGCAGTATCTCATTCCTTATTTCATCGCTGCTCACCCAGGCACTAATGATGAAGACATGATGAACTTGGCGTTATGGCTCAAGCGTAATGGCTTCCGTGCCGATCAGGTGCAAGCCTTCTTACCTAGTCCGATGGCGCTGGCATCGGCTATGTACCATAGTGGTAAAAACCCGCTGCGTAAAATTTTGCGTGAAGGCAATGAGAACGAACGTGTATTCAGCCCTAAAGGGATGAAACAGCGTCGTTTACACAAAGCTTTTTTGCGTTATCACGATGCCGAAAATTGGCCGTTATTGCGCGAAGCCTTGAAAAAAATGGGTCGTGCCGACTTAATTGGTAATGGTAAGCATCATCTCATCCCAACATGGCAACCTGCCGGTACGGGCGAAGCGGGTGGTGAAGGTAAACGAATGGGTAAAAAGTTTGGTCAGCAAACCTTCCTCACCAAATATACCGAACGGGCTGGTGATGCGATGAAAAAAGACAAACCACGTAAACCAAGGCACACACCGAAGGGGTGACGTTGATGAACCTCGAAAAAGTAACTTTAAGTTATATTGATGAAGAAGATCGCATTCGTCTTAGCGCACTGACACCCGAAGGTGATGTGGTGGTGTTTTGGTTAACGCAGCGGTTGGGCAATCGTCTTATTCCCGTGTTAAGAGATTGGCTACTCAAACAGGTGCAAGATACGGCTCATGCCGATGTCTATCATCAATTTGAACAACAAGCAGCACAGCAGGCTAGTGCCAGTGAAACGGCGGTAGTCGCTTCGCCCCATAGTCATGCGTGGTTAATTAATCGTGTTGATGTGAGTTATTCATCCACACAAATGACTCTGATCTTTAAAGGTAAAGAAGAGTCACAGAGTGCGCAAATGACATTAGTTAATACGGCGATGCGCCAATGGTTCGATATTTTGTATCGTGTTTATCAACGCGCGCAATGGCAGTCTGCGGACTGGCCACTGTGGATGCATCAGCTTTGCAATGAACCCAGCGTGAAGGTCGTTCATTAATCCCATCTGCAAATGTGCTAAAATGGCGTCTTATTTAATGCGTTATCACAGGGTTACACACAATGCTTGCACAACAAGAATACGATGTCATTGTCATTGGTGGCGGTCATGCCGGCACTGAGGCTGCGGCTGCGGCTGCTCGTATGGGCTGCAATACCTTGTTGTTAACGCAAAGCATTGAAGGCTTGGGATCCATGTCGTGTAATCCAGCGATTGGCGGTATTGGTAAGGGTCATTTGGTGAAAGAAGTCGATGCCATGGGTGGCATTATGGCATTAGCAACCGATGAAGCGGGCATTCAATTTCGTACCCTCAATGCCTCTAAAGGCCCCGCTGTACGCGCCACACGCGCGCAAGCTGATCGTTTACTTTACAAAGCATCGGTGCGTTATCGCCTCGAAAATCAAGCCAATTTAACCTTGTTCCAACAAATGGCAGAAGATTTAATGGTTGAACAGGGTCAGGTAACAGGGGTTGTTACCGCCACTGGCTGGAAGTTGTACGCACGTCAGGTTGTCTTAACCGCAGGCACTTTCCTCAATGGACGTATTCATATTGGCTTGCAAAACCATTCAGGTGGTCGTGCCGGTGATCCGCCCAGTATTCGTTTGGCAGAGCGATTACGTGAGTTAGACCTGCCCGTCGGACGTTTAAAAACAGGTACGCCCTGTCGTATCGACGCACGTAGTGTGGATTTTTCAGTGATGCAAGCACAGCCAGGCGATGAACCCTTACCCGTGTTTTCCTTCATGGGTCATCGCACCATGCACCCGCGCCAGGTTCCTTGTTACATCACGCACACTAATGAACGTACGCATGAGGTCATTCGTCAATACCTTGATCAATCGCCCATGTATCAAGGTGTCATTGAAGGCGTGGGGCCGCGCTATTGCCCATCGATTGAGGACAAAATTACCCGTTTTGCCGATAAGCCACAGCATCAAATTTTTATTGAACCCGAAGGGCTCACCACCCACGAACTCTATCCGAACGGCATTTCCACTAGCTTACCATTTGAAGCCCAGTTGCAAATGATTCATACCATGAAAGGCTTAGAAAATGCCGTCTTAACGCGTCCAGCCTATGCCATTGAATATGATTATTTCGACCCGCGTGCGCTTAAACCGACGTTGGAGACACATCAAATTGCTGGCTTATATTTTGCCGGACAAATTAACGGCACGACTGGCTATGAAGAAGCGGCAGCGCAGGGGTTATTAGCGGGTATTAATGCTGCTTGTCGTGCACAAGCAAAGGATGTTTGGTTTCCGCGTCGTGACCAAGCCTATTTGGGGGTGTTGGTCGATGATCTACATACCATGGGCTTGACTGAACCCTACCGTATGTTTACCTCGCGTGCTGAATATCGTTTGCTGTTGCGAGAAGACAACGCCGACCGTCGCCTAACGCCGATTGCGCGTGAATTGGGACTGATTGATGAAGCACGTTGGGCCAGTTTCAGCCAAAAACAAGAACAGATTGAACAAGAGTCACAACGCCTGCGCGATACTTGGATTTCACCGGCGCGTTTATCGGTTGAAGAAAGTGAGCGCATTTTCGGCACCACCATGAGTAAAGAACAAAATTTAGAAACCTTGCTGCGTCGCCCTGAGGTAACCTATCAAAGTTTGGCTACGTTAACCGGTTTTGGCGAGGCGGTAATCGATGAAGCGGTTATTGAACAGGTTGAAATTGATGTCAAATATGCCGGTTATCTGAGTCGTATGCAAGATGAAATCGACAAGGTAAAGCGCAACGAAGAAACCTTGTTGCCAGAATCCCTTGATTACGATGCCATTGAAGGGTTGTCGAATGAAGTTAAACAAAAATTGAAAGAGTATCGTCCTAATACGATTGGTCAAGCAGGGCGTGTGCAGGGCGTTACACCAGCGGCTTTGTCGTTATTGCTCGTGCATCTGAAGAAGCGGGTGACATGATGGCAAAGGCTAAGTTGTCAGTTCACGCTGTGCTTATCGGCGCAAAAATGCTATGATGCATGGTTTGGTTTGTGGATAAATCCATGTCGTTCGATGTTTTATCGTCTCAATTAGCGCGCGGTTTACAGCAGTTAGGATTGTCGCTGTCGGAGCAGCAACAAACGCAGTTGTTGCAGTATGTGGCTTTGCTTCATAAATGGAATGCGGCTTACAACCTCACTGCTATTCGTGATCCTGAAGAAATGCTGGTTAAACACGTATTCGATGCGTTATCGGTGCAATCATACTTGCCATCTCGTGGGCGTTGGATCGACGTGGGTAGTGGGGGCGGTATTCCTGGTCTGATTTTGGCGATTGCTGATCCGAACCGAACTTGGACCTTATTAGACAGTAACGGCAAAAAAACACGCTTTTTAACGCAAGCCGTGTTAGAACTTCAGCTGGGTAGCAGAGTTAGTGTGGTGCATAGTCGTGCCGAGCAACATCAAGCACACTATGACGGTGTGATTGCGCGTGCCGTTACTGAAATTTGCGATTTCATTGAGTTTACTGAACATTTGCGAGCAGATACAGGTAGCTGGTGGTTAATGAAAGGAGTTTATCCACAAGCAGAAATGGATGCTATGCCAGCACACATTAGTGCTGAAACGCTTCAGTTGACTGTGCCACAACTGGACGCTGAGCGCTGGTTAGTGCGCTGCTGGCCTATATCTCAGGAAAGTGTGTAAATGCCGATTATTGCTGTTTCTAATCAAAAAGGTGGTGTGGGTAAAACCACCACCACGGTTAATTTGGCGGCTGCATTAGGCATGCTGGGTAAGCGTGTGTTATTGATTGACATGGATCCGCAAGGTAATGCCACCACGGGTCTGGGTATTGCCAAAGATGATGTCGACTATTTGTTAACTGAATTGCTGCAGGGTCAAACTACCCTAGCAGAATCTATTGTGCGTTCGCCGACGGCTCCTGTTGACGTGCTACCAAGTAATGGCGACTTAGTGTCGGCTGAAGTGGCAATGATGGCCATGCCGCACCGTGAAAGCGTGTTGAAGCAAGCACTGACAGGTATTGAAACTCAGTATGATTGGGTGTTAATGGATTGTCCGCCTAGCTTAAACTTGTTGACGCTAAATGCTCTAACGGCGGCAAATGGGATTCTGGTGCCTGTACAGTGCGAATACTATGCGTTAGAAGGATTGGCGGCTTTGTTGGGTACGGTGGATAGTGTTCGTCAGACGGTCAATCCTCAGTTGGCTATTGCTGGCTTGTTGCGTACCATGTACGACAAACGCAATAAATTGGCGCAAGATGTAGCCAATGAGCTACTAACCCATTTTGGTCCACAAGTGTTGGCGAGTGTGATTCCGCGCAACGTGCGCTTGGCAGAAGCGCCCAGTTTCGGACAGTCTATTTTTGAATTTGATGCCAACTCAACGGGTGCTGCCGCTTATTTGGCGTTGGCACAAGAGTTGTCTCGTCGTCGATTTTAAGGGTATGAGCCATGAGTAAAAAGCCAAGAGGGTTAGGTGCTGGTTTTGCTTCTTTGCTTGGCAGTGCCAGTAATGCAATGGCTGGGGTGAGTGGGCAAGATGAATTGACGCAATTATCCATCTCAGCGCTGACCAGTGGTCGATTTCAGCCACGCAGTCAGTGGGATGAGAACGCCTTAGCGGAATTGGCAGACTCCATTCGTTCACAGGGAGTGATTCAACCGATTGTGGTGCGTCCCATAGGGGTGGGGCAATATGAAATTATTGCGGGCGAGCGTCGCTGGCGTGCAGCCAAGTTGGCAGGCTTGTCCACTGTGCCTACGGTGGTGCGTCAGCTCGACGATCAGACAGCTTTAGCGATTGCGCTGATTGAAAACATTCAGCGTGAAAACCTCACTGCCATTGAGGAAGCGCGCGCCATTCGTCAGCTTGCAGAAAGTTTTGCGCTAACTCATGAACAAGTAGCCCAAACACTAGGTCGTTCACGCGAGGCGGTTAGTAATTTACTGCGCTTGCTTAAGCTAGAATTAAGTGTGCAGGAAGCGGTGCTTGATGGACAGTTGTCTGCAGGTCATGCACGTTGTTTGTTGTCTTTACCAGAAACAGAGCAACAACGTTTGGCGCAACAAGCTATGTCACTGCAATGGTCGGTGCGTGAGTTAGAACAGATAGTGCGTCAATTGGCTCAGCCAAAACCTGCAACCGAGTTGTTGCAGCACAATCAACCATCCGTTCCGACAGCGCAATGGCAAGTTTGGCAGCAGCAACTCAGCGAACACTTAGGAGTGCCTGTTAAGTTGTCCGTCAAAGCAAACGGTAAAGGTAAGCTAGAGATCAGTTTTAGTGATGAGTCTTCTTTAAAATCCTTAATGGAAAAAATGTCATCATAAGGTCATTTACACTGTTCAATTCGCATATATAGTGGTTGTGTTGTTTGGTGGCGACAATAGGTAGGGTAAGCGGTAAATAGCCGACGTGCTTCTTGCTTGAAAGGGCATATTCACGTATCATAGGTAGGATTTAGTTGCATTATTGGGATGCTATGAGCGACAAAACGGACGGTAAAATGCCGAATTTACTGTTAATCAGTGCCGGTTCTATGTTTACCTCGATGGTGGTGGCAGGTTTTCTGGTGGGCTATTGGCTCGACAGCTTGTTTGATACCCAGCCATTAGCTTTGTTGATTTGTGGTGTCATGGGCTTTATTGGTGGTGCTCGTAAGGTTTACGACATCTTGATGAAGATGTCGCACGAATGCAAGTAAATGTAAAGCCCTTGGTGGCTTGGAAACTCTTTTTTGGTGGGTTGGCGTTGATTGCATTTGGTGTTTTTGCGCCAATGAATGTGCCAGCAAGTGCCTACGGTCTGATGCTCGGACTTATGAATGTTGGGTTGTTAGTGCTCACGGTGCGCATGGCTGATGCGCGAGCGGTAACAGAGCCACAACAGAGCATGTGGATTTTATATGCCAGTGCAGCGATTCGTTTTGTGCTGTTAGGTGTGTTGTTCATTGTTGGTATTAGTGGTGTGGGTTTGGAACCAATGCCGATGGTGCTAACATTCGTGGCGATGCAGCTTGCACAAGTGATGACTTTGCGTGGTAAAAAAAGGCTTACAGATTAACAGTAAAGGAGAGATACCTTGAGTAGTGAAAATATGGGAACGGTGGAGTATATCCAGCACCATTTACAGAATAACGCTGTATGTAGTGCGGATAATATTAATCCAGCGACGGGTTTGTGCGAGGGTTTTTGGACCTTTCATATGGACACAATTTTGATCAGTATCGCTTTGGGCGCTCTGATCATTTTAGTGGCAGCTCGTTTAGGTAAGCGTCTTGAGGCAGGTGCGCCATCTGGCTTTCAAAATGCGGTAGAAGGCGTATTGGATTTCGTTGGTCAACAGGTTCGTGATACTTTTCCAGGTAAAAATCCACTTATTGCTCCTCTAGCTTTAACTATCTTCGTTTGGGTCTGGTTAATGAACTTCATGGATCTTATCCCTGTTGATTTGTTGCCTTTATTGGCGCAAATGGTTACGGGTGATCCTCATTTTTATCTAAAAGTGGTGCCGACAACAGACTTGAACACGACTATGGCGATGGCTTTGTCTGTTTTTGCATTGATTATTTTCTACAACATCAAAGTTAAAGGCTTGTGGGGCTTTACTAAGATGTTCTTATTCCACCCATTCGGTAAATTCTTTATCCCATTCAATATCGTTATGACGTTGATTGAAGAAGTTTCAAAGCCGCTTTCTCTTGGATTGCGTCTATTCGGCAACATGTTTGCTGGTGAGCTGGTGTTCCTGCTGATCGCCTTGATCGGTGGTACGCTTGCAGTCGGTATCGGTGCGCTCTTTTGGGCTCCGCTACAAGCACTGCTTGGTTTGGGCTGGTTGATTTTCCACATTTTGGTAATCACCTTACAGGCCTTCATCTTCATGGTACTAACCATTGTCTACTTGGGCATGGCGCATACCGAGATGGACGATCATTAATTCATCAAAGATATCTGTGAACAAAGCGCCGACTTAGGTCAGCGTCTTGTCCAGATGTTAGCGACGAATAACAAAACGATTTCATTAACTTTTAACCTTTAAACTTTAACTTTGGAGAAAAACGATGGAAGTAACTGCTACTATGATCGCTGATATCTACGCTGCAACTGCAATTGGCGTAGGCGTTATCTTGGCTGCTGCAGGTTTGGGTTCAGCAATTGGCTGGGGCTTGATCTGTTCTAAAACATTGGAAGGTATCGCACGCCAACCAGAAATGCGTCCTGCTTTGATGACTAACATGTTCATCTTCGCTGGTTTGATGGAGTCTTTCCCATTCATCATTTTGGCATTCGCTATGTGGTTCCTGTTCGCTAACCCATTCGTTGGCGCAATGAAAGCTGCCCTAGGCGCTTAATTTGTGGTTATGGGTGGTGTCTCGTACGCTTCCCAACCAAGGTTTTTGTGTTAACCAACCTTAGGGGCGAACCGTGAGTATTAATGCTACGCTCTTGATCCAGATCATCGCTTTCGTGCTGTTGATTTGGTTCGTGAACAAGGTCCTATGGGGACCAATTTCCAAATTGATGGAAGAGCGTCAAAAGCGCATTGCCGACGGCCTATCAGCGGCTGAAAAAGGTAAGCGTGAGCTCGAATTAGCTGGAAAACGTGCTAAAGAAGTGCTTAAAGAAGCTAAAGAGCAGGCTCAAAACATTATTGGCCAAGCTGAAAAGCGCGCTAACGAAATCGTTGACGACGCTAAAACCAAAGCACAAGAAGAAGCCGACCGCGTTCGTGCTGGTGCACAAGCAGAGTTAGCCCAAGAAGTGGCAGCTGCGCGTGAACAGTTACGTGGCGATGTGGCGAAATTGGCTGTGGCAGGTGCAGGTCAGATTTTGGCAGTCGAGATTGATGCGGCTAAGCATCAAGATATTCTCGATCGTCTTGTCAAACAGATTTAACTTCTGGGTAATATTATGGCAGAGTCACAGACACTGGCGCGTCCTTACGCTGAAGCCACTTATGGCTTGGCGCGCGAACAAGGGTCGGTTGCTGCTTGGGCAGATCAGTTAGCTGCACTTGTAGCAATTACGACCGAACCCCAGGTTGCTGAGCTGATTAATAACCCCAGTACGCCGACCGAAGTGGTGGCAAGTGTAGTGAACGCCGTCGGTTCAGCTGTCCTATCAGACAGTGCGAAACGATTGGTAGAGGCTATGGCTGCTAACCGGCGCTTGTCGGTCATTGCTGACGTTAAAACGCAATTTGATGCGTTACGTGCAGAAAATGATGGTCGAGTTCAGGCTTCGGTTACTTCAGCGGTCGTGTTAACGACTGAACAGCAAGCGGGACTAAAAAAAGCACTTGATGCTAAATGGTCTGCTGATGTTGAAGTAACCTTTAATGTGGATTCGACACTGGTTGGTGGTGCTGTTATTAAAGCACAAGATTGGGTCATTGATGGCTCGATTGCAAGTCAGTTAAACAAACTGTCTGCAGTCATTGCCCAGTAAGGTATAGAGGAACAAACATGCAATTGAATCCTTCTGAAATCAGTAGTCTGATTAAAGAACGCATCGCCGGTTTCACTGCTGCACCAGAATCAGGTTCTGAAGGTGTGGTAGTAAGCATTGCTGATGGTATTGCACGCATTCATGGCTTATCAGATGTCATGTATGGTGAGATGGTGCAATTCAACGACAATGTTTTTGGTATGGCGTTGAATCTAGAACGCGACTCTGTAGGTGTCGTTATTCTAGGAGATTACACTAACATCGCTGAAGGTCAGCGCGTTAAGTGTACTGGTCGCATTCTTGAAGTGCCAACAGGTCCAGCGTTGTTGGGTCGTGTGGTTAATGCGTTAGGTTCGCCTATCGACGGTAAAGGTCCGCTAGCGGGTGACGTGGTTATGTCACCGATTGAGCGTATTGCACCAGGCGTTATGCCACGTCAAAGCGTAGACCAACCGATGATGACAGGTATCAAGTCAATTGACTCGATGATTCCTGTAGGTCGTGGTCAACGTGAGTTGATCATTGGTGACCGTCAAACGGGTAAAACAGCAATCGCTATCGATGCCATCATCAACCAAAAAGGCAAGGGTATTCCTTGTGTTTACGTTGCGATGGGTCAAAAAGCCTCTTCGGTTAAGAACGTGGTTCGTAAATTAGAAGAAGCTGGCGCGATGGAATACACCACAGTTGTGGCTGCTAACGCGGCTGATCCAGCAGCAATGGTATTCTTGGCTGCTTACGGTGGTTGTGCGATGGGTGAATATTTCCGTGATCGCGGTGAAGATGCGTTAATCGTTTATGATGATTTGTCTAAGCAAGCTGTTGCTTACCGTCAAATTTCATTGTTGTTACGTCGTCCGCCAGGTCGTGAAGCTTACCCAGGTGACGTATTCTACCTCCACAGCCGTTTGTTAGAGCGTGCTGCGCGTGTGAATGCGGACTACGTTGAAGCTTACACCAATGGCGCTGTAAAAGGTAAAACGGGTTCATTGACGGCATTGCCAATCATTGAAACTCAAGCGGGTGACGTTTCTGCCTTCGTTCCAACCAACGTAATTTCGATTACTGACGGTCAGATTTTCTTAGAAACTTCATTGTTTGCACAAGGTATTCGTCCTGCGGTGAATGCGGGTTTATCGGTATCTCGTGTTGGTGGTGCAGCACAAACTAAGATCATTAAAAAGTTTGGTGGTGGTATCCGTTTAGACTTGGCTCAGTACCGTGAGTTAGCTGCGTTTGCGCAATTCGCTTCTGACCTAGATGAGGCTACCCGTAAGCAGTTGGAGCGTGGTAAACGCGTTACAGAATTGATGAAGCAAAAACAATTCTCTCCATTGACTATTGCTGAAATGGGTATCTCTTTGTACGCAGCAGTTTCTGGCTACTTAGATGACGTTGATGTATCTAAAGTGGGTGCCTTTGAATCTGCATTACACGCTTACTTGAATAGCAACCACAAAGACTTGGCTGACAAGATCAACGTTAAGGGCGACCTAAATGATGACATCTTGGCTGGCCTAAAAGCCTGTGTGGAAGGCTTCAAGGCTAATGGCGTTTACTAAGTAAAGAGGGTAAGGCCATGGCAAGCGGAAAAGAGATTCGCGGCAAGATTGCGAGTATCAAAAATACGCAGAAAATCACCAAGGCCATGGAGCTGGTTGCGGCGTCTAAAATGCGCCGCGCCAAGCAACGTATGGATGCTGCACGTCCCTATGCGGATAAAATCAAGCGTGTAATCGGGCATTTGAC
>CAZYER010000019.1:0-2475 GCA_964646525.1 uncultured Francisella sp. | reverse complement strand
GGTCATTGGGATTACCTGTATGAGCCAGAAGCTAAGGATGTGCTGGACGCACTTCTGAAGCGCTATGTTGAATCAATGGTGTACACGGCAACGGTTGAGAACGTGGCTTGTGAAATGTCAGCTCGTATGATCGCGATGAAGAACGCGACAGATAACGCTGGCAAGTTCATCAAAGAACTACAATTGGCATACAACAAGGCGCGTCAAGCTGCCATTACTGCAGAGATTTCAGAAATCACTGCGGGTGCAGCGGCGGTTTCTGGTTAATTAGCAACTATAGAGGTTTGCGTTATGAGTTCTGGAAAGATTTTGCAAATCATCGGCGCGGTTATTGACGTCGAGTTTAAGCAATCTGAAATGCCTAAAGTCTATGACGCTTTGACGGTTCCGTCATTGGGTTTGATTTTAGAAGTACAACAGCAAATTGGTGGCGGTGTTGTTCGTGCAATTGCAATGGGTTCATCTGATGGCCTAAAGCGCGGCATGGAAGTGACTAACACGGGTAACCCCATTTCTGTTCCTGTAGGTAAAGCGACTTTGGGTCGCATCTTCGACGTATTGGGTAATGCCATCGACGAAGCGGGTGATGTGGTTTCTGAAGAGAAACATCCTATTCACCGCAAAGCACCATCTTTTGATGAATTAGCACCTTCAACCATGTTGTTGGAAACGGGTGTTAAAGTTATTGACATGCTGGTTCCATTCGCTAAGGGTGGTAAAATCGGTCTGTTCGGTGGTGCCGGTGTTGGTAAAACCGTTAACATGATGGAGTTGATTAACAACATCGCTAAAGCGCATGACGGTTTGTCTGTGTTCGCTGGTGTTGGTGAGCGTACTCGTGAAGGTAACGACTTCTACCACGAAATGAAAGATTCTGGCGTACTGGATAAAGTAGCCATGGTTTATGGTCAGATGAATGAGCCGCCTGGTAACCGTTTACGTGTTGCTTTGACTGGTTTGACCATGGCTGAGTACTTCCGTGATGAAGGTCGTGACGTTCTGTTCTTCGTTGACAATATCTACCGTTACACCCTAGCGGGTAACGAAGTGTCAGCATTGTTGGGTCGTATGCCTTCTGCGGTAGGTTATCAACCAACATTGGCAGAAGAAATGGGTGCGGTTCAAGAGCGTATTACGTCAACTAAGACGGGTTCTATTACGTCGATTCAGGCCGTTTACGTTCCTGCGGATGACTTGACTGACCCAGCTCCTGCAACGACTTTCGCTCACTTGGATGCAACCGTTGTATTGAACCGTTCTATTGCAGAACAAGGTTTGTACCCAGCGATTGACCCGCTTGACTCGACTTCACGTCAGTTAGATCCGTTGGTTGTTGGTGCTGAGCACTACGAAATTGCTCGTGGCGTTCAAAAGACGTTACAACGTTACAAAGAGTTGAAAGACATTATTGCCATTTTGGGTATGGATGAGTTGTCAGAAGAAGACAAATCAATCGTTACTCGTGCGCGTAAAATTCAACGTTTCTTGTCACAACCTTACCACGTAGCTGAAGTGTTCACGGGTGACAAAGGTCGTTATGTTTCTTTGAAAGAAACCTTAGCGGGCTTCAAAATGATCATGGCTGGTGAGCTAGATCATTTACCAGAACAAGCTTTCTACATGGTTGGTAACATCGACGAAGCGATTGAGAAAGCGAACAAACTGGCTGCCAAGTAAGGAGGACAGATTATGTCCGCAACCATGCAATTGGATATCGTCAGTGCAGAGGGAGAAATCTTCTCTGGTAAGGTAGATCGTTTTTTTGCTCAGGCAGCTAATGGTGAAGTAGGTGTCCTACCTCACCATACACAGTTCATCACCACGTTAAAACCGGGTGAAGTACGTGTGATGTCTGGTGATGAAGTGAGTTACTTCTATGTTTCTGGTGGTGTGTTGGAAATCCAGCCTGATGTTGCAACGGTGTTAGCTGATTCAGCACTCCGTGCAAAAGATCTGGACGAAGCCGCTGCACAAGAAGCCATGGCGCGTGCACAAGAAGCTATGGATAATGCTAAAACCGATTTGGACGTTACGCGCGCACAAAACGCTTTGGCAGAAGCCGCTGCACAAATTGCGATGCTGGGTCGTTTACGCGATCAGTTGAGCAAGCAAGGCTTGATGCATTAATTTCGCATCTTGGCACAAAAAAGAACGGGGGACCTATGTCTCCCGTTTTTTTTTGTCATCAGCTAGCGTACAATCAGCTGAGTTGCTCCACCATTTTATTCTATAACGAGGTTATATGCTCAGTGCGATTATTCTTGCCGCCGGCAAGGGCACGCGTATGCGTTCTGTTCTTCCTAAAGTGTTACAACCTTTAGGGGGGCGTCCTTTACTCCATCATGTGATTGATACGGCTCAGTCTTTACAGGCACGTCAGACGGTGGTTGTGGCTGGCTTTGGTTTGGAGGCTGTGCAAGCTGCTTGTCAGCATCATTCGCTTGTTTGGGCGGTGCAGGCTCAGCAGCTGGGAAC
>CAZYER010000018.1:20015-30394 GCA_964646525.1 uncultured Francisella sp. | reverse complement strand
TTTTTCAGTTGCTATTTCTTGCAGTTCATGCACAACAACACCCCCAGAAATGATCATTTTCAATGCTTGTTCGACCGACATATCCAAGGGAATCAAATCGTCTTGTGAGACCATTAAAAAGAACCCAGAAGTAGGATTAGGCGTCGTTGGCACAAAAACGTTAATCACGGAACTCAACCCTGTTTTATATTGAGCCTCACCTGTTTTCGTGCTGGTCTGAAAAGCGAGCGTCCAAGTACCTCGACGCGGGTATTCAATTAAATAGGCTTTTTGAAATGACTGCTCCGAACCAACAAAAGCCTCAGTCACTTGTTTTACAGCAGAATAAATAGAACGCACCAAAGGAATTCGCGACAACAAGCCTTCCCAGAAACCGACAATCTTCTCACCCAAATAATTGGCAGCAATAACACCAGTAACCAGAATCACAACAGCCGTCATTAACAGACCAAATCCCGGAATATGGTATCCTAACAATTCATCAGGACGATAGGCAGACGGGAGCAATATCAGCACCTGATCAAAGGTTTCAATTAAAAAATTAATGACCAGTACCGTTACCCCTAAAGGCAACCATACCAATAAACCAGCCATTAAATACTTGCGCATTCCTTGTTACCTTGTAGAACCTTGCTTGTCATCTATGAGCGATAACAATAAAATCAGGCATTATAACACGGTGCGCCCAACAAACTCACAAGGAATTGATGATGAACAACACAAAACCAGCACATTGTTTGCGCTTAAAACGCATTGGCATCGATACCTATCGCGAACAGGTTGCTTACCTACATCGTCACTGTCCTTTGTACCAAACCGAGGGATTTCGCGCCCTATCTAAACTCGAAATTCGTGCTGATGGTCAAACGATTCTAGCCACGCTGAATATTGTTGAAGACGATCAACTCCTCAGTCCATCAGAGTTGGGATTAAGCACGACGGCATTTACACAATTAGGGTTAACCGAAGGAACGCCAGTCAGCGTACGTCAGCCTCCTCCCGTTCACTCAATGAAAGCGGTAAGGGCTAAAATTGCGGGCGAACGGCTCAGTCAAGCAGAATACAACGCTATTTGTCAGGATATTGTGGCGCATCGCTATGCCAAAGAAGAGCTGGCAGCTTTTTTGGTATCTTCAGCACAATCAGGTATGGATCGTGAAGAAGTGTTGTTTTTAACCAGAGCCATGACCGATACAGGTAAACATATCAACTGGGATGAGCCTATGGTGGTTGATAAACATTGTATCGGCGGCATTCCTGGCAACAGAACCACCATGATTGTTACCCCTATTGTGGCCGCTTATGGTCTACTCATGCCCAAAACTTCCAGTCGCGCCATTACTTCTCCCGCTGGCACAGCCGACACTATGGAGGTCTTGGCTGAAGTTAATCTGACGATGGAAACACTGCGCCATATCGTGCATCAAGAGCGCGCTTGTCTCGCATGGGGCGGAACAGCCAATCTTGCCCCAGTCGATGACATTCTCATTTCAGTTGAACGTCCATTAAGTCTAGACTCTCAGGGTCAAATGATTGCCTCGATTTTATCGAAAAAACTGGCTGCTGGTGCTACACACCTGTTACTGGATATTCCTGTGGGACCCCACGCCAAAGTCACTAATATGCGAGATGCGATACAACTACGCAAACTCTTTGAGTATGTCGCTTTACATACTGGCTTACAAATGGAAGTCGTTATTACCGACGGCAGCCAACCCATTGGCAAAGGCATTGGTCCTGCGCTCGAAGCACGCGATGTCATGCAGGTACTTGCCAATGACAGCAGCGCACCAGCCGATCTTCGCGAAAAATCTTTACAACTTGCCGGTCGCATTTTAGAGTTTCACCCAGATGTTCGGGGCGGTAGTGGCTATCACCTTGCCAGAGACATTCTCGAATCAGGGCGAGCACTAGACAAGATGAACCGCATCATAGAGCGACAAGGAAAAAAAGAAGCGATGAATGTTGCTGAGTTGGTCATTCCAGTCAAAAGTAATCACAGCGGCATCATTAAATCTATCGACAATCTCATCATTGCACGTATTGCTCACATGGCAGGCGCACCACTCAATGCGGGGGCTGGCATCGACCTTAATCGAAAACTAGGCGACAAAGTCCGTAAAGGAGAAACCTTGTACCAAGTTTATACCAGCTTTCAGGCAAACTGGGACTTTGTACAACAGTTTATCCACGAACAAGGCAACGGTTATTATATTGGCGGTTAACGCCTACTAATAAGCAGTTAACATCAATAAAACTTAACCTGCCTTTTGGTTTAGTGATCGTGAATAGCGCAAACACCACGCCAATCTTCCATTTCTAAAAAGGGACTTTCTTGGCGAAAACGTGCATATAACTCAACACCCATGGCATCTTCTAATAAATCGACCTGAATACCTTTTGCTCTCAATAGCGCCTCAGTTCCACTGGCGTTAGTGACATCTCCCACCACCACACGTGAAAAGCCTCGCATGTGTAACAAACTCGCACAGACTTCACAGGGGCTTAATGAGGTAAATAAGGTGGTTCGACTGAAATCAATACGACCCGCATCTCTAATAGCAGCTGTCTCACCATGATTATA
Source organism: uncultured Francisella sp. (assembly GCA_964646525.1). GTDB lineage: Bacteria > Pseudomonadota > Gammaproteobacteria > Thiomicrospirales > Thiomicrospiraceae. Next base: position 27,810 of record CAZYER010000018.1, on the reverse strand, counting down.
GGGATGATTCTCTTGCATCAGCGTATTATGCCCTTTTCCCACAATGCGACGGGGTTCATTATCAATAATCACAGCCCCTATTGGGCAACCACCCTCATCATAACTTTTTTGCGCCAGCCAAACCGCAATCCTCATAAATTGATTCTTACTGATACCTTGGCTCAATTTATCATCCAACAGAATTGGTAAACTGAGCGTTGGCATATGGGCAATGACACGCAATAAAGCATCGCTAACGTCTGTCAACTCTGAACAATAGGGATTCATCACTCGCTCTCCAGTAATTAATAACGACTGATCATGATTAAAACGCACGCGGGTGATAAAAGAACAAATGCTAGCCATAAAAAAACCACCCTAAGGTGGTTAATATGGTAGGACTGGAGTGATTTGAACACTCGACCAAGCGATTATGAGTCGCCTGCTCTAACCCCTGAGCTACAGTCCCAAACTCGGTTAGTTACCTCAATCCAAGAAAGAGCGCAGTTTCTCTGCACGCGATGGATGACGCAATTTACGAAGTGCTTTGGCTTCAATCTGACGAATACGCTCACGCGTCACATCAAACTGTTTACCCACTTCCTCTAAAGTATGGTCGGTGTTCATTTGAATACCAAAACGCATACGTAATACTTTCGCCTCACGCGGACTTAATGTCGATAACATCAACTCAACCGCTTCCGACAAACCTTGATTATCAGCTGACTCTGAAGGCGACAACATATTACCATCTTCAATAAAATCGCCCAATGAAGAATCTTCATCATCACCAATCGGTGTTTCCATCGAAATCGGCTCTTTGGAGATTTTCATCACCTTGCGAATTTTATCTTCGCCCATTTCCATAGCATCAGCTAACTCATCCGCTGTCGGCTCACGACCCATTTGCTGTAACAACTGGCGCTGAACACGATTGAGTTTGTTGATGGTTTCAATCATATGAACAGGAATACGGATGGTGCGCGCTTGGTCAGCAATACTACGCGTAATTGCCTGACGAATCCACCAAGTGGCGTAAGTCGAAAACTTGTACCCACGACGATATTCAAACTTGTCAACGGCTTTCATCAAGCCAATGTTACCCTCTTGAATCAAATCCAAGAACTGTAAACCACGGTTGGTATATTTTTTTGCAATCGAAATCACCAAACGCAAGTTAGCTTCGATCATTTCTTTCTTGGCTGCACGCGTGCGACTATCAGCATCAACCACTTTGCGATTAACATCCTTCAACGAGGTAATGTCCATCGCAATACGTTTTTCTAGGAAACGTAAGCGTTTTTGCGCGCGCGTTACTTGATCTTTCAAGCCCTGCAAACGACTCGCAGAATCATCGATATTGGCGGCAATAACCCGATCAATCCACTCTAAATCGGTTTCTGAACCCAAAAACGTACTGATGAAATGCTGCTTAGGCAAACGACCTTGCTCAACCGTCAAATCCATGATGAGACGCTCATACTGACGAATTTGATCGACGTGCTTGCGCAAATCAGCCAAGACTTCAGCAACAAATGAAGGCGCTAACTTGACGGTCATTAAACGACTCGCAACCGCTAAGCGTGCCGTTTTAGCACGCTCATCCGCATGACCAAACTCGGCTTCGTGACCACTAGCAACTTGGTGCAAGTCTTGCAATTCCGCTAAAAAAACAGTCACGCCTTCAGTATCATAAGGGTCTTCTTTAGAAACACCATCGGCTGAGTCATCATCACCGTCTATGTTTTCATCAGCAACGGCAACTTCGGGAGATGGAGCAGCTTCTTCCTGTTCTGGCATGAGAAATCCCATTACCAAATCGCTCAACTTGATTTCACCCTCTTCCACTTGTTTCAAATGCTGAAAAAGCAAAGTCGGCATTTGTGGATAAAGCGCTAAAGAAGTGAGCATGTCACGCGTACCCGATTCGATACGACGTGCAATTTCAATTTCTCCCTTACGGGTTAACAGCTCAACCGAACCCATTTCACGCATATACATACGCACTGGGTCGGAAGTACGACCTAATTCGCCATCATCAGAAATACTCGCAGCCGCAACTTCTGGGTCAGCGTCAACGAGCGCTCCGGGCACCAAAATATCAGGATTAGGCAAAGCATCGTCTAGGACATTAATGCCCATATCACCTAATAGAACAACGATTTCTTCAATCTTTTCTTCATCTTCGAACTCATCATTCAACATGTCCGTGATATCTTGGTAATTGAGATATCCTTGTTCACGTCCACGTGCGATTAAATCCGCTAATTGCTGTTGTTCATCGTATGATGCCATACCGTCCTCTATTGAGCCTTGGGGAACTTTGAATTATAACAAAATAGTTAGTATTTCGCTAGATGAATATCAAGTCATTCATTGACCTTGCACTCTTTTTTGGCAAAGCTTGATCCGCTGATTGAGTTGAGACAGAGCCGCCAAAAGCGACTCACTAACCTGTCCTTGTTCCATTTGTTTAAGCATCGACAAACGCGCCGTTTCTATTGTTTTACACACCAATAACTGCCAGCCGTCTTGCCATTCATTTTGCGCCTGCTTAAGCGTCAAAAACAAGCGATCAGTAGACTGTTCAAGCTGATTACCAGCCAAAGCATTCAGCAATGCAATCACCCCTTTTTCACCATACTGGTGGAGTAAAGCCGCATCCTGACTTGGCCAATTCTCAGCCAGTTGTGGAAATTGCACCAATAAAGCCAACAACTTATCAGACAAGGTTTGCGTCGCCAGCGATGGCGCAACAACCGATTTTTTCCTCATCTCACGATGCACTGCCAACCCTGTGCGCACACCCAGCAACTTTTCCACTTGCCATTCTTGCATATCAGCAGCTTGAGCTAAAGATTGAATTAACGCATAGCGCACACCCACATCTTCAGCCAATTTCAACCATTCCAGCGACTGAAACAACAAGCGACGCGCATCTTCTGCTATCGACCACGACAACCCTGACAAATCAGCCAACCCCTGCACTAACCACTCACCTGGCGTTAAGGATTGATCCAGCGCTTGCATCAATGCGTCAGCGCCATAACGACGCACATATGAATCAGGATCTTCATCTTGCGGCAAAAAGAAAAACTTAACCGAACGTGAACCGGATAATTGCGTTAAGGCTACCGACAAGGCTTTCCAAGCTGCTTTACGACCCGCTTTATCGCCATCAAAAGCAAAGACGATTTCCGAGGTATGCTTAAATAGTAACTGCAAATGCGCGGGTGTCGTCGCTGTTCCTAAAGTAGCCACCACCTGACGCACGCCAAATTGCGCCAAGGCCACCACATCCATATAACCCTCTACCACCAACACCCGATTGATGTTACGTACCGACTGTAACATTTCGTACAAGCCATAGAGCATATTGCTCTTATGAAAGAACTCATTTTCAGGCGAATTGAGGTACTTAGGAGCATGCTCACTGGCCTGCATAATACGGCCACCAAAACCAACGACACGACCGCGTAAATCGCGAATCGGAAATTGAATCCGGTTGCGGAACTTATCAACAACTGAACCATCCTCACGCTCAGCCACCAACCCAACCGCTAACCATTGTGCTTTATTGACATTGGGAAAGTTTTTTTGCAGCGCCATAGACTCGTTCGGCGCTAATCCAATCGCAAAATCACGCGCAACGACACCAGTTACGCCACGCGACTTCAAGTATTCAATAGCTTGTGCACCCTGTGCATGATGCTTAAGATTTTGTACAAACCACTGCGCTGCCTGCGCCAATAAAGCAAAACCTTGTAATTGCTCATTACGTTGTTGCACTTCTTTGGCCTGCTGCTGTAGCGACAGCTGTTCACGCGGGACAGACACGCCCATTTCACTAGCAAGCACCTCAATGGCCGAAACAAAATCTAAATGCTCATAATCCATAATGAAACGCAGGGCATCACCATGGGCGCCACAACCAAAACAGTGGTAGAAGCCTTTTTGTGGATTGATATGAAATGAAGGTGTTTTTTCGTTATGAAAGGGACAACAAGCTTTGTACTCTCGACCCGCTTTTTTTAAGGTTAGGCGACGACCAATAACCTCAACCACGTCAGCGCGTGCGACCAAGTCATCAATGAAGGTTTTAGGAATGCGACCAGCCACGATCTAGGCTGCTTTAAGGAAGGGGCTTAGTTGGCAAGCAAAGCTTTGATGCTAGCACTGACCATACCCATATCAGCTAATCCAGCCATTTTGGGCTTAACAAGCGCCATCACTTTGCCCATATCCGCTGGCGATTTCGCACCGGACTCAGCAATCGCTTCGGCAATAATTTGCTCAACTTGCGCTTCAGACAGTCCTTCAGGCAAGTAATGTTCCAATACGGTCAATTCAAACTGTTCAACCTCGGCCAGATCAGTGCGACCCGCTTGCGTGAACTGAGCAATAGAATCTTTACGCTGTTTAACCAGCTTATTCAACACCGCCAGCACCTGAGCATCGTCGGGTGCTTGACGGGTATCAATTTCAATTTGCTTAATAGCAGCCAAGATACCACGTATCGTCAACAGTCGAGCTTTATCGCCCGACTTCATGCACACTTTCATATCATTACTGATTTGTTCGCGCAATGCTGACATATTTGTTTTAACCTTTGCTAACAACCACTAAACAGTTGAAATTAATATTTAGATTCCATGCGACGGTTTTCGCGTGACAAACGCTTAGCTAAACGCTTAACCGCAGCTGCTTTCTTGCGTTTACGCTCCCACGTTGGCTTTTCGTAGTATTCTTTTTTACGAACATCAGCCAATACACCCGCTTTTTCACAGGTACGTTTGAAGCGACGTAAAGCAACGTCAAAAGGTTCGGTTTCGCGTAATTTAACAGCAGGCATGTTTTCTATACTTTCCAGTTAGGCGTTAAAAATAAATTAGGGTTTCCGCGTACGGAATAAAGACGAGCATTATAACAAGAAAAAATTAAAAAAATCAAACTTATCATCATATTTTTGCCACAAGCTTGCTCACAAAGTGATCTTCTTACGCCTGCTTTTGCGATCTCCACTGCAATTTACCGTTATTTTCGCTTAAAATAGAGCCATGAAAAACAACAAATCCCATCTTATTCTCGGCATTGAATCTTCGTGTGATGAAACAGGCTTAGCACTCTATCACGAAACAGAAGGTCTGATTGCTCACGCCCTGCACAGCCAAATTGCCTTACATGCCACTTACGGTGGTGTCGTACCTGAATTGGCGAGTCGTGACCACATTCATCGCCTGATTCCCTTAACGAAACAGGTGATGACACAAGCCAAGGCAACTCTTAACGACCTCACTGGTGTTGCTTACACCGCAGGTCCTGGATTAGTTGGCGCACTGCTAACGGGAGCAGGGTTTGCGCGCAGCCTCGCTTTTGCCAGAGGTATTCCTGCCATCGGTGTGCATCACATGGAAGGGCATCTACTTTCGCCCTTGTTAGAAGCACCTGAGCTTAGCTTCCCATTTATGGCGCTACTGGTATCGGGCGGACATACACAAATTATTCGCGTTGATGCTATCGGTGAGTATCAACTATTAGGCGACACGCTCGACGATGCCATTGGTGAAGCCTTCGATAAAACGGCTAAATTAATGGGACTAGGCTATCCAGGTGGGCCAATTGTATCCAAGCTTGCCCTTCAAGGTGATGCTCAGCGTTATAAATTACCTCGCCCTATGACCGATAGAGCTGGTTTAGACTTTAGTTTCTCTGGACTGAAAACAGCCGTGTTAACCACTTGGCAACAAGCACAAACGGAACGCACCCAAGACTTAGAACAAGCTAAGGCGGATATTTGCGCCTCGTTTGAATTGGCTGTGTGCGATGTGCTCATTATCAAACTCAAACGTGCTTTACAGCATGAAAAGCTGAATACCCTTGTCGTTGCTGGCGGTGTCAGTGCTAACCAACGCATTCGCTCATCGCTTAGCCAACTGATGAGCAGCCGTGCTGGTCATGCCTTTTTCCCTCGCCCAGAATTTTGCACCGATAACGGTGCCATGATCGCCTTTGCAGGCTTTCAGCGCATTAAGGCTGGCGAGTACAACTCGCTCGATTTTAGTGCTCGTGCCCGCTGGCCACTCAGTGAAATGAATCGCATTGTTTAATGCGATTCAATCGAATTACGCTCGCTCAATTAACTCGACCTGATAGCCATCAGGGTCTTTGGTAAAGGCAATCCAAGTTGTGCCTCCATGCAAAGCAGGCCCATAGGTAATTTCACCGCCACGCGCCTTAATCAGCTCGCACATCGCATTAATATCGGAAACGCCCAAGGCAATATGACCATAACCCTTGCCCAGCTCATAAGCTTCCACACCCCAATTGTAAGTCAGCTCTAACACCGCACCTTCACTTTCGGGTTGATAACCGACAAATGCCAGCGTGTATTTTCCATCGGGATAGTCTTTTTGACGAAGCAACTGCATGCCTAGCACTTCCGTGTAAAAAGCAATGGATTTTTCTAAATTTCCTACACGTATCATGGTATGTAAAAAGCGCATCTTTACTCCTTTGTTGTACACTAACTCAGTGACGCATCATACACACAGATGTTAGCGGCTGCAATCATCGTAATGACTCGCATCTTTTACCATGTTCAACTAAAATACACGACAATAGATAGACATAAAAAAAGGAAACGTATGAAATATAGTGCTGAACAGGGTTATCAACACGATCGTCAGGCTAAACTGGGGATCTTGCTGACCAACTTGGGGACTCCTGATGAACCGACCCCAAAAGGGCTCAAACCTTACCTTGCCGAATTCTTATGGGATCCACGCATTGTTGAACCTCCTCCCCCTCGTGCGGTGTGGTGGTTGATTTTACATGGCATTATCTTACAGTTCCGTCCTAAAGCAAAAGCACATGATTATGAAACCATTTGGGGTAAATTTGGCCCCGGCGCTCCCCTATTAGACATCACCATGGCACAAGCAGAAGGCATCGCGCAACGATTAAAAGCCCGTTTCACCCATAGCCCCATTGAAGTAGACATCGCCATGCGTTATGGCAACCCTTCGATGGCGAAAGGACTCGATGCCTTGCGTCAAAAAGGTTGTGAGCGCCTACTGGTTCTACCCTTGTATCCGCAATACGCCGCCGCAACCACGGGTTCAACATGGGACGCGTTAGCGGATGCGCTGAAACAATGGCGTCGCATTCCAGATGTTCGCTTTGTCAGTCACTATCATAAACACCCTGGTTACATTCAGGCGCTAGCAAATAGCGTTAAAGAATACTGGGCAGAACATGGCCGTCCAGACAAATTGCTGATGTCCTTTCATGGCATTCCGCAGCGTTACTTAGACAATGGTGATTCTTATCATTGCGAATGTCATGCGACAGGTCGATTATTGGCAGAAGCACTCGGGTTATCGAAGGACGATTATCTTGTCAGCTTCCAGTCACTTTTTGGTAAAGAAGAATGGATTAAGCCTTACACCGATGCCACAATCAAATCACTACCCACACAGGGCGTGAAAAATCTACACGTTATTTGCCCAGGATTTTCAGCTGACTGCTTAGAAACAGTAGAAGAAATTGATGAGGAAAACCGTGAGTATTTTATGGAATCGGGTGGTGAAACTTACCACTATATTCCCGCCCTCAACAGCCGTGACGATCATTTGGATGCGCTAACGGACATTATTGTGCAACACTGCCAAGGTTGGCCTGAAGTCGCTATTCCTTATGATCAGCATAGTGATGAACAAGAACGTCATGCCATCCGCGAACGCGCTAGAGCGATGGGTTGTCCGTTTTAAAGTGTCGATCGTCACCTTACCCCCAACAACTGGGGGTAAATTTACAA
>CAZYER010000018.1:0-19915 GCA_964646525.1 uncultured Francisella sp. | reverse complement strand
CGTCACCTTACCCCCAACAACTGGGGGTAAATTTACAACCATAACGCCTCTAGACTAAGTGTCGGGCCTTGACTGACTATAAACCTTACTAACAAAACACAAAAAAAGCATCAATCTAACATGACACTCGTTTTTTGTTTGTGCTCAATGCAAATGAATTAGCCAAATGCAATGCTAAAAAACGCTGATAATTAAATAGCTGGTATAACTCACGTAACAGAGCATTAATACACCACCTTCGACTCGGTTGATAGAGCCCGATCGCTTTTTATTAAAAGCGTAAGCCATAATGAATAATAGGAATGTCAGTCCAATCATGACCAAGATATCGCGGTTAAACACTTCCGCATCGACTGCCATTGGATGTATGACACCTGCTAAACCAACAACAGCTAATGTATTAAACATGTTTGAACCAATAATATTACCTAAGGCAATATCATGTTCTCCCTTACGGGCAGCAATAACTGACGAAGCCAATTCCGGCAATGATGTGCCCACAGCCACAATGGTTAAGCCAATGATCATGTCGCTCACGCCTAAGCTTTGTGCAATATCGACAGCGCCCCACACCAGCATCCGTGAGCTGACAATCAGCACGACAAGACCAATCAATGTCCACATGAGCGCCAGTCTAATCGGCATTTCATGTTCACTCTGCTCAGCTTCTATTTCTTGACCCAGTGAGTCAAGTTTTGATCGCATCCCCTGCCATATCGTCCAAGCCATCAGCGCCACAAAAACCAGCAATAACACAATAGCATCCATGCGACTGATATCACCATCCCACAACTGCCATGCGGCTAATAAAGTAACACCCATCAAAATAGGTAACTCTTTACGCACCACCTGTGAGTGCACAAAAATGGGACTGATGAGTGCCGTTAATCCCAAAATGAGCGCAATATTGGTGATATTAGAGCCATAAGCATTACCCAGCGCAATACCAGGACTACCCTGTGAAGCTGCCAGTACCGACACCGTCATTTCAGGAGCTGAGGTTCCCATACCGACAATGACCATTCCTACCAACAACGGTGGCATACCAAAATATCGCGCTGTTGATGCTGCACCTTCAACAAAGCGATCAGCACTCCAAACCAATAGCCCCAAACCCACCACAATGGCCAATACTGCTAACATAATTTTTACAACTCTAGAAATTACCCCAAACAAAACCCCACTGTTTGAGTGGGGTTTACACATTCTCGTAAGGAGATCATTTAGCCAATTCGTCTTTCAAAATTTGATTGACTTGACCAGGATTGGCTTTGCCTTTAGTGGCTTTCATCACCTCTCCAACAAAGAAGCCGAACAGCTTGTCTCGACCGCCTTTATATTCGGCGAGCTGTTCTGGGAACTGGTCAATGACACCACGTACCATGGCTGCAATGGCTACTGGATCAGTGATTTGCTTCAAACCTTTGCTTTCGATAATGGCATCGGCGGAGTCTTGACTTGTCCACATCGAATCAAACACGTCTTTGGCAATTTTTCCCGAAATGGTATTGTCTAGGATACGTGCAATTAAGCCTGCCATACGTTGTGCATCGACGGGTGATTCGCTAATACTCAAGTTATCGTTATTCAAACGCGCATTTAACTCACCCATCACCCAGTTGGCGGCAATTTTCGCATCTTTACCACCCGTTGCTGCTACCACCGCTTCGTAGTAATCAGCAATTTCGCGACTGTTGGTTAATACCATCGCATCATAATCATTCAGACCATACTGGCTCATGAAACGTGACCGTTTGGCATCTGGCAATTCGGGCATTTCGCCTTTCACGGCTTCAATCATTGCAGGCGTGATAATCAGTGGCAACAAGTCTGGGCAAGGGAAGTAACGATAATCCATCGCTTCTTCTTTAGAACGCATTGAACGAGTTTCGTCCTTAGCAGCATCGTACAAGCGTGTTTCTTGCACCACTTGACCGCCTGCTTCGATGACATCAATTTGACGTTCCACTTCAAACATAATGGCACGTTCTAAAAACTTGAACGAGTTAACGTTTTTAATCTCAGCACGTGTACCAAAAGGCGCACCTGGACGACGCACTGACACGTTAGCATCGACACGGAAAGAACCTTCTTGCATATTACCGTCGCAAATACCCAGATATTGCACCAACTCATGCAGTTTTTTTGCATAGGCTACTGCCTCGGCAGGCGAGCGCATTTCCGGCTCAGAAACGATTTCTAAAAGTGGCGTTCCCGCACGGTTTAAGTCGATACCTGAATAGCCTTCAAAGTCTTCGTGTAGCGATTTACCCGCATCTTCTTCTAAATGCGCACGTGTCAGGTTAATGACCTTTTCTTTACCGTCCACTTCAATGGTGATTTGACCACCTAACACAACTGGCAATTCAAATTGCGAAATTTGATAGCCTTTAGGTAAATCGGGATAGAAATAGTTTTTACGCGCAAATACCGATTTTTCTGCCACTGTGGCGCCGACTGACAAACCAAAGCGAATCGCCATATCGACCACGCCTTTGTTCAGCACCGGTAACACACCGGGCATACCTAAATCGACTAAGCAAGCTTGCGTATTAGGCATAGCACCGAAAGCCGTTGATGCTGCCGAAAAAATCTTGGTGTTGGTAGCCAGTTGAGCATGAACCTCAAGGCCAATGACTGTTTCCCATGTCATAGTAGTTATTCTCCTTGGTGTCCGTTAAGCAAACGCCGCTGGCATTTGTAGATGATGATCAGTTGCTTGTTGATATTGATGCGCCACGTTCAGCAGTTTTGGCTCGCTGAAGTAGTTACCAATCAACTGCACACCCACCGGTAGTCCACCTGAAAAGCCTGCTGGCATAGCAATCGCAGGTAAACCAGCCAAGTTCACAGGAATGGTGTAAATATCCGCTAAATACATCGCTGTGGGATCAGCCGTTTTCTCACCCAATTTCCACGCAGGCGTAGGCGCTACTGGCCCAAGAATGACATCACACTGTTCAAAAGCCGTGACGAAATCTTGCTTAATCAAGCGACGCACACGCTGGGCTTTTAGGTAATAAGCATCATAATAACCCGCCGACAACACATAAGCACCGACCATGATACGACGCTTCACTTCCGCACCAAAACCTTCCGAACGTGAACGGGTGTACATATCTTTTAAGTCTTTGGGATTGTCACAACGATGACCAAAACGCACGCCATCATAACGCGACAAATTCGAACTGGCTTCAGCGGGTGCAATGACATAATAAGCTGGCATCGCAGCCGAGGTATTGGGTAAAGACACTTCAACCAGTGTCGCGCCTTGCTTTTCCAATTCAGCCGCTACCGCCATAGTCGCCGCTTTCACTTCTGGCGACAAACCTTCACCGAAATACTCTTTAGGTAAGCCAATGCGTAAGCCTTTAACCGAATCGTTTAACGCAGCGACATAATCAGGACGTGCGCCTTCAGCGCAGGTGGAATCACGCTCATCAAAACCCGCCATCGCTGACAATAAATGCGCGCAATCCTCAGCAGTTTTCGCCATCGGACCGCCTTGATCCAGACTCGATGCATAAGCGATCATACCGTAACGTGACACACTACCATAAGTTGGTTTAATGCCCGTCACACCACAGAAAGCTGCGGGCTGACGAATCGAACCGCCCGTATCGGTGCCCGTTGCCACTGGCGCTAAACCCGCAGCCAAAGCCGCTGCCGAACCGCCTGATGAACCGCCAGGTACGGCATCCAAATTCCAAGGATTACGCGTAATGCCAAATGCGCTGTTTTCGGTGGTTGAGCCCATGGCGAACTCATCCATATTCACTTTACCCAGCGTAACCATACCGGCCGCATTGAGCTTTTCAACCACCGTTGCGTTGTAAGGCGCTTTGAAATTAGCCAGCATTTTCGAGGCACAAGTGGTAATGACATCCTTGGTACAAAAAATGTCTTTGTGCGCCAAAGGAATACCCAACAGCAAGCCATTTTCACCCGCTGCACGACGCACATCAGCAGCTGCCGCTTGTGCTAACGACAATTCAGGCGTTTGCGTAATGTAACTATTAATTTGACCGTCAAACTGCGTCATGCGATCTAGAAAATACTGTGTCAGTTCAGCACTCGATACTGACTTGTTACGCAGTTGCCCTGCCAACTGCACCAGGGTCATTTGATGAAAACTCATAATTAAACCTTATCTTTTCTAAAGAGAAAATTGTTAACGCGATTAGCGCGACTTTATCTCTTCTAAAAACCAGAAAAAACCCATGATTACAAATTAAAAGTCTGAGCCAAAAGAAATAAACTTATTTAGATAAGTGCTTTTGCGAGAAGGCTTTTAACTCGGCTTTATCTGATTATTGATCACTCAATTACTTTAGGTACTAGGTACAAACCCGCCTCTACTTTGGGGGCGATTTGCTGCACATATTCATGAATATCGGTTTCCGTAACCACATCCTCACGCAAACGCTGCACTTGATCTAACGGATGTGCCATAGGTTCAACGCCATCGGTATTAATCGCGGCTAATTGATCGAACAAACCGACAATCGCATTCAGCTTTTGCCCTACCGCCACGACTTCATCATCGCTCACTGCTAAGGCGCCTAAACGTGCTACCTTATGAACATCAATTTGATCGGACACCTTCGCTTCCTTATTCCAATTCAACAAATAAACCAATTTTATCGGGTTAGCCCCTGAATTGCCACACCAACAGGCTACTTTTACCGATAAGAGCAACATAAACTTCGAATAAACCTTACTCAACACCAGCGCAAACAGTAACAACTTTATACTCAATCAGATCGTCTGTTCAATCGTTTAACTTGACCATAAAAAACCATTCTTATATCATGGGGGAGTTGACCAACTTCAGTAACCATGACAGGGGTGCGTTTTAATGTTATTTAATCAACGAACCATTAAGTTTCGTATCATCCTCGGCTTCTTCACATTGGGCTTACTGTTATCTGTTGCCGTGCTAGTCAGCTGGTTTACGCTCAACCACACGCAATCTTTAACAAAAAAAATTATTGACAAGTATGAGCCACAAGTTGATCGTATGACAAAAGTTGAACTGTTGATGATTAAAATTTCATTGGAGTCACGTCATGCCATCTTGTCCTCTCACGACCCTTTGAGTCTCAAATCGACATTAGATAGAATCCATGAAAATCGTCAAGAACTGCTGGAGCTCATCCATAAAACAGAAATAAACTTAACCACTCAACGCGGTCGTGAAGTGTTACAAAGAATCAAAGAAGGCGATGCCATATTTTGGCAAATTGCCCTAAAGGTTATCGATAATGCCCAGCAAGGCAATCTGCAACAGGCTTACGAATTACTTACCTCTGAAGTCGTTCCAGCACGCAACCAGCAACTAGCCAACATTGAAGCGCAAAAAGCATGGCAGCGCGAGTTAATGAATCAAGCACTGAACGATATCAGCAATGTGAATGCTATTACCAAATCATTTTTGCTATTTCTCTTAATCGGCGTATTAACAATCGTTAGTTTTTTCTTATTGCGATTAGTCAAGTCCATCACTCAGCCATTAAACCACTTGCTTGCTACCATTGTTAGTATTGAGCAAAACAACGACTACCGACAACGCGTTCAAGTGATTAGCTCAGATGAGGTTGCTCATACTGCACTCGCTTTCAATCGCATGATGGACTTAGTGGAAAAACACAATAATCAACTGGCAAAGCATCGAGAAATACTAGAACAAAAGGTACAACAAAGAACAGCCGAACTCAGTGCGGCATTAGAAGCTGCCAAAGCTGCCAATCAAGCCAAAAGTAATTTTCTTGCCAATATGAGCCATGAAATTCGTACCCCCATGAATGGCATCATTGGTATGACAGAACTGGCTTTAGACTGTGATAATGACAATGAACGCACGGAGTACATGAGTATTGTCAAAAGTTCAGCGGCTTCTCTACTTGCCATTATTAACGATATTCTAGACTTTTCTAAAATTGAAGCCAACAAGCTTTTGTTAGAGCATACTGCTTTTGAATTACGTTCAACCATCAATGACACACTTAAAATTTTATCGGTTAAAGCAAAACAAAAAGGCATCTCAATGATGTGTTACTTTGACGATAACATACCTAATAATCTCATTGGTGATCCGACCAGACTAAGGCAGATAATGATTAATTTAATTGGCAATGCGATTAAATTTACCGAACAAGGTGAGGTGATCATTAATTTTTCGCTCGAATCTTGGTTAGATGAACGGCAAAAAGTCATTTTAGCAGTAAGCGTTAAAGACACAGGTATTGGCATTCCAGAAGACAAACTTGATACTATTTTTGAATCTTTTTCACAAGCTGACACATCAACTACTCGACGTTACGGCGGTACAGGGCTTGGTCTTTCTATAACAAATAGCCTAGTTAACTTAATGGGCGGAAGCATGAGCGTGGAAAGTGAATTAGGAAAAGGCAGTAATTTCCACTTCACTTTATTCATGGATGTTGATAACCATGCCGAATCAACTACAAAAGCTCAAATAAGCAATGATCAGCCTATTGAAGTTAATCCTAATGGTACTGTTAATATCCTACTGGTTGAAGATAATGCCATTAATCAGAAGTTAGCGACTCGTTTACTTGAAAAATGGGGGTACAGTGTTCAGCTTGCCGAAAATGGGAAGCAGGCTGTTGAACGCTTATGTGTTGCCAACGAGCAATATGATGTAGTGCTTATGGATATGCAAATGCCTATTATGGGCGGCATTGAAGCAACAAAACTGATTCGAAATGAAGAAAAGATCAAGGGAAAACCTCATCAACTGATTATCGCTATGACCGCTAATGCCATGGAAAGCGACAAAGAGGCTTGCTTAACAGCAGGGATGGATGACTATATCACAAAACCAATTAATCATTTGTTATTAAAAGAAAAATTAAGCCACCACTTAAACAAAAGCAATTAACCATTAGCATATTGGTATGCCTTACACTCGTTGAGCTTGGTGAATTAACCAAGCTCTTATTTTGCCCCAACAGCCAATAGGAACTGCTTCAGTTTATTGGCTTCTTTAATCCCTTTACTGACCTCAACACCACCCGAAACATCGACAGCATAAGGAGCCACTTGTTTAATGGCTTCAGCCACATTGTCGGGTGTTAATCCCCCCGCCAAAATCAGTGGTTTACTCAACGACTTAGGTAGCCGATGCCAATCAAAGGACTCACCCGACCCGCCTGGCACACCAGGCTTGTAAGTGTCGACCAACAAACCGAGCGCATCATTATACAAGAGGGCTTGTTGGGCTAAATCAACCTCGTCGCGCATGGGAATGGCTTTGATGTATGCCCGCCCGAATTGACGACAAAATTCAGGTGTTTCATCCCCATGAAATTGTAACAAGCTGATGGCAGCAATCTGTGCAAGTACCGCTTGCACTTCATCAACGCGGGGATTGACGAACAAAGCTGTTACACTGACAAAAGGCGGCACATGTCGCACAATCAACTTAGCCTGTTCTACCGTTACCGCTCGTGGGCTAGGTGCATAAAACACCAAACCAATCGCATCTGCACCCGCTTCACAAGCGGCTAGAACATCCTCTTCGCGTGTTAATCCGCAAATTTTGACGCGCGTTCTCATTCAACACCTCGCCATAAGTAACTTAAATCCATCATGGGAAAATCATAAATTTGAGGATAACGCACATGTGTTAGGTACAGCCCAGCTGCTGGCGCAGTCGGTGCAGCCTGTTTGCGGTCTTTTGCCGCTAATAATTCAGCGATCCAAGAAATCGGACGCTCACCGCGTCCAATCATCAATAAACTGCCGACAATATTTCTCACCATATGATGTAAAAAGGCGTTCGCTTCGATATCCACAAACACATGCACACCATCACCATGAACACTCACTTCCGTCACACAGCGTACCGGATGTTTGGCTTGACACTCGGCTGCGCGAAAACTGGTAAAGTCTTGTTCACCCAGCAGGGCTTGTGCCGCTTGATGCATCAAAGACACATCTAGGGAATAAGATACCCAAGTCTGCAAATCAGCAAAAACCGCCGAATGAATACGTCGATTGAGTATCACATAACGATAGCGACGAGAAGTCGCTGAAAAACGCGCATGAAAACCTTCATCGACTTCACGTGACCACAACACCCGAACACCGCTCGGTAAATGGGTGTTAGTCCCCCTAACCCAGGCCTCGTCAGGGCGATTAACCAAGGTATCGAAATGCACTACCTGACCTATGGCGTGAACGCCACGATCAGTCCGCCCTGCACAAAATACCTCTATTGGTTCACAGGCAATTTTAGCCAGAGCACGTTCTAAATGGGCTTGAACGCCAATACAATCCTGCTGCTTTTGCCAGCCACAATAAGCATGGCCGGCGTATTCAATGCCCAGCGCGATACGTGGCATGAATAATTAAGTTAGGTAGTCACGAATCAACACTTGTGCAATCTGCACCGCATTCGTTGCCGCACCCTTACGCACATTGTCCGCTACTACCCATAGGTTCAAACCTTTTTCGCACGAAATATCTTCACGAATACGACCGACATAAACTGGGTTGGTATCAGCCACATCGGTAGCCGTTGGATAGCCACCTGGCTCGCGCTCGTCCATCACCACAATACCTTCCGCTTTACTTAACAGTTCGCGTGCTTGTTCAGCAGTGATTTTGTCCCGGGTTTCGATGTGTACCGCTTCGCTATGACCAAAGAATACCGGCACACGCACCGCAGTCGGATTGACCAAAATTGACTCATCACCCATGATTTTTTTCGTTTCCCACACCATTTTCATTTCTTCTTTGGTGTAACCGTTTTCCATAAACACATCAATTTGCGGAATAACGTTAAAGGCAATGCGTTTAGCAAAGACTTCATTACTGGTTGGTTTAAAATTCAATAAATTAGCCGTTTGCGTTGATAACTCTTCAATGGCCTCTTTACCTGCACCCGATACTGCTTGGTAAGTCGCTACATTGATACGAGTGATACCCACCGCATCATAAATAGGTTTTAATGCCACCAACATTTGAATGGTTGAGCAATTAGGGTTGGCAATGATGCCGCGTGTTTTATACTGCGCGATGGCTTTAGGATTCACTTCAGGTACAACCAATGGAATATCATCATCGTAACGGAACTGTGACGTATTATCGATCACCACACAGCCAGCAGCAGCAGCCTTAGGTGCATAAATGGCCGAAATGCTCGCACCTGGTGAGAACAATCCAATTTGGGTTTTAGAAAAGTCAAAAGTCTCTAAATCTTCTACGGTTACTTCTTGGCCACGGAAAGTGACTTTTTTTCCAGCAGAGCGGCTACTCGCCAAAGGATAGAGCTTGCCTACCGGAAAGTTCATTTCCTCCAAAACACGCATCATGGTCTCACCGACCGCACCTGTTGCACCGACTACCGCGACATCATACAATTTAGACATGACCCATTCCTTTAACTTAAAATTTTTATCAATCCCATTAAGTGGATTGTTCAGACTCTTTATTCGCTTGCGTTAACAATGCCATTTTAGGTGGTGATGCTAAAGCTTCTATAGCCACCGCAGTGGCCGAATGTTTGGTGCTACCAATAAAGCGCGCACCTTTTTCCACCACCAAATCCTGACAGTAAACCTCGCCCTGTAAATGACAACCCGCTAACAACTCTAGTAATTCACAATGAATTTGACCTTCGACTTTGCCTGCCAGAATAACGTGTTTGGCTCGAACAATACCATTCAGATGACCCTGTTTGCCAACCGACAACTGCACTGCATCAATAGTCCCTTCCAGTGAACCATCTAAGTGAAGATCGCCCGCTAATTTGACTTGCCCGACGATATGACAGCCGTTGGCAATGACTGTTTTAGTACAAGTAGCTTTTCCTGAATGACCAGATCGGCGAAAGACTCCCATGGTACTTCCTTAACTTGCTTAAAGACCGAATTTGCACGACGAGGACTCCAGTCGGCAAAAGGTCGAGGATTTAACTTATTATCCATAAAATGAACTTCGTAATGCAAATGCGCACCACTACTTACACCCGAATTACCTGACAAGCCAATGTCATCGCCTTTAGCAACAACCTCACCACGTTTGACCAAGGCTTTGCTTAAATGCGCGTAAACGGTTTTGAAACCGTAACCATGATTCACAATCACTTTCAATCCATAGCCGCCATCCCAGCCCGCACTTTCCACAATACCATCGGCAGTACTTTGTACAGGCGTACCCACGTCACAACTAAAATCAAGTCCTTCGTGAAACGAACGGTTTTTGGTGACAGGATGGGTACGCCAACCAAAACCATCCGAAATCATTTTGTAACTGGTTGGCATACCACTGGGAATTTTATTCATCATCAAGGCGATATCTACATTTTCTAACTCAGACAAGCGCTTCACTTCACCCGTTTCTATCAACCCAATTTGCGCTTCTAATTTACCAAAAGTATTTTGTAGAAGGCTTAATTGACCTTCTTTTGACTGAACCTCATTTTCCAATGCCATTTTGTCTTGGTTCAACTCAGTAAACAGCTCGTTTTGTTGTGCTAATGCCAAACGATAATCGGTTTCAATGACTTCTTTTTGACGATGTAAATCCAAAATTTGCATCTCTAAGGTTGCGCGTTCTGCTAAAAATTTCCACACCAATCCCGTAGCCACCAGCGCCAGCAATGCCAACACCAATAAAATGACGACAATAAACCGCTTAATGAAATGCGTCAGCGTAAACTGACGCGATCCATGAACATCGGTAATGGTAATGGTTAGCTGATTGCGCACCAGTCGCCAACCTATCGTTGATTAAAGCGCAGCAGCAATGGCATCACCCATTTGGCTGGTTGAAACTTTTTGGCAGCCTTCAGTCCAAATATCACCAGTACGCAGCCCAGCATCCAATACTTTACCGACAGCTGCTTCAATACGATCCGCTTGCTCAGGCGCATTCAAAGAATAGCGCAACATCATCGCCGCCGACAAAATGGTCGCGATTGGATTCGCTAAACCTTGACCCGCAATATCAGGCGCTGAACCATGACTTGGCTCATACATGCCTTTGTTGTGCTCATTCAAAGAAGCCGACGCCAACATACCAATTGAGCCAGTCAACATAGAGGCTTCGTCAGATAAAATATCACCGAACATGTTATCCGTTAGCATAACATCAAATTGTTTCGGTGCTTTCACCAATTGCATCGCAGCGTTGTCTACCAGCATGTGGCTGAGTTCAACATCAGGGTATTGAGCGGCAATACGCGTTACTACTTCTTTCCACAGTGCTGTGGTTTCCAATACATTCGATTTATCAATCGAGCAGACGCGCTTACCGCGTTTTTGCGCCGCTTGGAAAGCGACATGGGCAATACGTTCAATCTCAGATTCACTATACACGAGCGTGTTATAACCCTGACGCTCACCATTTTCCAAGGTGCGTACGCCGCGTGGCTGACCAAAGTAAATACCACCCGTTAACTCACGCACAATCAACAAATCCAATCCTGAAACCACTTCTGGCTTTAAGGTACTGGCATGAGTCAACTGAGGGTATAAAATCGCTGGACGCAAATTAGCAAAAAGATTCATTCCCTTACGCAAAGCCAACAGCCCTTTCTCAGGACGATTCGCCATCGGCATCGCATCCCACTTAGGACCACCCACTGCACCTAAAAGTACCGCATCAGCTGCTTGTGCTTGCGCCAAGGTATCCTCGGTTAAAGGCGTACCATGCACATCAATACTGGCTCCGCCAACTAAGCCTTCACTGGTGGTGAGTGATAAGCCGTGATCTTTACTCAACACTTGCAAAACCTTAACGGCTTCAGCAACAATTTCAGGACCAATACCATCACCAGGCAGAACGAGCACATGTGCCATGAGAAAATTTCCTTAAACTTTTTGACAATAGTCGCTTATGATAAGCATTTCAACAGCGTTTCGCAATGCGCGCGCACCATAAGGAGACAGGTATGGGATTTGAACATTGGATTATGAATAACTTTTGGCCAGTGATTATTGGTAGCTTGGTGCTTTTGGTCATTGCTCACTTTGCTGTGGCTTGGTTAATGCGTCAAGGCGGCAAGAAACAAGAAGAGGAGTAATCGGGATATGGTTTAATTTGCATGCTTCACTTTAATCACCAGCGCACAAGCGATTAACGAAACTAGCGCCGCTAGCCCAAAAGTCCAGCTACCGCCGCCATAAGTCCAAGCATAACCTGCCAAGAGCGTACCGACTACCCCGCCGACGCCATAGCCGATGCTGGCATACAAGGCTTGTGCCTGTGCTTGGTATCCAACAAAAGCTTCATGCAACCAGCGAATCATCACCGAATGAAAAGCGGCAAAGGTAATTGCGTGCATAAGTTGGGCTAAGATCATCAAGGCTAAACTGTCTGGATAGAGGGCAATTAACAACCAACGCACCACCGACACACCACTGGCAACCAAGAACCAGCCAGACGCACTTAATTTTTCAGAAAATCGAGCGAAATACCAAAACAACCCAATTTCGGCAATCACGCCCAGTGACCAAAGCAACCCAATCGACTGGTTGCTGTAACCCACGTCATGCAACAAAATGGAGTAAAAACTGTAATAAATGCCGTGCGCCATTTGCAACAACAGGCCAATCGCCAATACCCACCAAACAATCGGTCGTCTGAGTAGGTCTAACAAACCCGACCAAGAAAAAGCCACCTGAGCTTTAGCAGGGGCTTCTTTATTCCCATGCGCAACCAAGGCGGTAGCGATAAAAAAAACACTCGCCAGAACCAGAAAAGCTAACTGATCGAAGTGTTCAATCGCCCACCCCGTAACAACCACCGCCACCACAAAACCAATAGAACCCCACAATCGAATTCGGCTATAGGCTTGGGGCTGACTTTCGATGTGCGACATGGTAAGGCTTTCCATGGGCGGCAAAGCGGCATGCCAGAAAAAACCCAGCCACGCCATAAGCCATAATAACGACCAAAAACCCTCTAACCACCACAAACCTAGTACCAAGCCAGCTGATAACCACGAAGCCAACTGAACATAAAAGAGAAAGTTACCCTTACGATCCGCTAATAGCGCCCAAATGGGTGGCGAAACAATACGTGCAAAAGACAACACCGCCAGCAGTTGCGCAATTTCGATGGCACTTAATCCAAGCGACTGAAAATACAGCCCGAGAAACGGCAAAATAATGCCAACAGCGGCAAAGTAGAAAAAATAGTAACCCGATAACGAAAAATACGGAATCTGTGATTCCGTATTAGGTGAAGTGCTTTGCAAAATAGACCCGCGTTAAGCGTTAAGCTTGAGCAATATTGGGTACCGTCACCAAGGCATCGGCATTTTGCCCACGCTGACGCAAGGCATGATCCATCAACACCAATGCCAACATGGCTTCGGC
The DNA here is from genome assembly GCA_964646525.1 of uncultured Francisella sp. Lineage (GTDB taxonomy): Bacteria > Pseudomonadota > Gammaproteobacteria > Thiomicrospirales > Thiomicrospiraceae. Next base: position 6,563 of record CAZYER010000018.1, on the reverse strand, counting down.
AATGGGTGTGGCTCGAATACCAACACAAGGGTCGTGACGACCTTTAGTAATCACTTCTTGCTCATTGCCCCAACGGTCAATGCTCTGACCTGGAATTTTTAGGCTAGATGTGGGTTTGAGTGCCATGTGGGCAATGATTTCTTGACCCGATGAAATGCCACCTAACACACCACCAGAATGATTACTGAGAAAACCGCTTTGCGTCATTTCATCACGATGTTGCGTACCGAGTTGCTCAACGACGGCAAAACCATCACCAATTTCGACACCTTTTACCGCATTAATACTCATTAAGGCTTTAGCAATATCCGCATCTAAGCGATCAAACACTGGCTCTCCCCAACCCGGCGGAACGTTACGGGCAACGACCGTCACCTTAGCACCAACCGAATCCCCCGTTTTTTTCAACTCGGTCATGTAATCTTCCATTGCCTGAACGGCATCGGCATCGGGACAGAAAAAAGGATTGGTTTCGATAATCGAATAGTCAACTTGATTAATTTTAACTGGACCAAGTTGCGACAAATAACCTTGAATTTCGACACCATAACGCTCTTTTAACCATTTTTTCGCAATCGCACCAGCCGCGACACGCATCGCCGTTTCGCGGGCCGACGAGCGTCCACCACCTCGAAAATCGCGCACACCATATTTATGTTCGTAGGTGTAATCGGCATGACCAGGACGGAACACATCCATCAAGTTGCCGTAATCTTGCGAACGCTGATCGGTGTTTTCAATCATCAGTCCAATGGGCGTTCCCGTGGTTCGACCATTCAGTACACCCGATAAAATTTTGACACAATCGTCCTCACGACGTTGCGTGGTAAAACGCGACGTACCTGGCTTACGACGGTCTAAATCAATCTGCAAATCAGCTTCAGTCAGTTCTAAGCCAGGAGGACAACCATCGATAATCGCACCCAAAGCGATACCATGACTTTCACCAAAGGTCGTTACTCGAAAGGCTTCACCCCATGTATTCGCTGCCATTGTTGTCTTTCCTGTCTAAATCACTATTGGCTGGTATTTTAACAGAAAGCATCCTTGCTCAACACCAATAGTTTGCGCCCCAAATACGCACACAATCCCTTATCTGCGCTAAAATAGCAGTCTAATTTCAAGTAGACACTAGGACAGTTTCATGGCACGCGATATTCTCTTCTCTGGTATTCAACCCTCTGGACAACTCAACATTGGTCACTATTTTGGAGCGGTTAAGAACTGGTTACGCATGCAAGAAGATTTCAATTGTCTATTTTCATTGGTTAACCTACATGCAATTACCGTGCGTCAAGCACCAGCCGAGCTGAAAAAGCGCAGTCTAGACTTCGTTGCCGCCTATATAGCTTGCGGCATCGACCCTGACAAGAGCATTATTTTTGCCCAATCGGATGTGCCTGAACACAGCGAACTGATGTGGTTATTGTCTTGTCACACCTATATGGGCGAGTTAGAGCGTATGACACAATATAAAGATAAAATCGCCAAGCATACCGACAACATTAATTTAGGACTATTCTCCTACCCCGTGCTCATGGCCGCCGACATTCTACTCTATCAAACCAAAGCCGTTCCCGTTGGCGCTGACCAAAAGCAACACTTGGAATTAGCGCGTGATTTAGCCACTCGCATGAACAACGCCTATGGCCAACTATTCACCGTGCCAGAGCCCTATATTCCCAGCACTGAAGCTGGTGGACGTATTATGAGCTTGTTAGAACCAGAAAAGAAAATGTCCAAATCGGATGAAAATGCAGGCAACTATATCGCATTATTAGACGATCCTAAAACCATTCTCAAAAAGGTCAAACGTGCAGTGACCGATACCGACACCAGTATTCGTTATGATCGCGACACTAAACCAGGCGTCAGTAACCTATTGACATTGTTGTCGGGTGCGACAGGCAAATCCATCAGCGAATTGGAAAGCGAATATGATGGCAAAGGCTATGGCCACCTAAAAACAGACACAGGCGAAGCGATTGTTGCGCTATTAGCGCCTATTCAAGCTGAGTTTCATCGTTTACGCGACAATGAAACTGAACTCATGCGGGTGATGAAACAGGGAGCCGATAAAGCGCGTGAGCGCGCCAGCCAGACATTGAAACAGGTAAAAACGGCGATGGGACTGGTGTAATTCATTTCGCCTCGTGCTATGCTAATCCAACTGGTTGCAGGCAAGTTTTTTACAGAAATTTGGTTATCAATTTGATATTGCAGAAAATGGCGCTCAAGCACTCGAACGCATGGAAACAAAAACCTACGATGCCATTTTAATGGACTGTCAAATGCCTGTGCTAGATGGTTTCGAAGCAACGAAACGGATTCGTCTTTTAGAACAAACCTCACAACGCCATGTTCCCATTATTGGCTTAACGGCGAATGCGTTGGAAGGCGACCGTGAAAAATGCCTAGCTTGTGGAATGGACGACTTCACCACCAAACCCATTAAAATTGATGAGCTGGAAGCGAAGCTCAAACACTGGTGTTTTAGCAACCCAACCGATTAAGCTGATTCACTCAGGTTTTCGACACGATTAACAAAAACGCAACCGTTGTCGGCAATCCTAATACCAGCATGACATTCAGTGCCATTGCCGGCAACACTGTTTTGCCCAGCATCATGCTCTTTCCCTGCCATAATAAGCCAAGCGAAACAGGTAACCACAACAAAGCCCATATCAACATGGAAAAACCTGACTGCCATGCAAGCAGCCACAATAACAGATAACTGATGACATGCAAGCCAGCCAATACCGCATAAGCACGCTCACGCCCCCAAGCGATGACCGCATGACGCCGACCGACCCGTGCATCAGCCTCTGCATCCGGAAACTGATTCATTAATAAGAGAGAAGAAACCAAACTCAACGGCAATAACATCAGCCACACACCTTGCCAACTCACTTGCCCCAGCAAGACCCAGTAAGCCCCCAAAAACATCACTAAGCCATAGCCTAGCCCTGGTGCTAACAGGCACAACCAAGCAAAGCGATTCAATATGGGTGTGTAAGTAATGACTAAAGCAACTCCCAACAACCCCAGTAGCAACAATGGCCAACCCACCTGTGCTACCAAATAAAGCCCCGACCAAGTCGACAAAGAGACAGACAACAAACCAGCCCACTTCACCAATTCAGCACGATGTGGTGCCTCAATTAAGGCTTTACTGCCTCCCGAAAAAGGCGTAGCCTGAGTCTGATGATCTAAACCACTTCTGAAATCAAAATACTCATTCAACAGATTACTGGCAATGGCTGCACATAAAGCCGACACCAGCAACCAAGGTAACAAATCCCATCTGAACGAGTCGCTGCTTTGCTGCCAAGCTAAAGCCGCCGCTAAGAACAAGACGACGGGCGTGAGTAATAAAAATGCGGGACGAGAAGAACGCGCAACCACCGAAAATGCAGACAACACAACTTTGCTCACTTATAACAATGGTTACCTCTAAAAACCCTAATGGGAAGGGAGTCTGGGGGAAGGGATGCACTTTAATAGCATCTAACCCTTGAATGATTCCCTTCCTCCAGAAATTAAATAAGCTCGGGTGCACTAAAAATCAAGCGAAGCGGGATTTTTAGCGGTGTCCCAAAAGGCTCCGATAGCGGCAACACCTTGAAACCCCAACGCCTTAGCTTGCACTAAGTGTGAAGGAGACACCCCACCCAGCGCATAAACAGGAATGGTAGCTTGTGCAACCCATTCAGCCGCTTGCTGCCAGCCTAAAGCCAGCATATCAGGATGGCTTTGCGTCGGCAATACGGGCGAAAGCAGCACACAATCCGCACCCATCGCTTGTGCCTGCTGCAACTGAGCTTCATTGTGCACACTGACACTCAGCAACACGGAACTGGGTACAGGACGCTGCGTAAACTGCGCCGCCCGTTGCGAAGACAAATGCAATCCCGCCTCTGGCAACAGACGCCATTGATCAAGCTCAGTATTCAGCAATAACTGAGCGCCAGCCGCCTTTACCATCGGCAAAATGCTTTCAGCTGCTTGCACATAATCTGCACCCTGCCATAACGAACGCAACTGAATCACACCTGCACCCTGAGCTAAAGCATGGCTAACGCCCTGAGTTAAGTCCGCAAGATCATTGAAAGCCCCAGTAATGGCATAACAAGATGGCAACCGAATCGCGGCTAAAATGCCTCGATTCGCCGCTGGCATGGTTAAAGCTGACAACTCAGCAACCTCGAACCAACGCAATGCCTGCCCTTCAACACCTCTTACCTCGCCCTGCCACACCGTTATGTTATACGCATGCAAACAAACCGACTTATGCTCATACTGCCAAGGAATGGTGATGAGTGGCTCTGCTTCAACACACTCAATGACCAGCTCCTCTCGCAACTCGCGTTGCAGCGCCTGCATCACTGTCTCACCCAACTCAACCTTGCCACCGGGAAACTCCCAATGATGGGCAAAATCTTGATGCGCCTGACGTTGAGACAACAACACCCGACCCAAGGCATCGCGGACAACCGCGACAACCACATTAATCAACTTCTATACTCAGCGTTAATCTTCACGTAATCATACGAAAAATCACAGGTATAAATGGTGGCTTTTTCTGTACCACGCGCCAACTTCACACGAATGGTGATTTCCTCCTCTTTCATCACCGCCGCGCCCTGCTCTTCGGTATAAGTTGGACTACGACCGCCATTTTCAACAATGCAAACATCGCCTAAATACAAGCGAATCGCTTCTAAATTCAAACTCGCCAATCCAGCACGCCCCACCGCCGCAAGAATACGTCCCCAGTTGGGATCAGAAGCAAAAAAGGCGGTTTTCACCAAAGGCGAATGGGCAATGGTAAAGCCCACTTGCTTCGCTTCAGCTTTTGTCGCCGCCTCTTCAACGACAATACTCATGAATTTAGTCGCACCCTCACCATCGCGCACAATCATGGTGGCTAATTCGGTCAATACCTGCGTTACGGCTTCGCTCAATTGAACATAAGCAACCGAATGCACATCGGTAATTTCTGGCAAGCTACTGCGTCCCGTTGCAGTCAGCGTACAGGAATCGTTGGTTGAGGTGTCACCATCGACGGTAATGCTGTTAAACGAATCATCGGTGGCATCACTGAGCATTTTCTGCAACAAAGGCAAGCTGACAGCTGCATCTGTTGCCACATAACCCAGCATGGTTGCCATATTCGGGTGAATCATGCCCGAACCCTTGGCAATGCCAGTAATGGTGACGGCATGACCATCAATATCCAATTTACGGCTAACCGCTTTAGGCACAATATCGGTGGTCATAATACCGCGTGCCGCCGCCGACCAGCCAGTGGCCGACAACTCTGCCATCGCTAAAGGCACCCCTGTTTCAAAGGGCGCAACGGGCAACAATTCACCAATCACACCGGTTGAAAAAGGGAGAACTTCTTCGGGCGCACAGCCCATCAATCGAGCGGCGATGGCACAACTATCGCTCGCGGCTTGCATCCCCGGCTGACCGGTTCCCGCATTGGCATTACCACTGTTAATCATGAGCAACTTAGGTTGATGCGACTGTAAATGGGCTTTGGCCAATGTAACGGGCGCGGCACAAAAATTATTTTTAGTGAATACGGCAGCCGTTCTACAACCTTCGCTCAGTTCAATTAACACTAAATCGTTGCCAGGACGTTTTTTAATACCCGAACGCACACTCGATAACCGCATTCCCGCAATCGGGAACAGTTCAGGCATTTGATCCGACAAACCCACTGGCATAGCACTAACCTCGATAAGAATGATTCAAATAATGTTCACATTCTACAAGCGAGCAGACCCCAGCGACAACTGCTAGAATATTAAATTCTGATTTTGTTGTACCTATTAGCCGAACCAAGCGATCTGAACTGGCTACATACATTTTGACGAACGCATATCGAATCTTCTCGACCTCTAGCAAACCAATATACTTGAGCGTTGGCTGAATGGCTTATGAATAGTTTGCAACCCAATCTTCATGCCGATGCCTCACACGCACAATAATCACATCGCCGTTTTCATCTACCGTATAAATAACAATATGTGAGCCAAATGGATGAATGCGACAAGGAACAGACAACTCTAAACGTTCGCGACTAATTTCAGGAAATTCAGCAATTAACTCAAACAATTTAAACAGTTTTTCATGGTAACTTAAAGCCACCTCGGTTCCAAACGCATTCAATCCATTCAGCAAAATGCTTTCGATGTCTGCTACTGCTTCATTGGTAAGCCGATAACTCATACTGATTTTGATGAATTAAAATGAGCCAAAGCCCGCTCTTGAATACTTTGCATGGTTTCATTGCTAACACCACTAGCTAAACCCTCATCAATTAAAGCCTGCATTTTAGCGATTTTTACAGGCTTAGGAGCATCATCCATCATTAGCACTACCTTCACAGGTTGCGATGCAAACTCCGCATAATCAACAGGAATTTGGATGATTCCATTTTTAGAAACAGTTTCAAACTCAACGGCATACATGATGAGCACTCCTTTTTAGGCAATATTATAACCTAAACAAATCGAGTCTATAAAACAATGGCGAAACAAACTTACAATTTC
>CAZYER010000017.1:27161-31019 GCA_964646525.1 uncultured Francisella sp. | reverse complement strand
GCTTTGCCCATAACATCCATAACAGGCTCTTGCCACGATAGACCGTCTGAATTCAATAAAAAACCGAGCGAGTAGATTGTTTCACGCGCATTCACTGGCGTTGACCAACGCATACCTGCTGTTAATAACAAGACGCCATCGGTACGAATAGAAAACTTCGGATCACGTAAGTCCCCGCCTTGCCAGGTAATTAGTGATTGCGTTTGCCAGTCATTTCCATTCAGCGATGTCATAACACGAATGGCACCATCTAGCGACATATGGGTTGAACCCTCGCGAAAGGCACACCACCACTGACGCTGATAAAAAATAAGATCAGTAAATGCTGAGTGTTGGTCTGATTGCCAAATACAGGTTACTTGCATTAAGCCACTAACACCTTATGCAAAGTTGTGATAACTTGCGTTTGTTGTGCATTGGTCAAACTAGCATACATCGGAATTGAAATGGCACGCTCATAGTAAGCTTCTGCATTCGGGCAAAGCCCTTTTTCAAAACCGAGTTGACGGTAATATGGCTGCCAATAAACGGGAATATAGTGGACGTTAACACCAATATTGGCAGCACGTAACGCATCAAAAACAAAACGACGACTGAGTTCTGTTTTTGCCGCATCTAATTGAATAACATACAAATGCCAAGCTGAATGCGCCAGCATGTCAAAATTAGGTAAGATGAGCGGTAGTTCAGCTAATTGAGTCTGATACTGATGGGCTAGCTGTCTGCGTCGTTCAATCCATTCGGTTAAATGCCTTAGCTGGCTCAAGCCCAACGCCGCCTGAATATCGGTCATGCGGTAATTAAAGCCCAGTTCTTGCTGTTCGTAATACCAAAGTCCCGTATCAGCTTGCTCTAACCAAGCTGGATCGCGGGTAATACCATGACTACGCAATAAACGTAATTTTTCTGCCAAAACATCTGATTGAGTAAGCGCCATACCACCTTCAGCGGTGGTAATGATTTTGACGGGATGAAAACTGAAAATCGTGATATCTGCCCACTCAGCGCCACCCATCATTTGCCCACTATAATCTGCACCAATGGCATGAGATGCATCATCAATGAGAAAAAAACCATACTGGTCAGCCAATCGCCGTAAAGCTGGCCAATCACAAGGACGACCAGCAAAATCGACAGCAACAACGATTTTAGGTAGCTTCCCTGTCTTTTCAGCCTCAACCAATTTATTGGCTAAGACATCAATACTGATATTCAGTGAATTGGCATCAATATCAACAAAGTCTACACCTGCACCACAATACAACGCACAGTTTGCTGAAGCAACAAAGGTATTGGGTGTTGTCCACAACCAATCACCTTTTCCCAAACCTAATACCAAGCAAGCGACATGCAAGGCTGAAGTAGCACTGTTCATAGCAACAGCATGCTTAGCATCCACTAGGTCGGCAACTGCCTGTTCAAATACTGGAACCGCAGGGCCTTGAGTGAGAAAGTCGGAGTGTAATACCTCAGTAACGGCATCAATATCCGCTTGATCTATGTGCTGACGACCATAAGGAATCATGCTATTGCCTGAGCGTTAAAGAGTCGAATTTCGTCAGGTGTCAAAAAATGCGGATTAGTACCTGAATGATATTCAAATCCTTGTTTAACCGCCACACCCATCTCTCCAAGCGCATTATGATAGTAATTACGATCCGCACCGTGAAATTTAATGGTTGGTTGCAAGACATAGTGATCTGGATATTCAATTGTGAGATGAGAGTCATCAGCGGGACACATGATTTCGTGTAATTTTTCACCTGGACGAATACCCACTTCTTTGATCGCCATGCCAGGTGCCATAGCTTCGGCTAAATCGACAATACGAATAGAGGGGATTTTTGGTACAAAAATTTCACCACCTTGCATGCGCACAAAATTCTTAAGTACAAAATCAACACCTTGCTGTAACGAAATCCAAAAACGTGTCATGCGCACATCTGTAATGGGTAAGGCATCGACACCATCAGCAATTTGCTTTTCAAAAAAAGGAACTACCGAACCGCGCGAACCGACGACATTGCCATAGCGCACGACGCTGAAAGAAGTTCGACGACCGCCTGCAATGTTATTGGCGGCAACAAATAACTTATCAGAAGCTAATTTAGTCGCACCATAAAGATTAATGGGATTAGCGGCTTTGTCGGTCGATAAAGCAATGACTTTTTCGACATCATTTTCGAGTGCAGCGTGAATGACGTTTTCTGCCCCATGAATGTTGGTTCGAATACATTCGGTTGGGTTGTATTCCGCAGCGGGCACTTGCTTTAGCGCAGCGGCATGAATGACATAATCCACGCCTCTCATTGCCTGTTTTAATCGTTCTTTATCGCGCACGTCACCCAAAAAATAGCGCATACAGGGGTGATTGTATTCTTGCTGCATCTCGAACTGCTTAAGCTCATCACGTGAAAAAATGATCAGTCGCTTCGGTGAATAATGCGTCAGTAGCGTCTTGACATATTTTTTTCCAAAAGAACCGGTTCCGCCCGTGATTAAAATTGATTTTCCGTCAAACATTCTACACCCTACTGCTATAGCGACGTTTCGCTGTGGTAACTTTCTCTAAGTAGCCCCGCGTCTCTGCACTGGCATGACGTCTTTTAATCGAATCATACACCATTTGTGGCGGCAATGCATTGATTGTGGTTAAGGCATGATCTTTATTATTTGAGAAGACAGAAATAGCTCGACTAGCTCCACCATTATAGGCTGCGATCACCGCGTATTCTCGACTACGAGGATGTTCAATTTCTTTCAGATAGTGTTGTTGAAGCAGGGCTAAATAAGCTGCCCCTAAACGAATATTAGTTTGCGGGTCGGTCAACTCTTGATGGCTGGGCTGCCGATCCACTCCAATAAGTAGCTTCATCGCATCTCGCCCCGCTCTGTCTGGCATGATTTGCATCACCCCCAAAGCACCTGTGCGGCTAATGGCAAAAGGATTAAAGTGACTTTCTGTTTCAGCGATCGCATAAAGCAAGTTAACGTCAACAGCAAACTCTTGTGCTGCTGCTTCAATATAACGAGCAAAACGCGCCGCTCGAACCTGTTTATGATTAGCGTCTAAGGGCAATTCGATACGATAGATATCGCCAGCATGGGTTTTGAGTTGTTGCTTTTTATTAACCACTGCCCATGCAGCAAACTGATCGGCTTTAGCACGAGTATCAATCGGCTTGCCCAAAGCATCGACTAGCTGACCCAACAAAAAAGGAGTCTCAGTGCTAGAAAAACTTTGCACCTTCCGTAAATCTACTTGTCGCGGATCATTGGGTGTTAATAAAGCATTCGATAATACTCGCAACATATTAGATTCAGCATCGGATGTGACAAAATGCTCAACGATCAGCTTACCTTGTTTTAGGTCAATGAGTGAGCGCGATCGTTTGTCTCCCGAATACTGCACCAACACGGTAGGAGAAGAAAGTCGCGTTTCCTGTGCCCAAAGCTGTTCTACTTCGCTCACGAACGTATCTAATTGATGCAGTGTCTGTCTCGAATGGTCAAGTTTGGGCGATTGACTCAACAGTGCTGGCGGTAATACCAGCGGCGACTTAGGCGCTTCAATCAAACCGACTTGCTCTGCACCTTTAGCCATGGCAATTAATTTATCGGTTTCAACCATCGATACACTTGCCGAAAAAAACAACAACGCACCAATAGACCAAAAACCCCAAGATGACATTGCCATCTCATCCCTTATGTTTAACGAATGTAATTAAATAAAGAAAGTTCACTCAATTTAGCAAATGTTTGTTGCGACAATTGTAAGCTGGTTAGAATTTTTTGGTAATGGTTAATACCAGTTACCATATCTTGATCGCGCAATAAACCAAGGTTATTGGTCAGACC
>CAZYER010000017.1:0-27061 GCA_964646525.1 uncultured Francisella sp. | reverse complement strand
TAATACCAGTTACCATATCTTGATCGCGCAATAAACCAAGGTTATTGGTCAGACCTAACTTAAAGTCTTGATTCATACTATTTTGCATGTCAATGCGTTGTAAACGCGTACCGACATCGGCTTGAACATTGGTAAGCGATTTAAACGTCACATCTAACTCACTCAGTAAATCATCTAATCGACTATTGCCTGCTACATTACCAACACCTTTTTGACCTGTTTCAAACTGATTAATCAGTTCTCGCATAGTGTCAAAAACATTATAATTAAGTTGCGGATTTTTATCAGCTGCATAAGCAGGCTGCCAAGGTGTGGATGAGGTTTTATCATAAAACCCAAAAGTCTTTGCGCCCATATCCGAGACACGAACGCGGGAAGCATCTCCACTATCATTGCCATTATCGATGTGATCATTATCAGGCGAAATTTGCACAAAACGAGCGCCTGAGTGAGCGCCTGTGTAAGCAAATAGTGGCTCACCAACAGCATCTTCGTAAGCTTGAGTAATGGGATTTAGCGTGTAAATTTTAGCGTTAAAATTATCCACAATCTGATTCGCTGCAGGTGTAACTGTAGTAGGAACACCATCCATACGATTTATAGTGATGGCTGCTCCAGTTCCTACCGTAAAGTAATTAGTCGGTTGAGGCGCTTGTAATCCTGTCGACAACTGAGTGACATTCGCCGCCGTTACCGCTTGATAAGCGGGTGTGGTCGATTTATCACCAGCAAAAATATACTCACCGTTACTGTCTTGGGTATTGGCCAAAGACTTTAAGTTTTCGAGCAATCCGCGCATTTCCGCGGCAATCGCTTGTCTTCCATTGGTACTTTGGGTGTCGTTCATGCCATAAATAGTCAACTCTCTCACGCGTTGCATGACATCAATGAAATTAGTCAATGTGGTGTCTTCAAGCGCTAACTTACGCTGCGCATAAGCACCATTAACATTCCACTGGTCTAATTGTTTGATCGACTTATCTAAGGTATAAATACGTGCTGCGGCTACTGGATCATCTCCAGGTTTGTTAACCCGTTTACCGCTGGATAGTTTTTCTTGTATGTTGTACAAATCCTCGGTATGTTTGCGAAAACCTTGGATACCATTAAAGTTAATTTGCGGGGTAGAAATACGCATAACTCACCTTCCTATCTTAGAGCGCCAAGAATGGTATCAAACATGGTTTGTGATGCTTGCATAATCCTTGCCGCAGCTTGATAAGCCTGTTGAAAACGCAACATATTCGCTGCTTCCTCGTCCAAATTAACACCCGACATACTATCTCTCACTTGAGTCAACTGGGCATTAACCGCATTTTGTGTTTCCATGCTCACTTGATTGGTTCGGTGATAAGTGCCCACATTACCAACCATGACTGAATAGGCTTCTTTAAAGGTATTCTGGCTGTTATTGAGCAACTTTTTATCTTGCAAACTGGCTATATTAGCGGCATTAAGGTTATTACCGATTGCTAGAGGCAATCCATTCGCATCTGCTCCACGATAAGCTACTTTATCAGGATTTGTTAAAGAAGCATTAAACTGAGCGGAAGCGTCATCAAAGAAACGAAACTCAAATTTGTCACCTGGTTTCATTTGTCGACTGGTCTGATCTATGTCAACTTGCAACCCTTCAAACCGTAACGTCGTTACACTAGGATAACCTATCGGGTCATCAATACCTTGTTGAAAAGGAATAATCTGTCCTGTACGAGTATCACTTACCGTATAGAAACTACCATCAAAACTGAGTGAATAAGTTCGTGGCTGTAATAAAGCTAATTGTTTCTGTACTTGTTCCAAATCTGCTGGATTGCTTAAATCATTTAAAACAGCTTTCGAACCTGTTGGATTATTTGACAAACCCCGTTTATTCAAGTTAATCGTAATGTCATTATTGGTAATAGTGCCACTATTTCTCACATCTTTGTAGGCTGTTTGTTCTAGCTGATTATGAAAATCACTACGGCTAAACGCCATAAAACTATCGCCATTGGAAGGTGCACCAGCCATCGCAATTGTAACACCATTATAAGTTTGTGGCAGGTTTACACCAGTGGCAACCACGGCACTGGTATAGGCATTAGTGACATCGTAATTGGTACCATTAAAAGTGAGCTTATAAGCAAAAGCGCTCGTAACGGTTCCTGAGACAGAAACTGCTCCCGTTCCCGTATTCGTCGGTGTATCGTAAACAGTGGCATTAGGCATCAGTATGGGGGACTTACTGTTTAAACTAAACATGTCATCGCCACGAACACCCGCTATATCAAACCCTTGGCGATGTTGAGCATTCATGGCGATTGCCATCCCTGCAACGCTTAATCCCAACTCATCTTCAGCACGCATTAATTGGTCTTTACGAAAAGCCAAAGCACCACCAATTTCACCCCCTGAAATACTATTACTAATGACCGTTTCTCGACCTGTTCCTGGCATTTGGATATAGAGATCTAGTTGTTGATTCTTAATGGGAGCGCCATTAACAGCATCAAATTTCTTAAATGGACTCTCTTTAGTATAGATTGACAATGCACGATTATCAGTAATTAATGGCACTTTGCCATCAGATGAATATACATCTATCGTACCATCATTGTTTTGAAAGACTTTAGTATCCATATATTGATTCAAACTTTTAACCAGCATGTCTCTCTTATCTAACAAATCGTTAGCAGGTAACTCAGACCGCTGGTTTAACGAACCCAATGATTGATTTAGGGATACCAGCTCATTTAATATCCGATTAACTTGAGTGGCAGACGAACTCAGTTGACCATTAACCTGATCATGTAAATCGTTACGCAAACTATCATAATTTTCTACTTGCATCGCTAAAAGCGATTGAGAGTCAAGCAGAAAACGCGGTGAAGTGCTATTCGTAGGATCATTTGCCATGGTATTCCAGGCAGAAAAAACCGATTGCATACCAGCACTTACACCATTTTCTGGATTACCCAAAGTACCATTCAACTGAGTTGAATACACATCAATATTGTTATATTTACTTTGTGCCGTGTAACTATTATTAAGCTGATTAGACAAGTAATCTTGGTAAACACGGTTAATACCAGTAGTACGTGACCCTGAACCAACATAACCGCCAGCCGATAACTGAGGCGTGCCCGCACTTATTTCAACCCGTTGACGGTTATAGCCTTCGGTATTCACATTGGCAATGTTATGCCCAGTAACATTAAGCGCCTGTTGAAAAGCTCTTAAACCAGAGCTTGCAGTCATCAATAAATCAGCCATGTTATTTCATCCTTCCCCAATCAGCCCTGTTCGGGCTTAGCGGTTATTTTTCCCTGCAACAGGTTACGCAACAGTAAGGTTTCTTCGGTTGAGGGCAAGCCTACTTCCGTAGTTGATTTTGGCACTGCTGGAATATCGGCAGCCGGTACTTTCCACCAGCCGCCCATATTGCTGGAACTGGAATGGGTACGCGCAATGGGTTTATTCACAGCGCCCTCATCTTTTAAATCACTAGCGATACCATACTTAGCGTTATTGTTGATTGCGGGAGATAATTGTTTTACTAACATATCGGCAAAACCCATTGAACCTTTAGCAGAAAGTGTTTGTGCCAGCTGATCATCTCGCCACTCACGGTAAGTATCCATAGAACCGACACCCGGTACATCTTCTCCAAACCCATCATCCCAAGAAGTCTCACGAGAGCTTTTCAACAATTGTTGCAGCATAATCGCTTCAAATTGTTTCGCCACCGCTTTTAGTGCTTCGGTTTTGTCTTGCTGGGCGACGCGGCGCAAGCCATTGACAGCACCGACATCGTTAGCGACATTAATGTTACTGACTGAGTTCAATCTCAGCACTCCTTAAATAACCAGCAATTCGGCTTTCAACGCACCTGATGCTTTCAAGGCTTCTAAAATAGCGACTAAGTCCGAAGGCGACGCGCCAATTTTATTCACCGTTTTCACTAACTCGTCTAATGATACGCCACTATCGAACTTAAACATACGTGCCGGCTCTTGATTAACCGCTACATTAGAAGCTGGCGTCACGGCAGTTTGACCATTAGCGAAAGGATTGGGCTGATTGACATTCATCCCTTCACCGACAGAAACACTCAAATTACCATGTGCCACGGCAGCGGCGCCAATACGTACATTTTGCCCAATGACCACGGTACCGGTTCTGGCATTAACGATGACCTTAGCAGCGGCTTCCGCAGGCGTAATTTCAATATTTTCAATTTCAGACAAAAAACTGACTTTATGCGATGCCATACGAGGTGCCATCACCTCTACCGACTGAGCATCCAAGGCTCTAGCCGTATCCGCCCCAAATTTTTGGTTAATGGCATCGACCATCAGTTTAGCGGTAGTGAAATCGCCCTGGCGCAGATTTAATGTAATGGTGTTACCGACATCGAAACCAGCATCAACCCCTTTCTCAACAATCGCTCCATTAGGCACATGACCGCCGCCTGGGTAGTTAATGGTAATTTTAGAACCATCTTTACCAGAGGCGTCTAAGCCACCAACCACCAACGAACCTTGTGCCATCGCGTAAACATTACCATCTAGTCCACGCAATGGTGTAAGCAACAATGAACCACCAGCAAGTGATTTAGCGTTACCTAAAGAAGAAACGGTAATATCAATCGTTTGACCTGGCTTTATAAAAGGAGGTAATTCTGCATGCACAGCCACCGCTGCGATATTTTTGGAGTTGGGCTTCACATCGGTTGGCATGTTAATACCAAAACGTGTCAGCATTGACTTGAGGCTTTGATCAGTAAAAGGATTTTTATCACCCGTACCATTTAGACCAACCACCAAGCCATAACCAATCAGTTGGTTGCTACGCACACCTTGAACTTGTGCCAAGTCTTTAATGCGCTCAGCTAAAACAGGTTGTAGCGCCATTAAGGCCATCAAACCAGTAACTATAATTCGTTTCATGGAGACTCTCCCTAAGCTGATTTTATTTTACACTTAGTACAAAGCAAAGGATATGCCAATACCAATAAAATAAAAAAGCACCTTAGGGAGAACTAAGGCGCTAATCATGACTATTTTTTTATAAGTAGACTTGTGTGTCTTGCCGTTATCAGACTATTTTTGTTTGTTAAGCAACAAACGCCAGATGTTAGCGTAATAGGTTTACCATGGCCAATAATTGCTGAAGAATCGTGCCAACCACCCTTTCTGCGTGGCTTCGTTCACTAACCCATCGCCACTATAAATAATACGGGCATCAGCTACTTTGGTGGAGGGAATGCTGTTATCAGGACCGACATCCGCTGGACGAATAATACCAGCAAACCGAATGACTTCTTCACCTTGGTTAATGGTTACCCATTTTTCACCACGGACGACCAAATTACCATTCGGAATCACTTCAACCACGGTAACACTAATATTACCCGTTAGGCTATTGCTTTGCGATGCATCACCCTGTCCCTTAAATTGATGGGAGGAATCAAAAGAAGTATCACCCAAAAAGTTAATACCGCCAGCAGCTGCACCCACCGTCCCTCCTAAAATAGTGGGAGCGCCCATGGAAGTGGCGTTGGTTTTCTTCTCATTCGCTGCTGCTTTTTTCTGCGCATTCATTTTTTCTTGTAAATTGACAGTAATGATGTCACCAATGCGACGTGCTTTACTATCATTAAACAAGTCCATCGCGCCAGGTTGATATAGTGAACCATTACGTGCCGTTTCTGCTTGTGGAATATTGGTTGGGTAAGCAGGCTCATACTCGAACTTACCCATACGTTGTGGCGTGTTAGAACAGGCTGTCAAAAAACTAACGGCTGTCATAGCCAGTAATAATTGTGTTTTCATATCTATTCATCCTGACTTAGATTACACGTTATTATTGAGATATTGCATCATGCCATCGGCAGCTTTAATCGCTTTGGCATTCATTTCATAAGTACGTTGCGCTTCGATCATACCAATCAACTCTTCCACCGTGTTAACGTTAGAAGCTTCTAAGAAAGATTGAATAATGGTACCGACACCGTCAACACCCGCCACGCCCACAACCGGCACGCCGCTGGCAATGGTTTCGGTGAATAGGTTATCGCCTTTTGCGTTCAAACCGGCTGGATTAATAAAGGTAGCAATCTCTAACTGACCTAGCTGTTGTGGCTCTGCCTGTCCAGGAATGGTTGCCGAAACAGTACCGTCGGTACCAATAGTGACACCCGTCGCGTTAGGTGGAACGGTAATCTGTGGCTGTACCAATAAACCGCCCGAAGTCACCATGTCACCATTCTGGTTCAATTGAAAAGAACCGTCACGCGTGTAAGCAATAGTGCCGTCGACCTGCTGAATTTGAAAAAAACCCTTACCTTGCAAAGCAATATCTAATTCATTGCCCGTATTTTGTAGACTACCTTGTGTGTGCATTTTTTGAATGGCCACCACTTTAGTACCCACACCCAACTGCAAACCAGAAGGCAGCGTGGTTTGTTGGTTAGCAAACCCGCCAGGTTGGCGCACGTTCTGATAAATCAGATCCTCAAACTCGGCACGACCTTGTTTATAACCAGTGGTGTTGGCGTTAGCCAAGTTATTAGAAATAGTTGCTAAGCGTGTGTTTTGCGCTTCTAAGCCTGTTTTGGCGACATATAGTGCTCTGTTCATGATCCTAACCTACCCTTATCTTAGCGATAATAACTGATTGTTTTTTTCTTCGTTTTTATTGCTGGTGTTCATCATTTTTACCTGCATTTCGTACTTGCGTTGCAAAGAAATCATATCCACCAAAGACTGAACGGTATTGACGTTACTAGCCTCTAACACGCCGCTCATCAAACGACCATCCAACTGAGGGGTAACGCCTGCTTTAGAGCGCATATACCCGTCTAATCCTTTTTCTATTTGTTGCGGTGAGGCGTCATTAGGTCTAACAATACGCAACTGACCGACAATTTCTAAATTCTGCATCGGCTGACCGAGTGGAACAATCGAAATGCTACCGTCGACACCGATATCGACTTTTTCGGCGGGAGGGATAACGATAGGACCATCAGCACCCAGCATAGGGTTGCCGTGAATATCAACCAACGAACCATCGGCTTTGATTTGCAAACTGGCGGTTTTAACCAGCCCTTCATCACCTTTAGGTGTTTGAATGACCAACCAATCATTGTTAGCAACAGCCACATCCATATCTCGACCGGTGTAATTCATCGGACCAGCGGTTAAATCGGTTGCAGGACGTTCAGATAAGGCATAAGCACGACTATCATGCCCAGGTCCCGCGACATGCATGGCGCGAAATTGGTTAAAGTCGGCTTTAAAACCAGTGGTATTGGCATTGGCTAAGTTGTTTGAGTTGGCCGCTAATGAAAGCGCAGTTTCTTTAGCACCACTCATGGCGATGTACAGCATTCTGTCCATAATCCGCCACTCCTATTCAGTTATCCCTAAGTCATATCTCATTCGGCTTGGTTTGCCATCACCACTGAGGTAACGGCAAGTCTTGCCTCAAAAACTATTAAGCATTTACTGTGCCAAAGCAATCCAAAACAAAACCCCAACAACTAAAAATCTAGTTATTAGGGCTTAAAGAAGCTGATTAGAGCTGGAGAATGGTTTGTGTTAAGGTTTTATCGGTAGAAATCACCTGCGCACTGGCCTGATACATTTTTTGCATAAAAATCATATTCACTAACTCACCCGTTACATCAACGTTAGAGTATTCCAAGGCGCCAGCTTGAATAGCACCAAAACCAGATGCTTGCGGATTGCCCAACTGGCGCGGACCAGAAGCGGCCGTTTCTGCCCACATTTGGTTACCCAGTTTTTGCATACCTTGTTGGTCACTGAAGTTGGCTAAGGCTAGTTTAGCCACGGTATCCGAACGACCATTGGAATACTGCGCTTCAATGGTACCGTCTTTATTTACCTGAACATTGACCAAGTCACCCGCCGCATAACCATCTTGTGTCACACCACGAATATTATAGGATCCTGCATATTGAGTCAGTTTAGTTAAATCTGCATCGAAGCTCATTTGCTCACTGACACCAACTGTTCCGTTTGGATTAGGAATGTCGAAATACCAATTTTGTGGTGCTGCTATTTTAATAGGTGGGGTATTATTACCAGCAACCATAGCAAAATCACCGTTATTATTGAAATCAAGTAGTTTGCCCTGACTATCAAAACGGTATGCCTGAACAACGGCATCAGGAATTGAAGTCACAACTCCACTAGAACCAAAGGCAGCGTTAAATGCATTTTGCGATGCTGTTGTTGCTGGAGCAACTAACGGTCCAGAAAATGCTGCTTGTGCTGCTTGTGCTGCCTGCGCAGCCTGTGAAGCATTAAGTCCCATCGCAATAGCTGCTGCTTGAGCGGCTTGGGCGGCTTGGGCAGCTGTTGTCGGTTGAATAAGATTTCCCGATGCGTCACTAACAGCAAATAACGAAGCAAGTCGTGATGAATCTGAACTCCAACCGTTTGCGCCAGTGTAATCTGTGTATGATGTACTGCCCTGAGCGTCTGTAAAACTTGTTTGCGACGTTGAGGCTAAAGCAGCATTGAACGCAGCCAGCTGCCCTGCTGGCCCACCAGCTCCAAACGCAGCTATCGCTGTTCCTCTGGCTGTTGCAGCCTCAGCTACTGTACCACCGATAGCGAGCACCAAGTTATATGCACTCTCACCAGCACCAGCTGCTGTTGTTGGCATACCAAAGGTAGATGCTGCGTTTTGTGCCGCACTAGCTTCAGCTACTGTGGCTCCTCCAGTTATCAGTGCCTGAAAATTGAGGTAAGCATTTTCATTACTTAAACCATTGGCAGCCGAGTCTTGACCCGAACCCGATCTATACCATTTATTGCTGACAGGATCAAAGTCCTCCATAATATATTGCGCATACCAATCGGTTGTTTCGTTATTATAAGTTACTGAATTACCTGATGATGAGTTTGCCGACGGGTAACTTCCAGGAGCATTCACACCTACTTTGTAATAATTAACCGTAACGCGATGTTGACCGCCCAAACTATCGTACACAACTTTGCTGGTTGAATAATTAGGTGCGCCGTCATAGGATAAATTTTTCAAATTATTCGCAGTAAAAGCAACCCCACTGGCGCTCTGTCTGCCGCCATTTGAGGTGGTTACATAGGTTACTGGATCCTGTCCATTTAAGTTCAAATCAAAAGTTGTTTGCGACGTTTGTTTCGGAACTTTGTTAAGTTCACCAATATTAAGCGAACCTAAAACCGTTTGATAAATGCTATTTGTGGGTGTAGACAGAAAATTATCTTTATTAAACCCTTGCAGTCGATTACCCATTTGGTCAGTAATAAAACCATCCTTATCCAATTTAAATGAACCATTGCGAGTGTAAACTGCGTCATAGCGTCCAGACTTATCTTCTAAAATAAACATGCCATTTCCACTAATGGCCAAGTCTAGTTGATTGCCTGTATCGTTAATCGCACCTTGATTAAAATTCTGTGTCACAGCCTGTGTACGAGAACCTGTACCAGGTGTATTTTGAGCACCATAAAACAAATCCGCAAATTCGGCACGGCTTGATTTAAAACCAATGGTTTGGGCATTGGAAATGTTATTGGAGATAACACCCAAACCAGTCGAAGCTGAGTTAATACCTGTTAACGCGGTTAATGAAAAATTCGTTGCCATGATTCTATCCTCGTCTTATCGGATTTGTTGAATTTCATCGAGACCAGCGGCAGAGCCGTCAGCTAAATTAAGCGAAGCGCCCGATGAACCCACATCTACACTAACCACTTTCTGAGCAACTAATGTGCCAACTGCTGTACGAGCACCTTCAGAATTCGTTCCCCATGCCGTTACCGTATAGTTACCTTGCATCAACGCATTGCCAGCAGCATCTTTACCATCCCACTTCAAATCACCCTGACCGACAGGCAACCTATCCCAGGCATACTCACGCACCAATTCACCACTGGCATTACGAATTTGCGCTTTCACATCCGTTAATGGCTGTTTAATATCAACCAAAGCAACAGGCGCATTACCTGAAATTAAACTAATCTTATTACCTGGAACCACGACGTCTTTACCCACCAACACACTCGCTTGCACCGCTTGATTGACTTTGAACATTTGGCTAATGCTACTCACGGTATCGTTCAGTTGTTTCATTGCTTCCAAGCTAGAAAACTGAGCCATATCGGCAATCATTTTCGTGTTATCTACCGGATTGGTGGGGTCTTGATTTTGCATTTGCGTCGTTAAGAGTTTCAAAAAATCTTCTTGACCCATGGTTTTTTGTGGCGCAACCCGCGCTTTTTCGTTCGGGTTCATTAAGCTATCAATACTTGAAATAGCCATGATGTTGATCTCCTATTAGCGGATGTATTAGTTACCGCTGCCCAACTGAATGGTGCGTAATAACAATTGTTTGGTGGTGTTCATGACTTCAATGTTCATTTCATAACTACGTGAAGCAGACAGCATATTGGCCATTTCTTCGACGGTATCGACATTCGGGCGATAGATATAGCCTTGCTCATTGGCCATGGGATGATTAGGGTTATATTCCGCTTTAAGTTCCGATTGATCTTCAACAATCTCTTTCACACGCACACCACCCACTGGAATAACGCCAGGCGGCGTACCCATTTGAGCCATAATGGTTTCAAACTTAGCGTGTTTAGCGCGATAGGTATCTTTAGCATTAGAGCTAATACTGTCAGCATTCGCCATGTTAGAGGCAATGGCATTGAGGCGCACATTTTGTGCATTCATGCCAGAACCTGCGATATTAATGGTATCAAACATAACTTACCCTTTAGCGTTATTGACCACGTAAGGCATTTTTGATGCCCTTAATTCTGTCGTCTAAAAATTGCAGTGTCATCGAGTGTTGCATACCGTTTTCCATAAACTTAGCTTTTTCAATATGGGTTTCGACGGTATTACCATCAAGCGATGGCTGAGTTGGCACGCGATAACGTAAATATTCAGCTGCACTGAGGTTATTACCTTCAAAACCTGCGATATGCCTGCTGTTGGTTAATTTCATACTCGGTGAACGTAACGGCATCTCATCACCACGCTGTTTCAGCATGGCAGCACGAAAATCTAAATCTTGTGCTTTATAGTTGGGCGTATCCGCGTTAGCTAGATTAGACGCAAGTATGCGACCACGAGCCTCACGCAGTTTTAGCGCATCGGCATGAATACCTAAGACTGAATCAAATCGAGATGACATTGTTGTTACCCTCACGGAGTTTTCCATGAAAACAATAAAGCAAACAAAATGCCAAAAAGGATTAAAGAAAGATAAATTGCCGCCGATAACGTTAAAAAAAGAAGAAATCGGCAATTTTTGCCGATAAAAATGAGTCAGTTTTCATTTATGGGGATTATTCCCTCACCCTAGCCTGCTTTCACAACCCCCACCTAACCTCCCCCTTAACAAAGGGGGAGGAACAAGCGCAAAACCGTCATGAGCTGGCAAAATGGCTAGGCGCTAAGCGCACAAAAACATCCATGCTCGGTTGCATTCCACTCAGTCAATGCCATAGACCGCGAAAGCAAACCGCAGTGCTACAAGTAGTAGCGCAATGGTGAAGCTGACAAAGGTATTTTGGATTGAATGATGAAATTACCAGGATTTAACGATATCACCCGCCTGCACCAACCCCTTCTTCCCCTCGAACTGCCCGACAATAAAACGCGGCAATACCTTCTGCACGCGAATAAACGCCGTCGGTTCTAAATCAGTTCCTAATTCAATTGAACCGATACGATAAGGACGAGAGCTGCGACTATAAACGGCTAACACATCGCCTTGGGACACACCCGAATCGATGCTGATGGGCACCACGACTTTTTGCTGATTTACTTCCGCAATAGTGGCCGATATTGGCGCACAGGCTAAACTTTCTTGAATAGACGCAACCTGCTCGTTCAAAACATAATCAAACAGCTTGCCCGTTGGTGTGACAAAAAATTGACGGCTGGCAAATGGCTTATCACGACCAACCCTAACGTCGGCATCACTCACTTTTTTGAAAGCATTACCTTGCACCAACAGTCGCTCTTGAATCAAGTCAATGACATACCATTCGACACTAACGGTACGTTGCGTAGGCTCTTTGTCGAAACGAAAGGCTTTACGAATTTCACCCGCAACTGCACTTTGCTCCACTTCCCAATCAGCCGAACGAATAACCGTTAACACCAGATATTGCGCCAAAGTGCGATCACTCGCCGTTTGCAGCATGGTTGAAGACAGATTGGGTACAATCGGGCGACCGACATAGAGGTCACTGGCGGTATGCAGCAACTCAACATTACGTTGCCCCGAAGACCACAAGCGATTAAACAACTCACCCTGATAACCAGGTGCGACATCAAGGATGTCTTTAACAGAATACTCATCTTGCACGGCTACAGATGCAATGGCCACTTTAGGCACATAGCGTGCAATGTAGTTGGGACAAACCTTAGCCTCATCTGTTAAGCAAGCCGAAACACTCACTCTGATTGTGTTGCCTTCTTGAACTTCCGACAACACCTTCATACTGGTAACGCGCTGTTGTGCGGCAAACTGAGCCGATTGACGCGTCAAAGAAAAGTTTTGTGTTTCAGATTGCGCATTAACGCGTACATTAGACGAAAGTGCTGCTTGCGCTAAGGCATCTCGAATGGCCATTTGTCGTGCATAAGCAAGATCACCCTGCTCAATCTGAGCAACGCCTTCTACTTCGACACAGGGTGACTGTGCCAAACTGACACTACTGAATAAATTCAGAAGACCTATCCAAATGAAGTTTCTTAGCGTCAACACTGGGGATCACCCTTCCACGCCATCTCTAGCACGAATTCGCTCAATCACCAAGTTCGCCAACTCATCAGTATGCCATTTCGACAAAAACTTATTAGCACCCACTTTGGCAGTCAAATTATCATTAAAACCACCCGATAAGGAAGAATTTAATACAACATACAGATCTTTTAAACGCGGATCTTTGCGCACATGTGTGGTTAATGTATAACCATCCATTTCAGGCATTTCAATATCGGAGACGAGCATCAGTACTTGTTTATTTACAGCAATAGCATCACCTTTATCGGCTTTATCGGCCATTTTTTGCAACGCTTCCAGTGCAAGCTTACCGTTATTGAAAATAATGGATTTAACACCCAGCTTATCCAACACAGCTTTCAATTTAGTACGCGCTACAACCGAATCATCAGCACCAATAACTAAAAATTCACGACCTTTAATCACTTCCAGACCAATTTTACTGACTTCGTCCGACACATCCGCAGCGCTACGACCAGCCACTTCTTGCAAAACCCTTTCGACATCAATAATTTCAACCAAATTATGGTTAACCTTGGTCACACCCGTTAAATAATTGACATTCATCAAAGTGTCAGGAGGCGGTAATATATCCTCCCAACGCAAATGAACAATTTTATCGACCGAACCGACTAAGAAACCCTGCACAGAACTGTTAAATTCAGTGACGATGGTAAGTGTCCCTAGCACATCTTTCATTGGTGGCAAGTCTAACGCCAGTGGCAAATCAATCACTGGCATAGTCGCACCACGAATATCTGCAATACCAACAATACGTGCATCCGATTTAGGCACAGGTGAAATGTGTGGCGTGCGTATGACTTCCCTCACCTTAAAGACATTAATACCAAAGCGTTGCTCATCGTGTAGCGTAAACAACAACAACTCCATGCGGTTCATACCGGCAAGCTTTGTGCGTCGATCAATGTTTTTTAACAGGTCTGACATAGGTAAAAATCCGTTTTATTCGCTACAATAAGCCTTACTTCGGCCAGTTTAGGTAAATCTTGACTATCATTATGACAGCCTACAAGCGTAAATCGTGCCAAATCACCCTTAACAGGCTTTTTTTAAGTCTGTGTATTGGTTTATTGACACTCCTAGCCACTTCAAACGCTCACAGCGAAAGTGCCGATGAATTGATGATGCTTGCCAAGGCTTACATATTAACGCACTTAGATCCGCAACTAAAGCAACCACAGGTGAGTATAACTCCGTTATCTAGTGCCGCTCAAAAACCAAATTGCGAAAAACGACCACAGATAACTTATAACACAAAACAACGTGTTGGCAATGTTACGCTTACGATTAGCTGTATACAACCTGTATGGCGTCAATATGTGAACGCTAAAGTGACAGGCCTGCTGCCTGTTATTATAGCCGTGCAAGATTTATCGGCAGGACAGACCATTGATGAACATCAAGTAACGGTCGATTGGCGTCCCAATGCACAAGTAACCAACAATCATTTGCGTGATTTAACTAGCGTACAACATAAAAGCGTCAGACAATTTATCGCCAAAGGAACGCCATTACAACAACATCACCTCAAGAATACCCTGCTGATACAAAAAAATGATTTGGTTAAAATTGTCAGTGCTGACCCTCGTTTTCATATCGAAATGAACGGAATGGCCCTTGAGGCTGGAAGCATGGGCCAAGCGATTCGTGTTAAAAACTTAAGTTCAGGAAAAACGGTTAAAGCTTATATTGAATCGGCCGACACGGTCAGTGTTCGTTGAGGTTTGTCATGATTTGCCCATATGAGCTAAAAAAAGAAAAAAAGATTAAAGTTTTTCGCAAATTGTTCGATAACCCTCTCAGATAGGCAAAAAAATTGCTAGAATGACAATAAGAATTTTAGGGTGAGGTGAATCATGGACATCAATAGCGTATTGAGAGGTGTTGGTAACAACGCCAACAAAAGCTTAACCAACCTAGACAATAACACAGCACGCAAGACAGACGGCAAAACACTAGACGCTGGTGTGGCAACTTTTGCCAAAAATGAAGAGAAAGTTACCTTAACAGACACGGCAAGTCGTTTAGGACAGCTGGCTCAGCAAAGCAACAGTAAAGCTGAAGTCAATGCGGAGCGTGTAGCTAGCTTGCGTGCTGCGATTGCAGAAGGCAATTACAAGCCCAATCCTGCCAGTATTGCAGCTCGGTTAATGGCTTTCGAAAACCAAATCAAAGGCTGAAAACTTCTTAGGATTGAAAACTTATGACTGTATGCCAGCTTTGCGATCAATGGGTTGAACAACTTCAGGCATTTCTACTCACCCTAGAATCTGAATTTGATGCCCTGAAAAGTAATCAAGCTGATTTAATTACTCAGATTGCAGAGCGAAAATTGAATCAATTGGATGAAATTAGTCAAACAGAGCAAGCACTAAAAGCTAAGTTACCTAATCTAGAAGCCAGTCAGATTGTTGCAAACTTGTTAACAAATTGCACTGAATCTGGTGCTTCGAGTAGTTTGGTCGCACTAACAAAAACAATTCAACAGGCCAACCAGCGCAATGCTATGCTATTGCAAAGTTTGCTGCGTTTAAATGAGTTTGGATTAAACTTGCTATCCGGTAAAATAGACGCTGGCGATACCTACGGAGCATCTGGCCAAGTTAAGACGGCTACACCCATTTCAAGTTTAAAACTGGCTACCGCATAAATGAAAGAATCAACTCCTCAGCAACGTGCTTATTATCGCATGGATACCATGCTGCCCTTTTCGTATCGTGTATTAACAGACGAGGAAGCAAGTCATCCACTCCCCGCAACAGCTGATGCGGCGTTTATTGAACGTTATTTTCCTAGTGCATTGAGCGAGATTGAAACACGTGTACAAGAAACTATTGAAACCATTCGCGAAAAAAGTTCGTTGATGGCAGAGGCGTTGGCTGCGCTTAATGATAAGCTCAATTTTATTATGCATGGCTTAGGTGAAGAAGCCATCAAGCACACGCTGCCAACAGTGCTGGTTAATATTAGTGCGGGTGGTTTATCTTTCAGCGTGAATAGTATCATCACCAATAACAGCATCATTGACCTGCTGTTGTTCTTGAATATTCAATCCGAACCTTTGCTACTTCGTTCTCACGTTGTAAAAGTCATTCCACATCCTGATGCGACTTTTACCGTTGCCGTTGAATTTATCAATTTGACCGAAGAAATGCGTCGTCAATTGGTTTATTTCATTCAAACCAAAGAGCTAGAGTTAGCACGTCACAAACAAGGTGCTTGACACAACTTAGACATCAGCTTCATGTCATAAAAAGACTAAATAGGCCGTTTATTTCCGCTATAATCGAAGTCACTTAATCCATCTAGGCTTCGATTGTTCGTGAAATTTATGAAAAAAATAGTTCTGGTATTATTGGTTTTAGTCTTTTCTGTTGCTTTTGCGGTCTATTATTTTGCTAACCAAAGCCCGACAACTGCTAATAAAACGACTTCTCAAACATCAACCTCAGACAAAAATAAAGGCGAGCGCCCGACACCGGTATTCACCGCTGCCGTTACGCGTGATGATATGCCTGTTTGGATTGAAGCCTTAGGTCGTGTTACGCCGCGCCAGCAAGTGGTATTACGTTCACGCATTGATGGTGAGCTACAGAAGCAGCATTTCAATGAAGGTCAATTCGTCAAAAAGGGACAACTCCTAGCTGAAATTGATCCCCGTGCGCTACAAACCCAGCTAGCCCAACAAAAAGCCCAACTGGCTCAGCAAAAGGCCTTACTCGACAACGCCAAACGCGACCTGAAACGCTATGATTCGTTGCTAGAGGATGATGCTATCGCTGCACAACAACGCGATACTCAGCGTTCGTTAGTAGCACAAACTCAAGCCGCACTAGACAACATTCAAGCACAAATTAAGCACACGGAATTACAACTCAGTTATACCAAAATTCACGCACCCCTAGCTGGTAAAATCGGTTTTCGACAGGTTGATGTTGGTAATCAAATTAAAGCCAGTGATACCAACGGGTTGGCTACTATTGTCGAAATAGATCCCATTACGGTGACCTTTTCGCTGCCCGAAATCAACTTGCCGCAACTACAAACTCAATTACCATTGGGGCAATCAATGCTTGTTGAAATTTGGAATGCAGACAAAAGCCAACGACTAGCCACCAGTAGCGACTGGATTAGCGATAATCAAGTCGATGCCGCTACCGGCAGTATTCGACTGAAAGCCTTTGTCAATAATGCCCAACAACAACTCACTCCCAATCAATTTGTGCAGGTTCGACTACTGCTTAACACCTTAAAACAGGTGTTGATCATTCCTAGCCAAGCCATTTTATATGGCGCTCAGGGTGACTATGTTTATCGTGTTAATGCCGATAATAAGGTCGAAGCCATTGTCGTCAAACGTTTGCACAGCAACCAAACCCATATTGCCATTACCGGTGAATTGAGGGAGGGGGATATGTTAGTGACCGATGGCAGCGACCGACTCAAACCTGGCAGTCTGGTTAAAGCAGCTGGAACTAAAGCGGATAAAAAGTCCCCTGCCACGGAAAGCCCTTCCACTCAGCCAAACAAAGAGTAAAACGTGTGAATATCAGTCGCTTTTTTATTCTGCGCCCGATTGCCACCAGCTTGCTGATGCTGGCCATATTGCTATCGGGGCTACTGGCTTATCGACTCTTACCCCTGTCTGCCTTACCGCAAGTTGATTACCCGACCATTCAAATCAGCGCCTTTTATCCGGGTGCTAGCCCAGAAGTGGTTGCCAGTACCATCGTCGCACCGCTAGAAAAGCAATTAGGACAAATGCCCAGTCTGGCACAAATGCACAGCAACAGTACCAGCGGTGCCGCCACCATTACCTTGCGTTTTGAACTGAACTTGCCGCTCGATGTCGCCGAACAACAAGTACAGGCCGCAATGAATGCTGCTAATAATCTGTTGCCTGCCGACTTGCCTGCACCACCCATTTACCATAAGGTCAACCCAGCCGACGCGCCGATTATGACCATTGCCATCACATCACCCACGCTAAGCACACCGCAACTACAAGACTTGGTTGAAACGCGTTTAGCAATGAAGCTTTCTCAACTTTCCGGTGTTGGCTTAGTCAGCATTGCCGGCAATCAACGCCCCGCTATTCGTGTGCAACTCAACCCATCACAAGTGGCCGCTTTGGGACTATCTTTTGACAGTATTCGCACGCTCATTAATGATAACAACCTTTCCATGAGTAAAGGCAGCTTACAAGGGCCTTATCGCTCTAGTACCATTGACGCCAACGACCAACTGAAAACTCCTGACGATTATCGTGCGCTCATTGTCGCCTACCAAAATGGCAATGCCATTCGGCTGGGTGACATCGCCAGCGTCGTTGAGGAGGCACAAAATCAATATCTGAGTGCTTGGCTCAACGAACAGCCAGCCATTCTGCTCAATATCCAACGTCAGCCAAATGCGAATGTCATCGCCGTAACCGATCGTATTCGCCAAAATTTGCCCGAACTCACTGCCAACTTCCCCGCCTCGGTTCAGGTGGATGTGGTAACGGATCGGACTCAATCCATTCGCCAAGCCTTACATGAAATGAGCAAAGACATGCTCATAGCGATTATCTTAGTGGTGGCGGTGATTTTTATTTTCCTCAATAACCTCAAAGCAACCCTGATTCCCAGTCTCGCCATCCCCTTATCCTTAGTGGGTACGCTGGGCATTATGTACTTGCTCGGTTTTTCTATTAATAATCTCACCCTCATGGCTTTGGTGGTGGCAACTGGCTTTGTTGTGGATGATGCCATTGTCATGATTGAAAATATTGCCCGTCGTCGTGAAGCAGGAGAATCGGCACTGACAGCGGCCATTAATGGTGCCGGGCAAGTCGGCTTTACCATTATTTCACTCACCTTTTCACTGATTGCCGTACTCATTCCCTTGCTGTTTATGCAAGACATTATCGGTCGTCTATTTCGTGAATTTGCCCTAACGCTCACCGTTGCCATGCTCATCTCTGCTGTCATTTCGCTGACACTGACACCGATGATGGCGGCTTACTTGGCTAACAAGCATGAGGCAACCAACAACTCCCCTCAAACCTCAGCCGTCACTAGCTGGTTCTCCCCCATTCAAACGAGCTATCTCAATGGATTAAAGTTGGTACTCTCGCATCAATCCTTAACGCTCATGGTCAGTTTTGCCTTATTGCTCATCAGTGCAATACTCTATTGGCAAATCCCGAAAAGCTTTTTTCCCGTGCAAGATACTGGGATTTTAACCGTCACCGTCGATGCGCCAGCGAAGGCGTCATTCTTGCAACAATCTACCTTGCAACAAGCACTGACCCAAACCCTGCTTACCGACCCAGCGGTCGAGAGTATTAGTAGTTTTATTGGCGTTGATGGACAAAACATGACCCCCAATAGTGGACGCATGGCGATTCAACTGATTGATAAAAAACGACGTGATGATGCACCTATTATCATTGAGCGCTTGCGCCGTTTAGCGGCTGAACACAGCCAACTGGCTGTTTATATTCAACCCAGCCCAGAACTAACCGTTGAAGACCAACTGGCGCGTAGTCCTTACCAATTCAAAGTTAGCAGCCCATTTAGTGAGGATCTCGCACAGGCCAGTGATCAACTGGTTACTGCACTAAAAAGCTTAGCACAACTCAGCCAAGTGAGTAGTGACTTAAACCTGCAAGGACAACAGGTCTTTATTGACATTGACCGCGACCAAGCAACGCGCCTTGGCATAACGGTCAAACAAATTGATGCCGCACTTTACAATGCCTTTGGTCAGCGACTCATTGCCACCATTTTCACCCAATCGAATCAATATCGGGTGGTGATGGAAATGGCCGATGCTGCTGCACAAGGACTCGATAAGTTATCGCAGGTGTATGTGCTGAATACACAACAGCAAGCGATCCCCTTACATCGTGTGGCTAAGTTTGAATTAAAATCAACTGCATTGAGCTTACAACGACTAGATCAGTTTCCCAGTGCCAGCATTGCCTTTGCCGTCAATGCGGGTTATAGCCTTGGCGACGCAGTGGCCGCCATTCAACAAACGAAAGCCTCATTAGACTTACCAAAAAGCGTCGAACTAAAGCTACAAGGCGCAACACTGGCCTTTGAAAAGTCCTTAGCCAATAGCCTGTTACTGCTACTGGCCGCCATCATCACCGTCTATATTGTGTTGGGCGTGCTTTATGAAAGTCTGATTCATCCCGTTACCATTTTATCAACATTACCGGCAGCAGCCATTGGTGCTCTGATTGCCCTATCACTGGCTGGTTTTTCGCTCGATATCATTGGCGTCATTGGCTTAATTTTGCTGATTGGCTTGGTGATGAAAAATGCCATTATGATGATTGACTTCGCCTTAGAAGGGATGCGCCAAGAACAACTCAGTGCCGAAGCGGCCATTATTCAAGCCTGCTGTCATCGTTTGCGCCCCATTTTAATGACCACTTTTGCCGCGCTGTTTGGTGCTTTACCGCTCATGTTGTCAACCGGACTGGGTGAAGAATTACGTCAACCTATGGGTTATGCCATTGTTGGCGGCTTATTGCTCAGCCAACTCATCACGCTCTTCACCACACCAGTGATTTTCTTGCAATTAGAAAAGCGCTTTCCCTCAAGTCAACTCAACCGCTATGAATAACGCTTCGCAGTTAGCCATTCATCGTCCGATTGCCACGCTGTTACTCACCGCAGCTTTAGCACTGCTCGGTTTAGTTGCCTTGAAAGGCCTACCCGCAGCGCCTTTGCCTCAGGTCGATTTCCCCGTCATTTCCGTTAATGCGAATCTTGCTGGAGCCAGCCCCGAAGTGATGGCCAGCAGTGTCGCCACACCCCTAGAAAAAGCCTTAGGGAAACTAGCGGGCGTCAATGAAATCACCTCCACCAGTACGCTGGGCAAGACCAGTATTAATATTCAATTCGACCTGAATCGAGATATTGATGGCGCCGCACGCGATGTACAAGCAGCCATTCAAGCGGCACGCAGTTTTTTACCTTCGGGCATGACCAGCAACCCCACCTACAAAAAAGCCAATCCCGCTGATGCGCCTATTATGGTGCTCTCGCTCACTTCCGACACCCTATCGCGAGGTCAGTTATTCGATATGGCAGATACCATTCTGGCGCAACGTTTGGCACAGATTGAAGGCATTGGTCAGGTCGTTGTCGGCGGCGGCGCTTCACCTGCCATTCGTATTCAGGTCGATAGCCAAGCCTTGGCGTACTACCAATTGGCACTGGAAGATGTGCGCACAGTCATCAGTAATCAGCATACTTTTGCCCCATTAGGGACGATTGAAGACGAACAAGTGCGCTATCAATTAAACAGCAATCAACAACTCAGCCAAGCCAGCGACTACGCAAAGCTATTGCTTAAAACTGATGACAATGCCCATCAGCTGAGACTGGCAGACATCGCGCAAGTGACGCAATCGGTACAAGATACCCGCACCTTCGGTTACAGTCGAGGTAAACCCGCCGTGGTATTGATTCTCTACCGTCAGCCCAACGCTAATATGATTGCCACCGTTGATCGTGTTTATGCCACCCTACCCAGTTTAGAGGCGCTAGTGCCCAGTAGTGTTGAATTTGGTGTCGCCATCGACCGCACCCCCACGGTACGCGCTTCATTAAAAGAAGTGGAAGAAACGCTGATTATTGCCATTTTTTTGGTGGTATTTGTCGTCTTTGCCTTTACCCGAACCTGGCATACTACCCTCATTCCCGCATTGAGTATTCCAGTATCGCTGCTCGGTACACTGCTAGTGATGGTTTGGCTCGACTTTAGCCTGAATAATCTGTCGTTAATGGCGCTCATTGTTGCCACTAGCTTTGTTGTCGATGACAGCATTGTGGTATTGGAAAATATTTTACGCTATCAAGAGAAAGGCTACACTGCTTATCAAGCCAGTGTTGTCGGCACACGCGAGATTAGTTTTACCGTCATCGCCATTAGCCTATCTTTAGTAGCGGTATTCATTCCGTTGCTGTTTATGGAGGGACTGATTGGACGCCTGTTTACCGAATTTGCCGTCACGCTCAGTGTCGCTGTGCTGATTTCGATGGTCATTGCCCTCACCACCACACCTGCCTTAGCGGTGAAGCTGTTACCCACCCATAGCCTTAGGGTTAAACGACGCGTTAGCTATCATCGTTGGTGGCAACAAGCCTATAAACGTTCACTGGCTTGGAGCTTGCGTCACCCAAAAACACTACTCACGCTGCTGCTAATGGTGATTGCGCTAAACATCAGTTTGTATGTACATATCAGTAAAGGGTTTATGCCAGAACAGGATACTGGACGTATCATGGGGCGGATTCAAGCCGACCAACACATTTCGTTTGAAGCCATGCAAGGCAAGCTTAATCATCTATTGGCCATTATCCAAGCCGACCCTGCCATTGATACTGCCACCGCTTTTATGGGATTTGGTGCTAGTAATGCTGCTGTGGTTTTTATCAGCCTAAAGCCAAAAACCGAACGCAAAGAATCGGCTAATGACATCATTAATCGTTTGCGCCCACTCACCAACCGCCTACCCGGCGCCAGAACCATGATGTTCCCTGTGCAAGACCTACGCATGGGCACACAAAACCCCACTGCCTCCTACAACTTCAGTCTAAAAGCCGATAGTTTAGAAACGCTACGCGAAGCTGAACCACGCGTACTAGCTGCATTACGTGCACAAAAAAGCCTAAAAGACGTCGATTCCAACCAACAAAGCAAAGGCGCACAAACCTATATTCAGGTTAACCGAGATGCCGCACAGCAGTTAGGCATCAGTATGCGCAATATCGACAACACGCTGAATAATGCTTTCGCCCAACGCTTAATTGGCACGATTTATCGTCCGCTCAATCAATATCGTATTGTGTTAGAATCACATGCCGATGAGCGCCTGAGCGAAGCCAACCTCACTAGTCTGTTTGTGCTTAATAATCAAGGTCAAGCCATTGCGCTGTCACGTATTGCGCGCATTGAACAAAACAGCGCCCCGCTAGCCGTTTATCACGAAGGTGGCTTTCCTGCTTATACCATCAGCTTTAACTTAGCGGAAAAAGTCAGTCTAACCCAAGGCATCGAAGTGATTGAAAACGCCATTGCTGAACTGGCTTTACCTGCCAGTGTGCAAATCGTTTTTGGTGGCAATGCCAAACTCTTCAAATCAACGCAATCGAATCAGCTCATTCTCATCATCAGTGCGCTGGTTTGCCTGTATTTGATTCTGGGCATACTCTATGAAAGTTTATTGCACCCCATCACCATTTTATCTACCCTGCCTACGGCGGGCTTAGGAGGTCTGATTGCGCTGGAACTCTTAGGCATGGAGTTCACCATCATCGCTCTCATTGGCATCTTCTTATTGCTCGGATTGGTGAAGAAAAACGCTATTTTAATGATTGATTTTGCCCTAAACCAACAAAGAAACCATCATCACAGTGCCGCACAAGCGATTTATATTGCCGCGCAAGTGCGTTTTCGTCCCATTCTCATGACTACCCTAGCCGGTATTTTAGGCGCCGTGCCGCTCGCCATTGGTTTTGGTGAAGGCAGTGAATTACGCGTTCCTTTAGGTGTCACACTTATTGGTGGTTTGATTGTCAGTCAATTGCTCACGCTTTACACAACACCAGTGGTCTTTTTAGCCTTAGAACGTCTAAAAGCAACATTACAAGGCAAACGCACCAAGACTGCGCCTGTCACACCTTTTTCATCCTCGATGATTAGAGAAAGTTAATTATGAATTTACCAACCGTCTCGCTTAATCGACTCCTACTCAGTGCCATCTTACTGGCCTTGACAGGTTGTAGCAGCATGGCACCCGACTATCAAACGCCGACCATAGCAACACCTGCTCAGTTTGCCGGTTATGCTGTACTTAAACCGATTGAACAGCTGCGTCAAACACCTCATCCATCCGCTTGGTGGCAATCTTTTAATGACCCACTACTCAACGAGTTGAATGAACGCTTAACGCTAGATAATCAAAACCTGAAAGCCAGTGAAGCACAATATCGCATTGCCTTAGCCACACTCCAAAGTGTTTCTGCCAGTCGATTACCAAGCCTCAACGCCAGCTTCAGTACTTCACATGGTACGCTAGCCTCGAGCACCAGTTTTTCCAGCAGCGAACTACCTAAGGTCACCACTTACAGCCTTTCAACCAATGTCGCTTGGGAACTCGATGTTTGGGGACGTATTCGCGACAATATCAGTAGCAATGAAGCCAAAGCTCAAGCCAGTTTGGCTGATCTGTACGCTGCGCGCCTAAGCACACAAGCTCTGCTGACGCAAAGCTATTTACAACTCAGACACCTAGACTACCAACAACAGCTCTTAGCTGAATCCGAAACCGCCTATCAGCGCTTTCTTAAACTCACGCAAGCGCGCATTAAGGCCGGTGTGGCCTCTAAACTGGATGCCACGCAAGCTGAAACACAGCTTTACAGCATACAAGCGCAACAGCTTGATCTACAGGAGCAACGTCAACGCCTGCAAAACGCTATTGCAACCTTAGTCGGCACCCATAGTGCGGCCATGAACCTGAGCAAACAAGGAAACTACGCTTTTAGCACACCCGAAACACCGCAACTGATCCCTTCTGCCTTGCTGATACAGCGCCCAGATATCATCGCCAGCGAAAGACGTGTTTATGCCGCCAACCAACAAATTGGTGTGGCACAAAGTGCTTTTTTCCCGACCATTAATCTCGTTGCTTCAGCTTCTTATCGTAACCGAGACTTAGCCAACTTGATTGATATTCCCAATACCTTCTGGTCATTAGGCCCCAGCATGGCACTTGCGCTATTTGATGGTGGACTGCGTGAAGCCAATAAAGCCATTGCCATCGCGACAATGGAACAGGCCGCTGCCAACTACAAACAAACCCTGCTCACCGCCTTTCAAGAAGTCGAAGATAATTTAAGTAGTTTGTATTGGTTAACCGAAGAAGCCAAGATTCAACAACAAGCAGTCAGTTCAGCTAACCAAGCATTATTAATCGCGCAAAAGCAATATCAAGCAGGCGTCAACAGTGCCTTAAATGTGATTAGCGCGCAAACCGCCGAACTTACCGCCAAACGCACCCTAGCCGACATTCAACACCGACAGCGCCTCGCTGCCGTGCAACTGTGGAAAAATACCGGCACCGGCACGAGTCTAGTCGATGAACAACAAAAAAGCCCTAACGGTGGTTAATTCTTTATCCGACGTTGATACCTAAACACCTCACCTGTAAAACACTTGCTTGCAAGACAAAATAAAAATACAATTTGTATAACACTTACTAGTACTGGAGTTGTATTTATGTCTGCCGTTTCATTAAGATTACCAGATGACCTCATTGCTCAAACCAATCGACTTGCCAAACAGCTTAACCAAAGTAAAACCGACTATATTCGTAAAGCGGTTGAAAACTTTAACCGCTTTAACGAAGATCGACTTTTTGAACAAGCATTAATTCGATCTGCCAAAGAAGTCCGTAGTGAAACAAGCGCGATGTTTGACACGTTCAGTGATGCAGATGGTGATAACCTAAATGGTTAAACAAGGTGCTATTTATTTGGTCAATTTCAATCCATCAAAAGGCACCGAAGCAGGAAAAATAAGACCTGCTTTGGTGGTGCAAACCGATTTATTGAATCGGCTTGATCACCCAAGTGTCCTTGTTCTACCCTTAACAACACAGCTGAGTAATTCTGATAATGTTCTTCGCTTTAGAATCACTCAGAGAGAAGAATTGATGCAAGACTCAGACATCATGCTTGATCAAATGCGCGCCATTGATCAGCGTCGTTTCTGCTCGCAAGCCATTGCCCATATTAGTGATGAAGAATGGTTACAAATTAAAAGCATGTTTTGTCGGCTGTTATAAAGCAAAAACAAAAAAGCCCCAGCAATAGCTGGGGCTTGATTGACGATGATGTGTTAAGGTTATTTAACGATCTTCACCGTATTGTGCGTTCCCTCATAAGGAACTGGACGCTCTACAATACGCACATCTGACTGCTCGCGATAGAAATACTCACCGTTATGATACACACCCTGACGCCCCGTCATTATATGCTCGTAATCGGTGCGAGGCAAATAAGCCTGCGCTGAAGTAGTCACAACACCTGTACGCGTGTCTACCGCACGAATATTCAGCACCACACCATCGGATTGAAATGAGTAGGTTCCAGAAACCACATCAGCAATGTTATATTGCTTTTTCAAACGCTTCGGATCACGACTAAACACAAAATCACCGTTTTGAGTGACTTGAATTTGATCGCTCATCAACTTAAAGTCCACTACCTTAAAGCCGCGTACTTGTAATTCATGAACCAAATGTTCCTGAATTAAATAGCCTAGCTTGTTGGTGCGCGAAATGTCGTCTAGGCCTACGATACTGGCCACCGCAAAATGGGTATCACTTAGGTTTTTAATATCTCGATTCTGCGTTAATTGGTCAGCAATAAAACGAACCAGATCATTAAAACGTCCCGCTGTACTGACATTTTTAACGGTGTCGTATTTCGCACCATTGTTGCGAGAAAACTCTGAAAACTGCCCCGCTTGATGAGCCAGCGTTGCTTGCATCGTTTTAGGGGCATAAACCGGTACTGAAATGGTTAACTGATGCTGACCATTATTAAAAGTCGCACCTTCTGGCCCCACATTCACACTCGCTGCCTGAGCTTGTGCAAAGATGCTACTGATAGCTAAAGCTACTAAAGATAATTTATATTGCATGACGCCTACTCCTTGCATTTCGTTGAATTAGGACCACAACACGGACTGGTCGAACGAACCACAACGGGGTAAGCACAATCGTGACAAGTGTTTTGGTGACGAATCACCTCAACACCTTTAGAGCATTCAGCAACTTTCTTATCTTGGTAGCGAATAATTTCAGAAGGTTTAAAACAACAAGCCTCAGCCTCTAAAGGTTGAGAGGTTAAAGGCTGCGGAATTGGCACAGATGCTGCTGGGGAGCAGTACAAGCACCTAAAATAGCCGCCATAATGGAAGCCATGGCTGCAACTTTTATTGTTGATTTCATATCGTATAACCTCAAAAAATGAAATTTCCAGTTTTCATTGAAACAGGATTCACATGTTGCATTTACGCAACATTCAGAATGCTTAGCGGCTATTCGATGCAAAAATTGAACCAAATTTTTCAATGCAATTGCGCAAAAAAACAGATTAATTTATGTAAAACAATATAATTAAAAAGTTTTATAGGACTTTTTCAAGAAAAAAGCCCCAGTTAATG
>CAZYER010000016.1:24026-31781 GCA_964646525.1 uncultured Francisella sp. | reverse complement strand
AATCATTTAGCAAAGGGCTAGCCATGTCGCAGGAATACATTTTACCGCCAGATACGGTCATCTTATCTACCGCCAACCTACAAGGCGACATTATTAGGTGTAATAAAGGCTTTATTGAAGCATCAGGCTACACAGAAGCCGAGGTAATGGGCAAACCTCATAGCATTTTGCGTCATCCCGATATGCCCAAAGAAGCTTTTAAAGACCTATGGGACACCATCGAAGCAGGTCGTCCTTGGTTTGGTCTAGTGAAAAACCTACGAAAAGATGGTCGTCATTACTGGGTCGCTGCTAATGCAAGCCCCATTTATACGAACGACCAAATATCGGGCTATGTATCCGTACGTTATCCCGCTACGGCTGAACAGAAAGCCTTAGGAGAACGCCTCTATACCGAAATTCGTAACGGTCAAACTAAAATGCCTTGGACACCCAAGCCACAGTTTGATCGCTGGACGCTTGCGGGTATCGCTGCTTCAACAATTGGGTTAATCACCCCATACATAACTGCTAATTTGGTTTTAGATATTTCAGCCACCCTGCTTGCCGCCGCTGGACTAGGAACAATTATCTGGCGCACCATATCCTTATCACGTCCGAATGAGCAACAAAGCAAAGCGCTTAACGACCTTGGTAACGGTTTGTTTCGCAACCCCATCCCTGGCAATGACGCCTGGACCAATGCACTCAATCTCATTCGTACACGCATCGGACAAAATGCCAGCGAGGCCTTTGATGCAGCGCGAGAGAGTGCTGTACTGACCACTGCCATGAATGCTGCCACTACGAATTTAATGGTGGCAGATGCCAATTTCACTATCATTAGCATCAATCAGTCGCTCGCACAAATGTTCAAGGTCAACGAACAACGCCTGCAACAAGAACTTCCTCAGTTTAAAGCCGATAGCGTGGTCGGTTCTAGTATGGATATTTTCCATCAGAATCCTGCTCATCAGCGTGCTATGGTATCGGCACTTAGTAGTACTTGGTCTGGGGTGCTTAAGCTAAATAAAGCAAGACTCGTAATGTCTTTATCCATTACACCCATCATTAGCAACGGCAATAAATTAGGCTATGTGGTCGAATGGATTGATCAAACAAGTGAAAGCTTAGTGCGTCACTCGTTAAATAACATCATTGCCGAGGCTGGTGCAGGTGTTATCAGTAATCGTATCGATACTAGTAGCCTAGCCGATTTTTACCTAACAACAGGCAAAGGTATTAATCAGCTATTAGCTGGTTTGCAGGATTTTATGGCCAAAACCATTTTTAACATTGGTGAAATGGCCTTTAATCGCCTTAATGGTCAACTAGACGGTGACTATCAAGGCAGCTATGCCATGACACAAACCGCCATCAACACCGCCTTGCGCAACCTAAATGAAATGGTGGGTCAGATTCAATTTACTGCCAAGTCAGTTAACGACTCTATGAGCGAACTGGCACAAGGCATGGAAGAATTTTCAAGAAAAGTGCAAACCCAAGCAGCGGCTATTGAGCAAACCTCTGCCGCGACAACAGAGTTACTTTCTAGTGTCGAAGAAAACCTTGCCTCTATCCAACAAGCCAATATGGTAACGAATCAGGTGGCACATCAGGTAGTGGCAGGCGCAAAAGTGATGGATAAAACCTTAGAAGCCATGCAAGCAGTAGAAACATCGGGAAATAAAATTGCCAATATTGTTGGCATTATCGACTCGATTGCCTTCCAGACCAATCTACTCGCGTTAAATGCAGCTGTGGAAGCGGCTCGTGCGGGTGAGCATGGTCGAGGTTTTGCTGTTGTAGCCAGTGAAGTCCGTACGCTAGCTGGTAAATCGGCCGAAGCTGCAAAAGATATTAAGGCGCTCATTGAAACGAGTGTTGCGCAAATTCACACGGGCTCTAGCAGGGCTCAAGAAGCCAGCGTTGCCCTGAGTGATATCAAAAACGCCGTTGAACAAGTTAATACCATTATTAGCCAGGTTACCGATGCCAGCAATGAGCAGCAACGTGCTATCCAACAAGTTAACCAAGCCATGGGCGACATGGACGGTGTTAGCCAACAGAGTGCGGCATTAGTTGAAGAAATTAGCGCCAGCACAGAAAATGTGGCACAAAGCATGTCGGAATTAAATCAACTGATAGCCAGTTTCCAACTGACGAATGAAGCCAAGCAAATCGCCAAACAGGGGCGTTCTGCTTTAGCGGATATGAAACAAGCCCACTTAAATTGGAAAATACGAGTAGCGAATATCATAAGTGGTAAAGATACTAACGTTAATTTGACCGATATCGCCAACCATAACATTTGCGGCCTAGGTAAATGGCGCAATAACGAAGGCAGAAAATTTGACGGCACACCAGTTATGCAACAGCTTGATGAAAAACACGCCAAATTTCACCAAGTGGTCGCCAAGGCGTGCCAAGCAGCACTGGATAAAAATTACTACAGCGCAGATGTGCTACTCATTGAAATTGATCAGCTTTCCAAAGAAGTGGTTGGGCTATTAACTCAGCTAGAACAACAAGCAGGTCGTCACTCAACGCCTGAGTTCACCAGTAAAGTGGCTCAAGCAAAAGCACGCAACCAAACCGCGTTATCAGCGCCCAATAGCAAAGCTTTGCCAGCGCCCAAAGCCTCAGACGAATGGAATGAATTCTAGTTCTCGTCGATAACATTCACATCGGCTTAAATAGTCAGCCCAGCTAGATTGCTGGGCTTCTTATTTGTACAACCTTAACAAAATAGCTTAGTCCTGCACTGTTTAAAGCTCTGTTAACGCCACCTCTCGCAAACCACCTATTGGCAAGCCATCTAAGGTTAACTTACCCACTGCATAACGAATTAAGCGCAGCGTAGGAAAACCCACAGCCGCTGTCATACGCCTTACTTGTCGATTACGCCCTTCACGAATGGTCAGACTCAGCCAACTGGTCGGAATAGCGGCTCGATAACGTACAGGAGGATTACGTGGCCATAAATGAACTGGTTCTGCCATAGCGATTGCTTGTGCAGGCTTGGTCATGCCGTCTTTCAATAGCACGCCCTTACACAAGGCTTGAATGGCTTCAGACGTGATTTCACCTTCCACTTGTACCCAATAGGTTTTAGGCAGTTTGTGCTGAGGATCACTAATACGCGCTTGTAATCGACCATCATCGGTTAATAACAACAATCCCTCGCTGTCATAATCCAACCGACCAGCGGGATAGACACGAGGGATGTCGATAAAATCTTTCAGCGTTGATTTATCCCCCTCAGGCGAGAATTGACTCATCACCTGAAAAGGCTTATTAAAGGCAATCAGCATAGTCTAGCAACGCGCCACTCCCGAATCTACCGCTGCTTGATAAACAGCACGCGATACACGTTCACGCAAGCGCAGATCGTTAGCCTTGGGTAAAATATAATCGGCACCAAACGTTAGGCTTTGCAGATTATTCGCTGCCAACACTTCAGCAGGAACGGGTTCATGCGCTAAACTGGCAATGGCATCCACTGCCGCCAACTTCATGGCAGTATTAATTTCTTTACTACGTGCATCTAGCGCACCACGGAACAAGTAAGGGAAACACAATACATTATTGACTTGATTAGGGTAGTCGCTCCGACCTGTCGCCATAATGACATCGCTACGCACCGACTTAGCTAAAGCTGGCTGAATTTCTGGGTCAGGATTGGCCATCGCAAACACCACAGGCGTACTGGCCATGCTCGCCAACATTTCAGGCGTCAATAAATTCGGTGCCGACAAGCCAATAAATACATCTGCTCCTACCAAAGCATCGGCTAAGGTGCGTGCGCTGGTATCGGCGGCGAATTGCGCCATGTGAGGTGCTAAGTCGGTCATGCCAGTATGCAGTACGCCCACCTTATCCACCACCAGAATATTAGC
Organism: uncultured Francisella sp.; assembly: GCA_964646525.1. GTDB lineage: Bacteria > Pseudomonadota > Gammaproteobacteria > Thiomicrospirales > Thiomicrospiraceae. The sequence continues at coordinate 27,903 of CAZYER010000016.1, read as the reverse complement.
CTTTTGAGCACCCAAGTCTAACAATAAATTGAGCGATGCCGTACCCGCTGCACCTGCACCAACCAGCACAATCTTAGCGTCTTCTAAACGCTTGTTAGCGATGCGTAAGGCATTGGTTAAGCCAGCTGCCAACACAATCGCGGTACCATGTTGGTCGTCGTGGAACACGGGAATATCCAGCATGGCTTTTAAGCGGTTTTCCACTTCAAAACATTGTGGTGACGCAATATCTTCCAAGTTAATGCCGCCAAAAGTCGGTGCAATATTAGCAATGGTGCGAATCAGCTCTTCCGTATCGGTACAATCGACTTCAATATCAATTGAGTCGATGCCCGCAAAGCGCTTGAACAATAGCGCCTTACCTTCCATCACGGGTTTAGATGCCAAAGCCCCCAAGTTGCCTAAACCTAAAATAGCCGTGCCGTTAGAAATCACCGCCACCAAATTGCCTTTCATGGTGTATTTGTAAGCATCACTGGGGGTTGCAGCAATCGCTTTCACTGGTTCTGCCACACCTGGGCTGTAGGCTAGGGTTAAATCTCGTGCCGTTTCAGCAGGTTTGCTTAACTCAATCGAGAGCTTACCAGGTGTTGGGTATTGGTGATAGTTCAAAGCGTCTGTTTTTAAATCGCCCGTTGTGCCTGGCACAGCCGATGAAGGCACTGGCTTAGGTTGCGCCTGAGCTTGTTGAGCTTCTGGCTGATCTAGCAAGCCATTTTCTAACACGTCTTTAGCGACGTTCATTAATTTGTTCCAGTTCATAAGGTTAACCTTGAAAGAGTAAATTTTGAAACGGGTGTTGCGACTTCCAGCGATAAGCATGAAAATCGCGCTGATCGGTTGTTAAAATGCGTCCATGTCCCAAGTGTTCAGCAAGAACAACCAAAGAAGCATCGGCTAAATCCATCGGCAAGTCAGCATATTTTTCCATCGCCTGAACCATTCGTTTGCTATGTGCCGGTTGATCAAGATGATACAAATGAAAAGCACCTTGCACATAACTGTTCATAAAACCAATGACATGTTTATGACTCGCACGCTTTAATAATAAGTGACAGGTTTCAGTTAGCACAGGATAGGTTGTGATGAGTGGCTCATTTAACTGACCTAAGTAGCCTGTCGCTACTGAATGATACTGATCATTCGGACTAAATAACGCAACCCAAAAGCCCGTGTCGACAATAATCATGCCTTATGGCTCCAGTCTAACTCTGACTTATAATTGACCGATAAATTATCAGGTGCATTCATTGAATCCAGCAATCCATTTTGTGAAAGAAGGCGCAGCACACGCTGTCCTTCTGTCTCTGTTGCCGGTTTTTCTGCTTCAAACAGGCGCGACAATGCCATTCTAACGACATCGGTCTTGCTTTGATGCGTTTGATTAGCAAATTGAATCAGTTGCTGCTCCAAGCCATCAGGCAAACGAACACTAATCATGACAAGCCCTCATAAAAAACCGTATGACAGAATTGTACTACATTTTTTAACAAGCTGTTGATTCAAAGAAAAACCTTACCTGCTCAAAATCTTGTACCCTGCCATCGACAATCACCAGACCTTCCTGCGCTAATAATCTTTGCTTACGCTCACCACCAAAGGCATAGTTACCGATTCGACCATCGGCATTCACCACACGATGACAAGGCACCACAACAGGATTAGGATTTTTATTCATCGCTGTACCGACGGCACGATAAGCTTTGCTACCCAAAGCATGGGCAATATCGGCATAGGTGGTAACGTAACCAGCAGGAACTTGCACCAGCAAATCATAACAGGCTTGTTGGAAAGGGGTAGGCATATTAACGCGTTACATCTTGCTTGAGTAATGCTTGGCTATAACGCAAAAACTCATCCAGATGAAAAGTGATAATTCGAACGGTAATCGGCAACTGCATGGCTTGATAATCATGCACAGCGATATTACGAAAACCCACCATTCGCTTTAGATCGTCAGCAAGTGCTGGCTCAATCCAGCCTGATTGCGCTAATAGGGTAAATACATCGCGCGCACTTTGTGGCACACCCAGTTTTTCACGACGCACCAAATGTTGTCCCATATCCAAAGCCGCCTCACAAGCACGCTGGATATTCAAAATTGCCGCATCTTGACGGGTAAAATCAGTCGCAAAAGTATCCGCATCTTTATCGTATTCTTCACGGGCACGACGCACGCAACGCTCAATACTTGCCGCTTTGTTCATCAGAACATCATCAACCATACACATTACCCCTCGCCTGAATATCGGCTAACAAAGGCGCTCGCGCTTCATCTAAATTGGTTTTTTCGCTCAGCACCATGCTTTCAAACAAACCCACTTGTAGCACATCTTTTGCCCACCAGCGTTCGCCCGTGGTCATAATTTGATATTGCATAACGGTGGAAGCGGCACGCATATCGAGCAAGTCCACTTCATAACCAAGCTGATCTGCTAGTTGGTTGGCTAAATCGAATAATTGCACAGGATCAGCATAGCCCTCAACCAATACAGCCAAATCTAAATCACTCTGCGCGTTCGCTGTACCTTGGATGCGACTACCAAAGGCGTAGAGGGCGAGGAGGTTGTGAAATATCGACTGAACCTCTTGAATAACCAATTCTTTTATTGGCATGAAAGGCTCAACAAGCTGGTGATTTGACATAAAACCCAATCACCTCGTCCTGCATCAGCTAACAGTAATGCAGGTCTTACTTTTTGTGCCGATAAATCCGAATAAGGAAAGGGCAGCAAAATTACTTGACGTGTTGAAAATGCGCCCACGCTTCGTCCTCTTCATCGTTTAACCAATCCTTAGCCAAGGTTTGCTCACTCAATGTTAAGCCGCTAACCTCTTGCGCTAGACTATCGGGTACTTCAATAGTGAGTTGCATCACACCACCTCTTATTATTCATACACTTCCTTTAGACGGCTTAACAAGCTAGCGAAACCACCGACTCATCCCCTGCGATATTACGCACTTTTAAGCGCAATGGGGTGCGGTCGAAGCCAATCGTTCCATCCCAGAAGGTTTTGGTTTTATTGCCGTTAAGCGTAACATAACCTTTTTTATCGATTTTGATTTCATAATCGGATTGCCACACACCATCGGTATGGGTGCAATCGAGGCTGATGTATTCAATCAGTTCTAAGCCTTGCTCGGAAATAGCAATGGGTGCGCTGGGCTTTTTGGCTAGGGCGCGTTTTTGGTTGTATTCGCTAATTTTTTGCGTCAATCGGTCGCTAATAAATCGCTCAAACACCAGCTTGTTAGCTTCGAGGCGATAAATGACTTCATCGTTCATCACCACATCAGACAAAAGCGCCTTAAGGTCACGCAATTCGATTTTGATGGTTTCGGGCGCGTAATCGTCGATAAAAGCAAGAATTTCCGCTTCATCACTTAAATCAACATAATAAACCACGACTTTTTTGGTGTCATCGGGCAAATCTGGCATAGCGAGGTTGATAATGCGGTGCATCATCGGTACATCCAGCACCTTGGTGCTATGGTCGAGCAGATTAGGGATATACACAGGCACCATGCCTAAGCGGGCATCGAGGATAGAGCCTTCCCAAAACGCATCGAGTGCATCTTCATTGCGCAAGCCCACAATCAGGCTTTTAAGCTTATCCATGGTTTGCTGTGGATTACGGAACAGGCTCACGCCATCTTTGACTTCTTTGATACTAAAACTTGCCCCCGCTTCGACCAGTCTATCGCGTGCGGTTTGAATGCTGTTAATACCAATATCGACATGAATAAAGTTACGCCCTAAGTCATGCGCAACCTTAGCGGTCACACCACTACCACCGAAAAAGTCAGCAACGAGCATACCTTCGTTAGAAGATGCTTGAATAATGCGTTTTAATAAGGCTTCGGGTTTTTGGGTGG
>CAZYER010000016.1:0-23926 GCA_964646525.1 uncultured Francisella sp. | reverse complement strand
ATATGCCAATCCAAATGCACATAAATACTGGCGGTGTCGCTCATCACGCTTTTAATCGCCATCAGGTTTTCATACATCCAGTTCAGGTAGTCTTCTTTGTTCCAAATATCGCCATACATGGTTTCTTCAAAGGCTTTGAGTTGGTCTAAATCCAACTCTTCTTCTGCCAAGGCGATGGCTTCGGCAACTTTGGGGTTACGGCGCAAATAGACTTTTTTAGCATAGTCAGCACCACTGGCAAAGGGTGGGTCGATATACACCAAATCGAGCCTAATGCCTTGGCTTTTTAGGTAGGCACAAGCAGTTAGGCATTCGCCCCGAATGAGTTGATTACCCCCCCTAGCCCCCCCTTCACTAAGGGTGGGAATAAGACTCGTCGTATTGTGCACCACTTCCAAGGTTTCCACCTCGTGCAAGGGCAACCCACGGGCAATACGCTCAATGACTCTGTCGCCGTCTTTATATTTAAGTAGGCGTTGCGTGCGGGTAATGTTATTTAACACCGCCTGACCTTCGACGGTATTCGGGGTGTAGGGAATGTATTGCTTGGGCATTAGGAAACCTTGTTAGTGGTTAATCAGGGTGAAAGGATTGATTGTCGGGTCTCGATTGATCATAAATTTCATCTCTTGTCAGCGGCGTAACCTCTTCAACTAAAATGGGATTGTTAAACCACATAGCCATGCGGCTTTCTTTTTTGCCTTTCTGCTTTTCAATACAATGCTTATTAGCCACAAACTCGGCAAAATCTATCACCTCATTTTGTTGCGCTTCGGGTAAGTCTTTTACCACCTCGATTAACTGTGCCAATCCCATGTCACACCTCCGAAAAGAATTGCGTTACTTTATGCTGTAGTTTACTCAAAAAGTCAGCTTCTGGCTCATCGTCTCGAATAAACAAATACTCGAACGCGGGAAAGTTGCCTGTGGCTTGCTGATGTTGTGGCACAAACCAGTTTTCGACAAAGGCTTTACGTTTGATAAAGGCATCTTGTGCGGCAAAACCTTCACCCTTGGTTTCGACAATTAAGGCTTTAACAATCGCTTGTTTGCTGGCATCACGTTGCACAATCAAAAAATCGGGCGTGTACTTACCCACTTTCTTCCAACCTAGCTTGCCTTTGCTTTCAAAACATTCGATGCTAAAGTCGGTTAAGGCTCTATCACCATTGTAGTAAACTTCTAGCCCTTGCTGTTGCACTTCCGCAAGCGACAAGGCTTGTTGCATAAAGGTTTTTTCAAAACCACTTTGACTAAAGTCGTAAGGCAAATAGTGAAAGCTCTGTGTGGCATTGGCAACGGCTAGGTTTTGTTGCTTAAAACTCGCCTCATCTAAAGCTGGCAGTTGAATACCTAAGGCAGCAAATTGCTTGCGCTGCGCCTCTAATGCTGCTTTGGCTAGCTCATAATCGTTACTCGCAACAACACCTGTTCGGTCGTTGTGCAAAATGCTCTCACATTGCCCTTTATTGGGATACAACTTATCGCTGATGGGCAGGCTGTTAAGCTTTTCAACTAGTAATAACTTAGCATCATCTGGCACAACCTCAAAATCGGTTTTGATGGTTTTGTGCTGATAAAAGGCAAGGCGAATACTGGCTTCAATTTGCTCAATATCGTACACCTTGTTTTCATAAACGCGCTCTTCTTCGGTTACCGTAACTTGAGTGAAAATGGCTTGCAGTTGCGATTCAAATGCGCGTAAATTTTGTACCGACAATCGCCCAAAACTGCCTTTCGCAATACTCAGCAACCAATCGGAAAAAGTAATGGCTTCGCCTTTCACGGCATCAATCACCTGTGTGCTACTCACCTCGCCCAAACTGCCCGTTGTTTTAATCACCGCTTGCGCTTGGGCATGAATGGCATTCATCTTGGCCTCTGGCGTGCGGGTGTCAACCACCACTTCACTGGTTTTGAGTTGCATCTTATAAAAGTGCAATCGTGGCAGGGCTAAAGTGTCCAATCGGGACACTTGTTGAATATGTTCAATGTCTTTAATCCGTGCAAGCTGGTTAATTTCTTCAATGCTGGTATGTTGCTCTTCTTTGAGCTGTTTATCGAGTGTTTTGGCATTGTCTTCGTTGAGCCAAATTAGTGCTGGCTCGTAGCCGCCGTCCATTTGACGTAAGCAACGGCAAGCCGTTTGTAAGGTCATGGTATTAGGACAATCGCCTTTTTGTGACAACAATACGCCTGTTAAACTGCGACAATCCCAGCCCTCTTTGCCTACCTGTACCAGTAGCACAATCTGAATAGGAGAATGCGGCATGTCTAAGGCAGAAAAAGCGAGCTCTGCTTCTTTGCTCACTTTATAGGTGCTATTGCCTTTGTGGTATTTCAAAATGACATCGCTAGGAATACCCATTGATAATAACAAGGGATAAACTTGCGTTTCTAAGCGTTCGATACTACCGCAATAAATAGCCAGCTTAGCACACGCCCCATTAGCATAGGTTTTAGTGCCAAAGGTCTGCATAAAATCACTGACACCTTGCTTCACCAAGGCATCGGACGATAATCCTTTTAGTCTTTCAACACGCGGTTTTTTTAAAAAACCTTGAATCGCTTTCACTAAGGGGTAGTAATAGAGCGTATTGGCAATAAAGCTGCTTTTCACCGACAAGCTATCGGTGAGCGCAATGGTCTCTGTTTTGGCTAAGTAAGGCGTACCAGTAAAGCCGAGCACACTGTTAATTGTGCCGTTGGCATTCCAGCGGTTGACGACTTGGCGCAGCTTAATTTCATCGTTGGCTGCATGATGGACTTCATCAATCAGAATTTGCAAGTTCGGCAATTTGCCAATCAAATTACGCAACTCATTCGCTTGCTTATCTTTATCGTCATCACTGCTTTCGACTAGCTCGAGCTGTGCATCTAGCTCAACTCTGTCTAAAATCACCTTTTCGGCATTAACGACAAACACCAAGCCTTGTTGCGATTCAAACGGCTGATGTGCATTCACTTTTTGCGCATTCGGATTGCGTGCGGTGTTGCTTTTCTTCGCCGAGCTTGATTCGTCCAACACCTCAAATTTAAGCAATGATTTTAATTGTGAGGCGCTCGGTTCTGGAATCACCCAAGTAGGATCAAAACGCGCAATACTTTTTAGGCTAGGACCAATCGAACTTTTCAGCCCTGACGGAATCAGCAGTAAAAAGTTATGAGCAAATAGAGGGTTGTCGGGTTCGTTTTGGGCAAAATATAAATCGAGATAAATAATTGATGCCATGAGGTAGGTTTTACCAGCACCCATCGGCAAACTCAGCAAATAATCGGTATAACCAACACCATAAAACAGCTTTTTAATGATAGCTAAGGCATCTGTTTCGGGATATTTAATGAGGTGTTGATACAACTCCGCATACAGCATAGCGCCGTTACCTACTTGAAAGCGTGCTAAATCGAACAGTCCTTTTAGGGCAAGATTAGCGTGTAAAGCAGTACGTAGGTTATGCGAAATCGCTAACTGGTTTAGGTCGTCATCTTTGACCAGAAAACCTTCGCTAATCAACTGCCAAATCGGTTTGTTTTGCCCAGCCAACTTTAAAAATAAGTAAACCGTCAGCGCACCGATTTGAGCATCTCTTAATCGACCTTGCGCGCGCATATAATCCAGTAAAAATCTGGCGGGACAATCCGATTGATTCGACCATTTCACGGCACGGTCTTGGATAAGATGCCACAACATTAGCAGTACTCAATTAGGCGGTAATACAAAAAGGGAATTGTAACAGGGAGCAACCACGCTTAAAATAAAAAAGGCGCCATGCTGGCGCCTTTCTCATTCTTCTCACACGCCCATGTAATCGAGCATGGCGTTAGCCGCTTTTCGCGCATCGTCGATAGCATGAACCACAAGGCTAGAGCCGCGCACCATATCACCACCGGCAAAGACTTTCGGGTTGCTGGTTTGAAAGGCATATTCTTGCTCTTCTTGGCAAGTGACACGACCACGGTTATCAATCGTAATGCCATGATCGGCAAACCAAGGCGCTGGGCTAGGTTGGAAGCCGAAGGCCACAATCACCGCATCACAAGGGATGATTTGCTCAGAACCCAGAACAATTTCCGCCACGCGACGACCTGAGGCATCGGGCGCACCCAAACGGGTTTCCGCAACCTTAATCCCTTCAACCTTGCCGTTACCAATGACTTCAATCGGCGCACGGTTAAAGACGAACTTAACGCCTTCTTCCTTCGCATTGGCCACTTCTTTACGCGAACCGGGCATATTGGCTTCGTCACGACGATAGACACAGAAGACCTCATCGGCACCCTGACGCACGCTGGTACGCGTACAGTCCATGGTGGTATCACCACCACCCAGCACCACCACGCGCTTGCCTTTCATATCAATGAAGTCGGCAACATCTTTTTCGTAGCCAAGTAAACGGTTCACGTTAGCGATAAGGAAGTCTAAGGCTTTGAACACACCGGGTAAGTCTTCACCTGGGAAACCACCTGCCATCGCGGTGTAAGTACCCATACCTAAATAGACCGCATCATAATCGCGCTCTAGTTCGGCAAAAGTAATGTCCGTACCAACCGTTACGCCTAGGCGGAACTCAACGCCCATGTGCTCTAATACGCCACGACGGTAGCGCACCACTTCTTTTTCTAACTTGAAGGGTGGAATACCAAAGGTGAGCAAACCACCAATCTCTGGCTGCTTATCGAACACCACCGCTTTAACACCGTTGCGCGCCAAAATATCTGCCGCTGCCAAGCCCGCAGGACCAGCACCAACAATGGCTACTTTTTTACCATTCGCCACCACCTTGCTCATGTCAGGCTTCCAACCAGTGGCAATGGCAGTATCGGTAATGTATTTTTCGACCGCGCCAATGGTAACTGCACCAAAGTTGGTGTCATTCAGCGTACAGGCTTGTTCACACAGGCGATCTTGTGGGCACACACGACCACACATTTCTGGCAAAGAGTTGGTTTGATGCGACAACTCGACGGCTTTCATCACATTACCTTCCGCTACCAGTTTTAACCAGTTGGGAATGTAATTATGCACGGGACAAGCCCATTCACAGTATGGATTACCACAGTGCAAACAACGGTCTGCCTGAATTTTAGCGTGTTCAGCATCGAAATTACTGTAAATCTCAACAAACTGTTCACTACGTTCTTGAGCAGGCAATTTGGGGGGATCAATACGATCCACTTTTAAAAAAGTATCTGGGCTAGGCATGTTCAATTCCTCTATTTTCAAAACCACTCAACAGCGGTTTTGAGTCGAATTTGTCGGTATTATTGTGCTTTAGTGAATAAATCGAGCAAACGGTCTAAGCCAATCGCACGCGACTTGACCAACCAGAACTTACCGACTTCTCGACTGAAATTCGCCAATATGGCTTCAGCAGTTGCCGAGGCTGTTTTTTGATGGTATTCCACCAACAACGACTTCAAATAATGGCGGTAAGCTTGCGTTTCTTCAGTATCAACACGACAGAATTCAACCATTTCTGGGTTAATGCGATCTGGACACTGATTGTTCGGATCGAACAAGAAGGCCATACCGCCCGACATACCCGCACCGAAGTTGACCCCTGTATCACCCAGCACCACCACCGTACCACCGGTCATATATTCACAACCGTGATCACCAATACCTTCTAATACTGCTGTTGCACCTGAGTTACGTACGCCGAAACGCTCACCACCGGTACCATAAGCCAACAATTTACCGCCCGTTGCACCGTACAAACAGGTATTACCGACAATCGGTGTCGTGTGTGGATCAAACGCCGAACCCACTGGCGGCACAATGACAATTTCACCACCAGCCATACCCTTACCCACATAGTCGTTGGCATCGCCTTCTAAATGCAGATTCAAACCACCCGCATTCCACACACCAAAACTTTGACCAGCGACACCCGTCAGTTTCAAGGTAATCGGCTTGTCATTCATGCCGTGGTTGCCGTAGCGTTTGGCAATCTCACCCGACAGACGCGCACCAATGGAACGACCGGTATTTTTTAGATGGAAGTGGAAAGTACCACCCGCTTTCGCTTCGATGGCTGGCAATACCGTCGTCACCATTTCTTCCGCTTGCTCGCCTTTATCCCAAGGCTGATTGCGCTGACCATTGTTCACTTGTGGCTTGTCTTTGCTGACACCACCATCGCTGAGCAGCTTGCTAAAATCGAGCTGACGTTGTTTTTTCGTTGCGCCTTCAATCACCTCTAATAAGTCGAGGCGACCCACCAAGTCTTCCATACGGCTCACACCCAGCTGTGCCATCAGTTCACGCGTTTCTTCGGCGACAAACTGGAAGTAGTGCATCACCATTTCGGGCAAGCCGATGTAATGTTCTTTACGCAAACGCTCGTTTTGCGTTGCCACACCCACCGCACAGGTATTCAGGTGACAAATACGCAGGTATTTACAACCCAAAGCGATCATTGGCGCAGTACCAAAACCAAAAGTCTCAGCACCCAAAATGGCCGCTTTAATCACGTCTAAGCCCGTTTTCAAGCCACCATCGGCTTGTAGAATGATTTTGTCGCGCAAGTCATTGGCACGCAATACTTGATGGGCTTCAGCAACGCCCATTTCAAACGGGTTACCCGCATATTTCACTGAGGTTAAAGGTGATGCACCCGTACCACCGTCATAACCCGAAATGGTAATTAAGTCGGCATAGGCTTTCGCCACACCCGCTGCAATCGTACCCACGCCTGGCTCGGCGACTAACTTAACCGAGACTAGCGCATCAGGATTGACTTGTTTTAAGTCATAAATGAGCTGTGCCAAGTCTTCAATCGAGTAAATATCGTGGTGTGGCGGTGGCGAAATCAAGGTCACACCAGGGACGGCATGACGCAAACGCCCAATGGTTGCATCGACTTTCGCGCCAGGCAACTGACCACCCTCGCCTGGTTTCGCGCCTTGTGCCACTTTAATCTGTAACACTTCTGCATTCACCAAGTAATGCGGCGTGACACCAAAACGACCGGAAGCGATTTGTTTAATTTTCGACATTTTTACTGTGCCAAAACGCGCTGGGTCTTCACCACCCTCACCTGAGTTAGAACGACCACCCAAGCGGTTCATCGCTTCCGCTAAGCCTTCGTGCGCTTCGGGCGACAAAGCACCCAAAGAAATACCAGCCGAATCAAAACGTTTTAGTACCGCATCTAAGGATTCAACTTCGTCTAACGACAAGGCTGTTGCTGCAGGCTTCACTTTCCATAGGTCACGCAATACCATCGGGCGACGGTTATTAACGAGGTTAGCAAAACGGTCATAAGCTGAACGATCACCTTTCTGACAGGCTTCACGCAAGGCATCCACTACTTGTGGGTTAAAGGCATGCGCTTCGCCATTAAAGACGAACTTCAACACGCCGCCTTGGCTAATACTCTTACGCGGATTAAAAGCGATTTTTGCCAATTGCGCTTGGTCTTCGTGCAAGTCATCAAAACGTGTGCCTTCGATACGGCTGAGCGTGCCAGTGAAGCACAAATCAACGATTTCATTACTCAAGCCGACCGCTTCGAATAACTGCGCACCACGGTAAGAAGCAACGGTTGAAATACCCATTTTCGACATGATCTTAAACAAGCCCTTGTCGATGCCCTTACGGAAGTTGTATAGATATTTTGCCAAGGCTTTGCTGTTATCCAGTTCCTTGCCACGATACATATCGGCAATGGCTTCATAAGCCATGTATGGGTACACGGCTGTCGCACCATAACCGAACAAAACAGCAAAATGATGCGGATCGCGTGCCGTTGCCGTGTCGACAATAATATTCGCATCACAACGCAAGCCCGCTTTAATTAAGCGATGATGCACTGCGCCTGTTGCGAGCAAAGCATGCGCGGTTAAGCGACCTTCACGAATACCGTTATCGGATAATACAATCAGCGTTTTACCAGCACGAACCAAAGACTCAGCTTGGTTAGCAATGGCTTCAACCGCTGCTTTTAAGCCGATACTTGGCTCGTAATGCAGGCTGACAATTTCGTGCGCATAATCGACATCGGTCATCGACAAGAGTTGATTGAACTGAGTCGGCGACAAAATCGGCGAAGTGGCCTCTAAACGACGCGCATGGGCTTGCGTTTCTTCAAACACATTCATTTCACGACCGAAACAGACGTTTAATGACATGACAATCGCTTCACGTAACGGATCAATCGGCGGGTTAGTCACCTGCGCGAAGACTTGACGGAAATAGTCATAAACTGGGCGTACTTTTTCCGACAGCACGGCAAAAGGCGCATCGTCACCCATCGAACCAACGGCTTCCTGACCATCTTCTGCTAATACACGAATAATTTGATCACGCTCTTCAAAAGTGACTTGGAAATACTTTTGGTAGGTTAACGAGTTATCATTATCCAAGGTGAGTAAATCCGCCTCGCCATCAGGATTACCTTCCAGACGCATATAGCCTGCATCTAACCACTGACGGTAAGGTTGACGCGCTTTTAAGCCATCATCAATTTCTACCGGACGCAATAAACTAGCGGTGGTTAAATCTACCGCCATCACTTGACCCGGTTTCAAGTGGCCTTTTTCAACCACTTCTTCTGGTGCATAGTCGTAAACACCAATTTCCGAAGCAAAGGTAATATGGCGGTCTTTAGTGATCACATAACGCGTTGGGCGCAAACCGTTGCGGTCAACAGCACAAATAGCATGCTTACCTGTGTTAATCACAATACCCGCTGGACCATCCCAAGCTTCCATGTGCATTGAGTTGAACTCGAAGAAAGCACGCAAATCAGCATCCATGTGCGGCACATTCTGCCAAGCAGGTGGAATCATCAAACGTAAGGCACGGAAAGCATCCATGTCACCCATCATTAGGATTTCTAACATATTATCTAGGCTGTTAGAATCTGAACCTGTTTGCGATACAATCGGCGTTAAGCTTTGCAATTCGGGCATCAGCTCTGTTTGGAACTTATTGGCACGCGCCAACGCCCAGTTACGGTTACCACGTACGGTGTTCAACTCACCGTTGTGCGCCAAGAAACGGAAAGGTTGCGCCAAACGCCATTGGGGTAGGGTATTGGTACTGAAGCGCTGGTGGTAAGAACAGCTTGACGAAGCAAAACGCTCATCATTCAAATCGGTGTAATAAATTGGCAACTCACGTGGCATAACTAAGCCTTTGTAGGCCATGAGCTGACTGTGCATCGACGGAATATAAAAGTCAGCATCATTGGCTTCAATCGTCATCTCTGCCTGACGACGCGCAATGAATAACGCACGGTTAAAGTCACCTTCACTCATTCCTGCAGGCGCATTGATATACACCTGCATAATAACTGGCTCCATGCCCGCCGCTTGCGCCCCCAAACAGGCTGAATTGACTGGCACTTTACGCCAACCAGCCACAGTCACACCTTTCGCTGTTAGCGCATTTTCAACCGCTGCGATACCTGCTGCGCGCTTATCTGCGTCTTGACTGAGGAACACCATACCCACAGCATACAAGTCGGCGACTGTAATGGCTAAAGAGGATGCCTCGGCACGGAAAAACGCATCGGGTTTTTTTAATAACAAACCACAACCGTCACCTGTACAGCAGTCAGCCGCCACACCACCACGGTGCGTCATGCGTGACAAGGACTGAATGGCGGTTTGAACCAACCAATGGCTGGGATGATCGTCCATTTGGGCAATCAAACCAAAACCACAGTTTTCTTTTTCAAACGAAGGATCGTAAAGTCCTTGTAAGCGGTGCAGTTCGTTCATGCGTCTTTCCTAGCATAAGCCGACCCAAGCGGTCGGCAACATAAAATTTGGGCAAAATGGTTAAAAATAATAGCGAATTTTGCCGCTTTGGTCAAGAAATGACGCACTTCCGCCTTAACATCTTTATCATTATCCAGACTTGCTCGCTGACACCAAGTAAAAGCTGTTGCTTTCCAGTAAAATTTTGTAGAATTTACTTATTTTGAGCTTAAACAAAGGTTTTTTCATGTTAAGCTGCCGAGGTTTTTTTCAATCCTTGCTATTAGGTGTTACAGGTACTGTCTGCTTGCAGCTGTCTCTTTGTCATCAATTAGCAAGAGTTACATATTTCGGCCAGTATTGGCGTCGATTTTTACAAACCGAGTGACTATGATCAGGAAATTTTCAAAATCAACCTCATTCAACAAGCCGACAAGGCAATGTATATCGCCAAACAACAAGGTAAGAATCAAATTTGGTTTTTTGATCAAAACCACCACAGCATCGATCAAAGGGTGAACCTAAATGGCGCTTAATTTACACTCAGGTCATCTGCACTTAGCGGCACGACAGTTACCCAACCTACCGAGCGACTGTACCCCGCTAGAGGCCGTTTTAACGCTTCCACTTTATGAAGCTCAACTCAGCCGAATGGGCGGAAAATTAACCATTCCGGTACTGCCAGAGTCTCTGACGCTACTCACGCATTGCGTACAGCAGCCCAACCCCAACTTACAGCAAATTATTCACATTATTGAACAAGACCCCTTGCTCAGTGGCGACATTTTGCACACTTTGCGCCAGCCTGCTTTCCAGAGTCAGTTGAAACGTCCTATTGATATCGTTAGTATTCATCAATGCGTTAACCTAATCGGCTTTGAACGACTCTATCAGTTGGCCTTAGCGAACGGCATGAAACAATTAGCGGGTAGCGATCAACTCGTAAAACATTTAGTTGGCTATGCGGCCAAAACGGCTTATGCCTGTGCCGAAATTGCTGGCTACTTACCACCACAAGAACACCCACTTACGCAAGAAAGGGCCTACTTATTCGGACTTTACTTACATGGTGGCATGTTTGCCTTAGCTGGCAGCTTCGGTGCTGCCTATGCGCCAACACTCAAACAAAGCCTCAGCTTACCGCAAACAGCTTACGCCTACGAAAGCCAACACTTCGTTGCGCACGATCAACTGGGGGTGTTGGTGGCACGCCAATGGGGTTTAAATGAACGCTATGTCGCTGATCGAGTGTTTCTGACCTCGATTGCTTATCATCATCACGCGCATTATGAATGCATCCAATCAGCTGAAGTTCGCCTGATGATTGCCACGGGCTTATTGGCACAAAGCATGGTGAATGAATTGGTCTATCAGGCTTATCAATCGCAAGAGCTACTCGACCAAGCAGAAAAAGCCAGTCGCGTTATTGGTTTGTCAGATGAAGCCTTGAGCAATATTCGTAAGAACCTAAGCAGTTATTGGTTAACACAGACGGCTTAGAGTCCAAACAAGTAAGCGACCCAAAGGTCGCTTAACTTGTTTGAAAGCTCACAAGCTTGAGACTGTGTGAAAAAATGCAAAGGCAGTCTGAATGAAAAGCAAAGCGAATGATTCAGACATTCCTTAGTTTGGCTTAACCTCCGCTTTCTCCATCACCCCACGAATGATGTCTTGCTTACGACGTTCAACTAAGGCCATACGAATGCCTTGTTTACTTTCATCAAAACTGGGCGCTTTGAATGGACGAGAATCTAACACCTTAAGCACATGAAAGCCAACCGAAGTGGCTACTGGCTCACTGACAGCACCCTTGACCAACCCAACGACCTTATCCCCTAAAGGAGGAATCAGCTGATCTGGAAGTGACCAAGGCAATTCTGCACCACTACGTGCCACTTCAGGATCAATGCTGGTCGCTTTGGCTACGGCATTAAAGTCTTCACCCACATTCAAACGGGCAATGGCCGCCTTAGCTGAGGACTCATCTTTCGTGACAATTTGCGCAATACGATATTCCGTTGCATTACGCCCTTCTTTGGTCATGGCAATCTGACGATCATATTCAGCACGAATTTGCGCATCAGTAATGGGGTTATCTTTTAACTGCTGAATGATATAGGCTTCAGCCAAAATAGCACGTTGTGCATTGGCTAAGGCACGTTTGACGTCGGGATTGTTGGCTACTTTAGTTTTAGTGGCTTGCTGTGCCAAGGCTTCAGACACAATCAGCTCGTCCATCACCGCTGAGCGGAGCTGCTCGCTATCTTTAGCGCCACGTTGCAATTGATCACGCATGGCATCAGCAAAAGTGGCTTGCGAAATCGCCACTTTATTGACCGTTACCATGGCGGTAGTATCCGAAGGTTTGGTTTTTTCATCGGCCGCATTGACCGCAGTGCTCATCAACAAAACAGCTAAGACACTGCTTAATAAGGTTTTTTGAATCAACATATTACTTATTTCTTTCTAACTTAACTCAATAAATAGAGCGCTTAACGCACCAAACGATATTCAACACTCAGGGTATGAGCTTCACCGGCTGGGATGGTTACCAAATCCCCGCCCGCCGTGCCTGATTCGACACACAACATACGACGGTAATCACCCTCGCGCATATCGGCAAATCCCTTCTCTTTTTCGCTCCCTGGGTTCCACACCACGGTGGCGCTTGAGTGGGCCTTACGAATATCAATGCGACGCGCTAAAGCTTCATCTACAATCGAGATTTCTGCCATTGTGTTCACGTAGACACGATCGACTTCGCCACTAATGGTGACATCACCAATTTGCTGATGACGTGACATGCCCAACACCTTGTCTAAATAATGCGTATGGTCTAACCCCGTCACACGAACCTTGTCGACATCCCCAATGGCAAAATAGGTATGCAAGGCTTCGCTGATGCTAAACTCACTGTTACCCGTATTGTCGGTTGTTAAGGCAATATGCAAAGACTTACCCAGCGTCACCGTCAACGACAAATTAAAACGATGATGCCAAAGCGCACGCGTCGCTTCATCATCACTGGTGGTTAAGCGTAACCAAGGACCTGTTTCATTCACACCACTTGCCGCAACTGACCACAGCTTAGTACGCACAAAACCATGCGCTGGCTTACCCGCTTCGCCCGCACCAAACCAAGGCCAACAGACAGGAACGCCACCGCGCACGCCTTTACCCGTTTGATAAACGGCTGCATCACTCACCCAAATAACGGGCGTTGACTCACCCGTCGGTGTCCATTCCAACACCTGAGCTCCCTGCAAAGCCACACGAATCTTACCCGCATCAGAACTTAATTCGGCAATTTGTAATTCACCTTGCTCAACAAAGCGAAGGTGATTTTCTAGCGCAAAACGTTGCGTTAATTGACTGGTCGTAGTCATGAACCGATAATCCTCATTCGTTCATTTAAAAATTTATACGTTGTAATAAGCTCGATACCAATCGACGAAACGACGCACACCCTCTTCAACAGGAGTGGCAGGTTTGTAACCGACATCTTTGACTAAATTATCAACACTGGCGTAGGTATCCGGCACATCACCTGGCTGCAATGGTAGCAAATTCAACTCGGCTTTTTTGCCCAAACAGTCTTCTAACACCTCAATATAACGCATCAATTTCACTGGCTGATTATTACCGATGTTATACACGCGCCAAGGTACTTTACTGGTAGCTGGATCGGGATTAAACCCATCCCACTGCAAATTCGGCTGGGCATTATGATCCATCGCTGCCACAACACCATTGGCAATGTCATCCACAAAGGTAAAATCACGCGTATGATTGCCATGATTGAACACATTAATCGGCTTGCCTTCGATAATGTTTTTGGCAAACAAGAACAGCGCCATGTCGGGGCGTCCCCAAGGACCATAAACGGTAAAGAAACGTAGGCCCGTCGTGGGCATGCCGAAAATATTGGAATAGCTGTGCGCCATCAATTCATTGGCTTTTTTCGTTGCCGCATAAAGCGTGAGTGGATGGTTAGCGCTGTTGTGTTCAGAGAATGGCATCGCCTCGTTAGCACCATAAATGGAACTGGTACTGGCATAAACCAAGTGCTGCACATTGTGATGACGACAACCTTCCAAAATATGCAAAAAGCCAGTGATATTGCTGTCCACATACACATGCGGATTTTCGATAGAATAACGCACCCCTGCTTGTGCGGCAAGGTGAACGACCTTGTCGAACTTCTCTTTGGCAAACAAGGCTTCCATCGCAGCGCGGTCGGCTAAATCAATTTTGACGATGCTAAAATTAGGCTTGGCTTCTAAACGCGCCAAACGCGCCAGCTTCAAATTGACGTCGTAATAATCGTTCAAATTATCCAAGCCAACCACAGTATCGCCGCGATCTAATAGAATATGCGACACATGCGAGCCAATAAAACCCGCTGCCCCTGTTACTAATACTTTCACTCACATTCTCCACTATGCACATGCTTGTGCGCAATTTCCGCTTCAGTTGCCGCCCTTACCGCCAGCACCTCACCACTAAATACCAAGACAACACCTGCTAACGGATGATTACCGTCGACAATCACCTGCTCTTCGCCCACATCGGTAACGCGATAGACGATCGCTCCATCACGCCCTTCTGCTGTGCCTTCAAACATCATACCTTCTGCCAACTCTTCGGGAAAAAGATGACGAGGCTCAATTTTCATTAAATCTACTTGATAGAGACCAAATGCGTCTTCAGGTTCTACCTGAACCTCAAACACATCACCAACCGACTTATTCGCTAAGACTGACTCTACCTGCGGGAAAATAATGCCGTAACCCCCGTGTAAATAGGTGAGTGCATCTCCTTCGTCAATCAGTAGATCGTCAAGGTCTTTAATCTGGTAACGCAAAGTCACCACGCTGTTTTTTTCGATTTTCATGGGGTTTCACTAGAGACATTTAACACAATAAACGCACCCGATGGTGCGTTTTTAACCAATCAACAAAAACATACTAAAACCGTGATGAGCTGGCAAAATTGCTAGGCTCAAGATTCGCAGACACAAGGCATGTACATAAGGTACATAACGCAGTGCAAGAATCGAAGCAACAACGCAAGATGTCAGCGTAATAGGTTTTAATTACAGACGACCATCTACTTCGTCTTTGCCTAACACGTACTTCACATCGAAGAGCACATGTGGGTCTTTACCCAGGGCATGAATGCCTTTTGCACCCATCTCAACGAACTGATGATGCTTCACCGCCAAAATCACCGCATCGTAAGCACCTTGTTCGGGTAGATCAATCAGGTCAATGCCGTACTCATGTTTGGCTTCAGCTTTATCGGCCCATGGATCATAAACATCGACTTGCGCTTCGTATTCCGCTAATTCTTGCACCATATCGACTACGCGCGTGTTGCGCACATCTGGGCAGTCTTCTTTGAACGTCAAACCGAGGATCAACACACGCGCACCCATGACGTTGATTTTCTTTTTCAACATCATTTTAACGATTTGCTGCACCACATAAGCACCCATGTTGTCATTTAGGCGACGACCAGCAAGAATGATTTCTGGATTATAACCCACTGCTTGCGCCTTAAAGGTGAGGTAGTAAGGGTCAACACCAATACAGTGTCCGCCGACCAAACCTGGACGGAACGGCAAGAAATTCCATTTCGTACCCGCCGCTTTCAACACTTCTTCGGTATCAATACCCAGTTTGTTGAAAATAAGTGCCAATTCGTTAATCAGGGCAATATTGACATCACGCTGGGTGTTTTCAATCACTTTCGCTGCTTCGGCCACTTTCATGCTGCTGGCTTTGTGCGTACCTGCGACGATAATGCTTTGGTAAAGTGCGTCAACAAAATCAGCCACAATCGGCGTAGAGCCTGACGTGACTTTCAAAATGTTGGTCACACGGTGTTGTTTGTCACCTGGATTAATACGCTCTGGGCTATAGCCACAGTAGAAGTCTTCATTAAATTTCAGACCGCTTTTTTCCAATAAGGGAACACATACCTCTTCCGTTGCACCTGGGTAAACGGTCGACTCGTAAATCACCACATCGCCACGCTTGAGCACTTTAGCAAGCGACTCACTGGCTTTAATCAGCGGTGTAAAGTCGGGCGCTTTGTGTTCGTCAATCGGCGTCGGCACAGTAACAATGTACACATTACAGGGGCGAATATCTTCTAAATTAGCGGTGTAAGAAAGCTTGGTCGCTTCTTTTAACTCATCATCGGACACTTCTAGCGTGTGGTCATGCCCTGCTTTCAGCGCATCAACACGGGCTTGATGAATATCAAAGCCAATCACTTCAAACTTTTTACCAAACTCGACTGCCAATGGCAAACCGACGTAACCCAAACCAACAATACCAATACGAACATTGGAAAGATTCACAATCATGCTCCTCACAAGCGAAAAACACTGCCCAACGCAGTTTAAGCAACTTTAGCACAAGGTCAAATAAAAAAAAGGGGGATGGGAAAATATTTTATTGAATCCGCTCATCCGACCAAGCTAACCAATCATCTAATTTTGCCCAAACTTCATCCAACCCTGTTTTTTTCAGCGCGGAAAAAGTCTGCACGCTCAACTCTCCGCCATAGGTTGCTAGTTGCTTGCGTACCGCCAACAAGGTATTTTTTTGCTGACCAAAAGATAACTTGTCGGCCTTGGTTAACAACACATGCACCGGACGACCAATCGCCACCGCCCAATGGAGTAGCTGGTCATCCAATGGCATAAAAGGATGACGAATGTCCATCAACAAGATAATGCCCTTCAAGCATTGACGCTGTTCCAAATAAGCCCCCATCGACTTACCCCATTCTTCTTTCAAAGGAATAGGCACTTTAGCGAACCCGTAACCCGGCAAGTCCACTAAACGCCTGTCTGGCGTATCGAGCGTAAAAATATTAATCAGCTGGGTGCGACCCGGTGTTTTCGATACTTTCGCTAACCCAGTTTGATGGGTAATGCAATTTAAGCTACTCGATTTGCCTGCATTGGAACGTCCCACAAAAGCCACTTCTGCTCCCGTATCTTCAGGACATTGAACCAGTTTAGGCGCACTTTTTAAGAAAGTAGCACGTTGATAAAGGGGATGTTGTATCATGCAAGGTTCTCATGGATCGCTTGCCATTCATATGGCATGGGTTATAATCAGTGCATTTTCGGCGAGAAGCTCGCCCAGGTTTACACATAAAAAATATAGGCACATCAAGGCTATGGATAAAAAAAGATCACTCAAGCACCACCCAGTGTTGACCTTTATTGGATCAATGAACCTAGCCATTGTTTTGCTGGTGATGCTCGCCATTGCATCCGTGATCGGTACTATCCTAAAACAAAACGAAGCCTATGCTAGCTATGTTATCAAATTCGGTCCTTTCTGGTTTGATGTTTTTCGCACCCTCGAACTCTATGATGTTTACAGCGCCATTTGGTTCTTAGCGGTTCTTGCCTTCCTATTGTTGTCTATTTCTGCCTGTGTGTGGCGTCATTGGGCGCATTTTGTTAAAGACATGCTTAGCTATCAAGAGCACACCCATGCCACTCAATTACAAAAAATGGGCTTATCGGTACAGGGCGAACGGCTAGAAAGCTCGGTACAAATGCGTGATGAAGCACAACAGCTATTCAAAAAGCTGGGCTTTAAATTCAAAGTAGAAGCAAAAGAAACTGACACACTCATTGCCGCCAAAAAAGGCGCTGGACATCGTTTGGGTTACTTTTTCACCCATATTGCCATTGTGATTATCTGCCTAGGCGCCTTGCTGGATTCGAATATCAAGTTCAAAGTACAAGAATGGATGGGGTTAGTGCAAGCAGAAACGCGTAGCATTGCCCTAACCGATGTCAACCCGAAAGCCAACATTGCGGTGGATAACAACTCGTTCCGTGGTTCAGTCAATATCCCGGAAGGTAAAAGTGCTGATGTTGTTTTCTTGACATTTAAGGAAGGCTACTTGGTACAAAAACTACCTTTCACCGTACAAGTTGTCGATTTCCGTGTTGAGCATTACGACACCGGCATGCCCAAATCCTTTGAAAGTGACATTATTCTCAGTGCTCCCGATCTAGAAGAGCCAATCAAAACAACCATTTTTGTTAATAAGCCTTTGTACTATAAGGACTATGCTATTTATCAATCGAGTTTTGGTGACGGCGGCAGTCAAGTTGAATTACGGGCTTGGCCAATGGTCAGCAACAACAGCAGCCCATCTCTATTAGCGGGTGAAATCAACCGAGTCATTAACATGAATACCCCCATTGGTGATTACAAACTCGAATTAAATGATTACAAAACCAATAATGTGATTGACTTACCCGAACCAGACGAAAATGGTCGCAAAGTCAAAAATCTAGGACCTAGCGTACAATTTAAAGTGCGCGATGCTCAAGGGCAAGCGCTTGAATATGAAAACTATTTATTAGCGATTGAGCGAGGTGGTGCTTGGTATCAAGTTTCTAAATACCGTCGTAATGTGGCTGAAGCTTTCCAATTCCTCCTACTGCCACTGGATGATAAACAAAGCCTCGATCGTTTTATGCGCTTTTTGGCTCTCATTAACGATCGTCATGCGTTAGATAGCATCCTCAATCCTGGCATTGAGCAGGAAAAAGATCCCGTTAAACGAGAACAATTGGAAACGCAAAAACGCTTTATGCAACTGCTCATTAATTTGTTCAGAGTGCGTGGTTTTGATGGTATCAGAGGCTATCTGGAACAAGCTGTTCCTGAAGCAGAAAAACGTGATCAAGTATTTAACCAATACTTAGAAATCATGACCGTTGCCCTACAAGGGCTTTACCTCAAAACCTTAGAACTCGAGGGCAATCAAGGTGACACGACCGAAGCACAACGTCGTTTCTTTGCCGACAGTGTTGAAGCGATTAATGCACTTAAAGATTATGGTCCTCCCATGTTCTTTGAAGTCACCAGCGTCGATCATCGCGAAGCTTCTGGTCTGCAAATCACCAAATCGCCCGGAAAAGATGTCGTTTATTTTGGCTCTCTTCTGCTAGTGATTGGTACTTTCTTGCTGTTTTATGTGCGCCCACAACGCCTGTGGCTATTAATTCAACCACAAACCAATGGTGGCACCGCATTTATTTTTGCAGGAAAAGACGGCAAAGATGATAAGATGCTGCAACCCCTTTTCGATCAAATAACACAACAACTTCAGCAGGCGCCCGCCGCAATGCAAGGAGACAAAACATGACTGCAGGCTACACAGAACAGCCCACTCTAATTCAATCGCTGCTCAGCGTAAGAGGTATTTTATGGAGTCTACTCATCATTTTTGCCAGTTGGCTCGGTTGGCACGAATATGGCGAATTGCTTGATGAGCATGAGCGTTCCTATGAAATTGGTATTCTCATTGGTACGGCCATTGGTGTGATTGCTTTCGGCTTAGCCTGGAAAAGCATACAAACCCTGATGACCGCCGTACTCATCATGACGTGGATTGGCATTGCCAGCTATGCTGCCAATGGTAATAGTTACCAAGCACAAGAAACAGCTTTTTTCTTGAAGTTTTTGTTCTCTAGCCAATCAGCTATTATGTGGATGAACGTACTGTTTGTATTCGCTATGGTGACCTACTTTTTTGCACTGTGGCGCGATTCTGAGTTTTCTGGCAAAGTAGCAACCAGCTTGACATGGACAGCAACGGCTTTCGGCTTGGTAGGATTGGGCGTGCGTTGGCGCGAGTCTTACCTGATTAACCCTGACTATGGTCATATTCCCGTCAGCAACTTGTATGAAGTATTCATTCTGTTCGCCATTATTACCGCTCTGCTTTACCTCTATTACGAACAAAAAATCCGTAGCCGTGCTTTAGGTGGCTTCGTCTTAGCAGTTATCTCAGCAGCTGTTGCTTTCATTTTATGGTACACCTTCGGTCGTGATGCGGCGGAAATTCAACCACTGGTACCTGCTTTGAAAAGCTACTGGATGAAAATTCACGTTCCGGCTAACTTCGTTGGTTATGGTACCTTTGCCTTAGCTGCCATGATTGCCATTCCTTACTTATGGCGTGATCGCATCGAAAAACGCGGCGATAGCAACAATCCTTGGTTAACGCGATTACCGACACTGGCTACCATGGAAGATGTGATGTACAAAGCCATCGCCTTCGGTTTTGCCTTCTTCACCATTGCTACCATTCTTGGCGCTATGTGGGCGGCAGAAGCTTGGGGAGGCTACTGGAGCTGGGATCCGAAAGAAACTTGGGCGCTTATCGTCTGGTTGAACTATGCGGCTTGGTTACACTTCCGTATGTCTAAAGGCTGGGGTGGCGCACCTATGGCTTGGTGGTCGATCATCGGTTTACTCATCACCACTTTTGCTTTCTTGGGTGTCAATATGTTCTTATCTGGACTCCACTCTTACGGTAGTCTGTAACATCCTCAATCTCTTCATCTACCCCTCTCTCAATATTGAGAGAGGGCACTTCAAGCGATCTTCGTTTAAGGAGTTTTTTATATGAATCGTCGTCATTTTCTTAGTTTCATCGGTGTTGGCTTGTTGGCTGCAACAACCTTATCAGCTCAAGCTGCGCCCTACGCCTTTGAAGAAGGTATTCACTATAAAAAACTACCCGACTCAGCACGAGCGCTGGTCAGTAAAGGCACAGTACAAGAGTTTTTCTTCTATGGTTGTTCGCATTGCCAAGAAATGGAAAAACCCTTGAAAGAATGGTTAGCCAATAAACCCAAACACATTCAGTTTGAAGCCATTCCTGCGGTGTTTCAATCACCCGCGTGGGCAACACTCGCACGCATTCACTTTGCCTTAAAAGCCAGTAACCAACTTTCATTACACCCGAAAGTGTTTGAATTATTTTTACAAGACAAAGCACGCCCCAAAAACCAAGAAGAAGTGGCTGATTTATTGGTTGCTAAGGATAAATCATTTAACAAAGCCGCCTTCCTGAAAGCCTATGACAGTGAAGCTAACACCGCCGATGTCACCCGTGCTGCAAAGCTATCGGGACAATATCAGCTTGAAGCCGTACCTACCTTTGTCATTAATGGACACTATGTCACCGACTTACCCATGGCAGGTACTCACGCCAAACTTTTTGCCCTCATTGAGGAGCTGAGCCAAAAATGACCATCAATGCTGCCCATTTAATGGTTCGCTGCTTAGAAGCTGAACAGGTCGAGTATATTTTCGGTATTCCAGGTGAAGAAAACCTGAATGTCATGGATGCGCTACTCGATTCATCGATTCAATTTGTTTGCACGCGCCATGAGCAAGGGGCAGCCTTTATGGCCGATGTCTATGGTCGCTTAACGGGCAAAGCGGGCGTCTGTATGTCTACCCTTGGACCCGGTGCGACTAATCTGATTACCGGTGTCGCTGATGCCAATATGGATCGAGCACCTGTCGTTGCGATTGCGGGTCAAGCAGCAACCAGTCGTATGCATAAAGAGTCCCACCAAGTGGTGGACTTAGTGAGCATGTTCAAACCCATCAGCAAATATTCGGCGCAAATTCTAGAACCAGAAACGACACCCGAAGTCATTCGTAAAGCCTTTAAGCAAGCGCAAAGTGAAAAACCGGGTGCCTGCTTTATCGACTTTCCCGAAAACGTCGCTAAAATGGCTACCCACGCTCAACCGCTTCCCATATCCGAGCCCTTACGTTCGGGTGCGCATCCGGAAGTACGCGATCAAGCACTGGCACTAATTAAACAAGCCAAACACCCCTTAATCTTAGCCGGTAATGGTATTGTTCGTGCTCGTGCTGAAACCAAACTACTGGCTTTTGCCGAAACTTTCCATCTGCCCGTTGTGAATACCTTTATGGCAAAAGGCGTTATTTCCTTCAAGCACGAACTGGCTATTGGCACAGCGGGATTGCAATCGGGGGATTACCAAAATTGTGGTTTTGAATTGGCTGATGTCATTATCTGTATTGGCTTTGACATGGCCGAATATCACCCACGCGTTTGGCATGCCAGTCGTGATCGCACCATTATTCACATCGACAGCCAACCTGCTGAAGTCGATGATGCCTATATTCCCAGTGTCGAGATTCTGGGTGATATTTATCGCAACCTAGAACTGATGACAAACACCCACCGCGGTGAAGCTGATTGGCAAGCCAGCATCCCCAAACGAGATTTAACGCCTTATCGTAATTTACGTCATTCATTGATACATGAAATGAAGCAGCATGCAAAATCGTCTGACTGGCCGTTAAAACCGCAAAAGATTATTTGGGATCTACGCACTGCGATGGCGCTCGATGACATAGCGGTATGCGATGTCGGCGCACACAAAATGTGGATGGCGCGCATGTTCCGCTGCGAAATTTCCAATACCTGCATCATTTCCAATGGCTTTGCCAGCATGGGCATTGCTTTACCCGGTGTGATCGCGGCCAAACTTGCTCATCCAGAAAAAGCTGCCGTGGCTGTTACCGGTGATGCAGGCTTTCTGATGAATGTGCAAGAGCTGGAAACGGCGGTGCGGCTTGGCTTATCTTTGGTGGTACTCATTTGGAATGATTCAGGGTATGGCTTAATTCGCTGGAAACAAGAGCGCGAGTTTGGACGCAGTGCTTTTGTTGAATTTAACAATCCTGACTTCGTTAAATTGGCGGAGTCTTTTGGTGCGGTGGGTGTTCGCATCGAATCGGCCGAAGCTTTATTGCCCGCATTACAACAGGCACTAGCCCATCAAGGCGTCACCGTTATCGACTGTCCGGTGGACTATCGCGAAAATAGCCAATTAGTGGCGCGTTTGGGACAGGTACTCGAATAAGGTCGTTTTGCCTTAGTTGGTTGAATTCACTAGAACAACAGGTTAAAATTTCGTCATAAAACTAACATTTTTCACATTGCGGGCATTTCACAACCATTCCTAGAGATATTTTTGACTGTGTTGTTGTAGCTCGTAACGCCTATCGCCTCCGTCTGCCTATTTGTGGTGCAAGGCTAACAGAAGGCCTAATGACCAATAAGGAGCCTCAGCAATGACCGCCAACAATGAATACACCATGACTCAGTCTTGGGAAGCACAAGCACAGTTTAAGGAATACTTGTCGGCTGTTAATCCGAAAATGCCTAAGATTGATGTCGATGCTTTTTTAAGCGATATGTGGGCAAACGGTGAAACGCGTGTTATTCCATTCGACCTATCCAGTAATTTAGAAACCGAATACCCAGCCACGACGCCTAACCTCTACGCAGGTTATTTGCGTGTCAATGCTAACGAATCGATTGCAACCGATTTCGTGGCCGCTTCACAAATGTTTTTTGTCATTCGTGGTCGTGGCAATACCCAAGTCGATCAGGGCAATATTTTATGGAAAGCAGGCGACCTATTTACCCTACCAGCCACTCAATCGGCGGAACACTTTGCCAGTGAAGATGCGGCTTTATTCTGGGTCAATGATGCGCCTTTGTTATCTTACTTAGGTGTCACACCCACCAGTGCCCGTTTCACACCGGTACTTTATACGAAAGAACGCTTAGCCGAAGCCATTGCCAATGAGCGTGCCGATACCAATGCCACCAAACGTAACCGTTTGGGTGTGTTGTTATCGAATCCTAACTTCCCCAAAACAATGACGCTGACGCATACACTTTGGTCTTTGTACAATGTATTGCCAGCAGGCATTACGCAAAAACCCCATCGTCACAATTCGATTGCCATTGACCATTGCGTTAGCGCAGGTCCTAATACCTACACAATGATTGGTAAAGAGTTGGATGAAAACGGCAATATCATCAATCCGATTAAAGCCATGTGGACGCCTGGCTCGACCTTTATTACCCCACCAGGTTGGTGGCATTCGCACCATAATGACTCGGATGTTGATGCGGTGGTGTTACCCATTCAAGACGCTGGCCTAATTATGAACATGCAAGTGCTCGACTTTAAGCTGGTGAAATAGGCTAGACGCCAATCAATGCTAAAACGCCCCAATATGTTGGGGCGTTTTAATTTCAAACAATCCTATTATTTCTTGGTCGATGCCTTCCAGCCCTCATAACCATTGAATAGCACCTTCACCTGCTCATAACCCACCAAACGTAAGGCAAAATGCGCTTTAGATGACAAAATACCCGTATCGCAGTAAAGCACGATCAAACGATCCTTAGGCAATTGCTTCACTTCTGACAAGACAAAACGCCAATCAATGTTAATCGCACCAGCAATGTGATCTTTCGCATAAACCTCTGCAGGACGTGTATCGACGATTAAAGGCTTAGCCGTTAATCCCTTGAG
>CAZYER010000015.1:0-34786 GCA_964646525.1 uncultured Francisella sp. | reverse complement strand
GCTGCGTGGCGTGAGAACATCATGGTTGTCGCTGTTGAAGATGCCAAGCCACCAAAAACACCCAACAAGGCTGCGCCGTGTTTAGCTCCTATGATTCTTAAAGCTAAATAGCCCGCCAATGCCATACCCGAAATCAGCACAACCATCCACCAAACTTGTTGTGGATTAATGGCACCATAAGGACCAAAATTTTCATCTGGTAAAATGGGCAAAATAACCAAAGATAAAACGGCAAATTGTAAAATGGAATCGGTATCACGACGTGTCATTTGCTCGCTCAGTTGTTTGAGCTCCGCTTTCACATAAAGCAAAACGGTCGTGCCAATCGCCAACATGACAGCCAAGGTGCTGAAACCATACCAAACAGCAGCACCTAGCCCATAAGTAATGAGTATGGCTATTTCCGTGGTAAAACCGTGATATTTTTCCGATACTTGGCTAAAAAACGCGCCAGCAATCATACTCAGGGTGACCACGAACAAGCCGACGGCTAATAACCACGAACTATTCAACTGCTCAGACAGCATCGCCAACAAAGTGCCAAATACTGCTACCAGTGAAAAGGTACGAAAACCAGCAATGGCATTTGTTAAGCGCTCACGCTCCATGCCGATCAGCAAACCAATGGCCGCAGAAGTGAGAAAGGCCTCAACTGGCTTCACCAATTCAGGGGTAATAAATGACAACATAACAATGACTCACATAAACAGCTTGGTGTAAAGAGTATATCAAAAGGAAGTTAACAAACTTGCCCATGTTCAAGAAGCCGAGCGTTAAAAAGCAACTTGCGGTAAAATGATGCCCAGTTTTTGTCTTTACACAGGATGTTATCTCATGGAACTGTCTGAATTAACCGCAATTTCTCCCGTTGATGGTCGTTACGGCGCTCGTTTATCGCCGCTCAAAGCGATTTTTAGCGAATACGGACTGATTAAATATCGCACGGCAGTGGAAGTTGCTTGGTTAATTGCCTTATCGGAAGAAACTGGTATTGCTGAAGTTCCGCCGCTTTCAAACGATGCTAAAGCGCATTTAGAACGACTCGTTTCTGGGTTCGATATTACCCTAGCTCAAGCAGTTAAAACACACGAAAAAACCACTAATCACGATGTGAAAGCGGTCGAATACGCTATCAAAGATCACATTCAAAGTCATGCAGAACTGGCTAAGGTCATGGAATTTGTGCATTTTGCTTGCACCAGTGAAGACATCAACAACCTTTCTTACGCACTAATGCTCAAAGACGCGCGTGAACATGTGTTATTGCCGACTATGCAACAAGTCATTGATGCCATGACGCAAAAAACGCTCGATTATGCTGATGTTGCCTTGCTTGCACGTACCCACGGCCAACCAGCCAGCCCAACCACCATGGGTAAAGAATGGGCGGTACTGACTTATCGTTTAGCACGACAACGCGCCCAACTGGCACAAGTGCCTCTTTTAGGTAAAATCAACGGCGCAACAGCCAACTACAATGCACACTTGGCGTCTTATCCCAGCGTTGACTGGACAGCATTATCGAAAAAAGTCATAAACGGATTAGGCCTGACTTACAACCCCTACACCACGCAAATCGAACCACACGATTTTATTGCCGAATATCTGCAAGCGGTAGAACGCTTCAACACCATCCTGATCGATTTTGACCGCGATATCTGGTCTTATATCAGCAACGGTTTCTTTAAACAAAAAGTGGTGGCGGGAGAAGTGGGTTCGTCGGCCATGCCGCACAAGGTTAACCCGATTGACTTTGAAAATTCAGAAGGCAATTTGGGTATCGCTAATGCGCTTATGGCACATTTGGCGGCAAAATTACCCATTTCTCGTTGGCAGCGCGACCTAACTGACTCAACCGTACTACGTAATTTAGGCGTTGGCATTGCCCATAGTATGATCGCCTACCAAGCAACCTTAAAAGGCATCAGCAAATTAGAAATTAACGAGGCTGCCATTGCCGCTGATTTAGACAACAACTGGGAAGTGCTGGCTGAAGCGGTACAAACGGTGATGCGTCGTCATGGCATCGAAAAGCCTTATGAAAAACTGAAAGAGCTGACACGTGGTAATAAATTAAATGCCGAAGGCATGCGCGAATTCATTGCCAAGCAAGACTTGCCCGAAGAAGCGAAAGCTTATTTAAGCAATCTCACCCCTGCTACTTATATTGGCAATGCCGCCGATCAAGCAAAACGCATTAAAGAAGAATTAGCGAGTGTTGAGGGCAGCTGTTAATCTGCAAATCACGGTGCTGGGCGCTTGGGCACTTCACACTTTACCAAATAAGGTTTTAGAAGTGCCCAATTTCATGTCAACCTACAATCTAAACAACCGCTGTGCATTTTGCTCTAACTGCTCAGCAAGACTTTCGACTGAAATACCTTTCAACTTAGCCATCTGTTCGCCTACTTTGGCAACATAAGCAGGCTCATTTAACTTACCTCGGTAAGGCACAGGCGCTAAATAAGGTGCATCCGTTTCAATCAGCACGCGATCCAAGGGTGCCCATTGCATCACATCTTGAACCAATGTTGCATTTTTAAAAGTTGAAATACCAGAAAACGACAGATAAAACCCAATATCCAACGCCTGTTGCGCAATGTCTTTATCTTCGACGAAACAATGCATAATGCCTGTAACCTCACCCGCTCCCACCGACTTAAGTACATCTAAAGTTTGCTGGCTTGAGTTGCGCGTATGAATAATTAAGGGCTTATTAACCTGTTTTGCTAGGCGAATTTGGCGTTCAAAACGGGCATACTGATGCGCACATTCCGACTCTGGTGCATGATAAAAGTCTAAACCACACTCACCGACAGCCAACACCTTCGGTAATGTCACTAGCGATTCAAGTGACTGCCAATCCGCTTCTGTTTCTTGCATTTCACTGGTGGGATGAATACCGATACCCGCATAAACGACTTCAAAGTTGGCAGCATTGTCGGCTACGCATTGCCAGTTATCTTTACCCGTAGCGACATCCAAAATGCGATGCACGCCTGCCGATGCCAAACGCGATACCACATCGCTAACACTGCCCTGCTCTGGCTTTAATAAACACAAATGACAATGCGCATCCGTCCAACCCATCATGCTAACATCCCTCGTCGTTGCGACACTTTCATGGTCGGTAATTGACCAGCCAACACCTCATTCACAGACTGAAGCAAATTATCCAATAATAAATCTTTACTTAAATTCTGTACCAAGGCTTTTTCCACCTGCCACACCAAGCGCAATAATTGCCAAGGTAACAGCGCATCATAACCCTGACCATCAACATAAGCCTGCGCCCCTAATAAACGACAAAAGCGTTGTGCATCTTTGCGTGCATACTCAATGAGTGACAGACTCGTTATCCGTTGCTGAACGCTCGCTTGCCACAAACTTTGCCACTCTTTCCACTCAGTTAGCCCGCCCGAAACTAACCAAGCTTGAGCCGCTAGGGGCGCTCCGGTATGGAGTTGCAACGCCAATCGACAATCTGCTTCAGAAACGTTAGCAACATTAGCCAATAACCATTCAATGGCTAGGTCACTACTGGGAACCGGCAAATTCAAGCGCTGACAACGGCTGAGCAAAGTCGGTAGCAGCTTACCCGCCCGAGAAGCCGTCAGTAAAAAACCTACTCCCGATGGCGGCTCTTCCAACGTCTTTAACAAACTATTAGCCGCAGCGGTATTCAAGCGTTCCAACTGACGAATCATCACCACACGCCCTGCCGAACCATGTGCTGTTTGTTGTGCCCAGCTTGTCAAGGCACGAATTTGATCGACACCAATATCACGTTTACCTTCTAGCACTTCGACCAAAACGATATCGGGATTGTCTGCCATGCTCGAAGCTAACCAGTGCTGTGCCACCGCTTGCTGCAAGGCTTCTTGCCCCAAGCCTTGTGGACCTAGCAGCAAAAAAGCGTGACCACGCTGCACTAAAGCCGATTGCGTCAGCTGAGCAAAGGGTTCAGCTAACCAGCTGGGAAGTTGAGTGATCACGACCAACGCTCAGTTAATACTTGAATTACCGCTTGTTGCACCGATACTTGGTCAACTCGCGCATCAATCACCACGATACGTTCTGGTGCTGCCTCAGCACGCGCCAAATAGGCTTGGCGTACCCGTTCAAAAAAAGCGGTTTGCTCTTCTTCAAAGCGTGTTTTTTCTTCTCCCCGATGCGCTACCCGTGCTTGACCAATTTCAACGGGTACATCGAGCAAAATGGTTAAATCGGGTTGAAAATCACCAATCGCCCAGTGATGAAGCTGATCAATACGCTCAACCGACAAGCCTCTACCACCGCCCTGATAGGCATAGCTGGCATCAAAAAATCGGTCGGACAATACCCACTGCCCCATGGCTAAAGCTGGTTGAATTTTCGTACGCACATGCTGTACCCGTGCCGCCATCATCAGCAATAACTCAGCATCATCATCCAATTTGTCACTACGGCTATTCAACAACAATTCGCGAATCTGCTCCGCCAACGGTGTTCCACCCGGTTCTCGCGTCGTGATTAGGATCTCACCTTGTGCTTTCACCCAAGCTTCAATCGTCGCTAAAACACTGGTTTTGCCAGCACCATCCGTACCTTCAACGGAAATAAAACGGGCTTTCTTCATGGCTTAATTCCTAATTGGTATTGTCTCACCGCAGCATTATGGGCTTCTAGGGTCGATGAAAAAACATGACTACCATCACCTTTGGCAACAAAATAGAGCACATCGCTTTGGGCTGGATGCAACACCGCATAAATCGATTCAGCGCTGGCTAAGGCAATGGGGGTTGGTGGCAATCCCTTATTGGTGTATGTATTGTAGGGGGTTGGCGTTTGTAAGTCTTTTTTACGAATATTGCCCTGAAATTGCTCACCCATGCCATAAATCACCGTCGGATCCATCTGTAATGGCATAGCCTTGCGTAACCGATTAACAATCACCGCAGCAATTACAGGACGCTCACTCGGCACGCCTGTTTCTTTTTCTACAATCGAAGCAGCCACGAGCGCTTCATAGGCATTATTAAAGGGCAAATCCGGCGCTCGTTTTGGCCACTCACGCTCCATCACATCGGTTAACGCTTGATAAGCCCGACGATAAAACACACTCTCTTTCGTACCTGCGGTAATAAAATAGGTGTTGGGCAACAACATCCCTTCGGGATAAGCTGACAAGCCTAACAGTTGTTGAATTTCATCCCAAGGCTGAGCAGACAAGTCTTGTTTAATTTTTGGTAAAGCACGCACAACCTGAACGGCATCTTTCAGTGTCATACCCTCAATAATGGTAAGCGGATATTGTACTTCAGGATCTTCAGTCAGGTGCTTCAATAGCTCTTGATAATTCCAGGTCGTATCAATACGGTAGTCACCCGCTCTCAGCTTTTTAGCTTGTTTGGTGATGCGCAACAACACATTAAACACACTGGGATAATCCATTAATCCTTGCTGTTCTAATTGTTGAGCAATCACTTTAACACTACTACCAGGTTCAATGGTGATAATGGTCTGTTGTGGCGTTTCACTAATGGGAGACAAACTCATGGCATAAAACCATTGGTAAAGGCCAACCAAGATCATGCCTGCCATGGCAATCCATATAACCCCTTTTCGCATCCATATCACATGCTTATTCATGAACTCTACCCCACTGCTTACTCATTAGCCTGTCTTGCCACCATGGGAAGAGTGTTTGAGCCAAACTCGCATCAGAAAAGCTGACTCCATCACAACTCGCAACAGAACCAATACCTTGAACCACATTCATCAACAGCAACTCATCTGCCATTAACACATCTTTTTTAGACAAAGACTGTACCTGTACTTCGTAACCCATACTGGGTAAGGCATCCAACACCACACGACGTGCAACCGAATCGATGCCAGTTTGCGTAATATCTGCCGCTAACACGGTTTGACCAAATCGTAATAATAAGGCTGACATAGTACCAGAAATGACCTGCCCTTGTGTGTCACACACTAGCCCCTCTGCAATACTCGTATCTGTCCACTCACTACGTGCCAGCACCTGCTCCAGTCGATTTAAATGCTTAATGCCCGCTAATAGGGGTTGTTGCGCCCAACGCGTTTGACACCAACGAACCTTGAGTGATTGACCATGCCAAATAGTGGCAGGTAAAGACGATCTTTGTGCGTCAATGATGATGTTAGCATCATTGCTATAACGATAGCCACGCAGCCCATCACGAGAAATACTGACACGTAAAACAGCATCCTGATCTTCAACCAAAGCAGGCGCTAATGCTAACATCAATGCCTGTTCAGACAGCTCAGGAAAACCCAAGCGGCGCAAACCCGTTTGTAATCGCAACCAATGATGCGACCAAAAGGCAATATGCCCTGCTGTTAACCGCATGGTCTCAAAAACACCATCGCCGTATAAACAAGCACGATTGCCATCCGCAGCAACGGCAATCCCATTTTGCCAACGTTGTGTCATGACGATGATTCCGAAGCCAAAGCTCTCAACAACCCCTTGGCTTTATGACGGGTTTCTTCTAATTCAAAGGCTGCTTGAGAATCATAGACAATGCCTGCGCCAGCATTAAACGTGAGCCGACCAGGCTGCCAATGAAAACTACGAATCAAAATATTGGTGTCCATTTGACCATCCAAGCTAACGTAACCCAAAGAACCCGTATAGACACCCCGCGCTTGTTGCTCTAGTTCGGCAATAATTTCCATACAACGCACTTTAGGGCAGCCCGTAATCGTGCCACCAGGAAAAACAGCATCAATCACTTGTTTCGCTGTCGTGCCACCACGTAATTTTCCCACCACATTGGAAACAATGTGATGCACATGGGTGTAGCTTTCAATCGTCATTAATTCGTTCACGCTAACCGTACCAGGTACACATACCCGACCCAGATCATTACGTTCCAAGTCTAATAGCATCACATGCTCAGCTTGCTCTTTCGGGTGCAGGATTAATTCAGACTTTAACGCCTCATCTGCCCGCTCATCAGCTCCTCGACGACGCGTACCCGCAATGGGTCGTGTTTCAACCAGACCATTGCGCACCGAAACCAATCTTTCCGGCGAAGAACTAATAATCGCTTGATTATCCCAAGTTAACAAGGCAGAAAACGGAGCTGGATTAGCTTGTCGGAGCTGTTGGTAAATCATCGCAGGTGTCACATCCAGTGCAATAGATGCTTGCCATTGACGTGACAAATTAACCTGAAAGACATCACCCGACAAAATATAATGTTTACACTGCTCAACGCCGGCTAAAAAGTGTTCACCATCAGCTTCCTGAATATCAGCAAGAATGGGTAAAATAGCCATTTTAGGATGTTCGCACACCTGCTGCCAATCTTGCCAATAACCTTCCATCAAAGCCGCAAATTCTGGTTGAGCGACTAAATGACACTCATTAGTAACACGGTCAACAATAAAGGCCGCACTGACACGCCAAACCTTAGCCTGCCATGCTTGCGCTTGTGGCAAAGTTAATGTCGGTTCAACCGCTTGTGCATATTCATAAGGAAAAAAAACCACGTAACCACCAATAAAAGGTAGCTCATGCGATTGAGGCGAGGCAACATCTACCTGCTCAAGCTCAGCCAAATCCACTTCAGCACAATCAGCGAATAAAAAATCATAACGATGCCCATTCACCAAGCCACTGGCTGAGCTTAACAAGGCTGGATAACGCTGAGGAAACACCTGATGTAAAGCCAATAAGTCGAAAGGTTCAGCACACTGACGCGTCTGAACAATCGGCTGCACAAAAACCATTAGCCCTACTGACCCAATCGACGAAACACAAGGGTAGCGTTGGTGCCACCAAAGCCGAAAGAATTATTCAGCACCACATCCAACTTGGTATCCCTAGTCTCCAGCGGTACATAGTCTAAATCACAGCCCTCATCTGGCGAGTGCAAGTTAATGGTGGGTGCCACTTGCTGATCACGCAAAGACAATAAACAAAAAATAGACTCTATTGCACCTGCAGCTCCCAAAGCATGTCCAGTCATCGACTTGGTCGAACTCACCATTAACTTGTATGCATGATCCCCAAAAGCACGTTTAATCGCCATGGTTTCTGCCACATCACCCAAAGGCGTTGAGGTGCCGTGGGCATTAATATAACCTACCTGATCAGCATTCACACCAGCATCTCGCATCGCATTTTGCATACAACGTGCTGCACCAGAACCGTCCGATAGAGGCATCGTCATATGGTGTGCATCACTACTCATACCAAAACCGGCTAACTCGGCATAAATTTGCGCACCACGTGCCTTAGCGTGCTCGTATTCTTCGAGCACCAAACAGGCCGCACCATCAGATAAGACAAAGCCATCACGGTCTTTATCCCAAGGACGAGAAGCTGCTTGCGGGTCATCATTGCGCTGAGATAAAGCTCTCGCTGCGCTGAAACCGGCCAAACCTAACTGCGTGGTGGCGTATTCCGCACCACCTGCCAACATCACGTCGGCATCACCATATTGAATCATACGCATGGCATCACCGATGGCATGCGTACCCGTAGCGCAAGCCGTCACCACCGCCATATTGGGACCTTGCAGACCTAACATAATGGACAAATGACCTGAAATCATATTAATAATGCTAGATGGCACAAAGAAAGGCGATATGCGACGCGGACCTGAAGCCAATAACACATCATGCTGCTGCTCAATCGTGCCAATACCACCAATACCTGAGCCCATCGACACACCCATGCGCGGCGCATTGGCTTCAGTCACCGTAAGTCCTGAATCTTGCCAAGCTTGCAAGGCAGCCACTAGACCATAATGAATAAATGGATCCATTTTCTTGAGTTCCTTGGCAGAAATCCAAGAAGATGGGTCTAAATTTTTAATCGTACCGCCAAAACACGTGGAATACAGACTCGCATCAAATGCCGTAATAGGGACAATACCACTCTGACCTGCTAAGACCGCCGACCAACTGGACTGCACATCGTTCCCTAATGGTGAAACCAATCCCATTCCTGTCACCACAACACGTCGTTTTCCAGTCATTCCTCACCTCATTACATGCGAACCTAAAAAATATCCGAGACTAAGCTCGGATATTTTAAAACAATTTTAATGACAAAACTGTCACAGATTGGCATTACTTGTTATGTGCATTGATGTAATCAATCGCCATACGCATAGTGGTGATTTTTTCAGCTTCTTCGTCAGGAATTTCACAATCGAACTCTTCTTCCAAAGCCATCACCAACTCAACCGTATCCAATGAGTCAGCACCTAAATCATCGATGAATGACGCGTCTGCCGTCACTTCTTCTTCTTTAACACCTAGTTGATCTACAACGATCTTTTTTACGCGCTCTTCGATAGTGCTCATGTATCTTCTCCACAAATAAAATAAAAAACAATGCTAATTTATGCTTATCAAATCATGTACATGCCGCCATTGACATGCAAAATTTGACCACTAATGTATCCCGCCGCTGGCGAAGCTAAAAACAACACGGTTGCCGCGATGTCTTCTGCATCTCCCATTCGACCTAATGGAATTTCTTTTACTAACTGCGCTCGCTGTTCTTCAGACAATGCACGCGTCATGTCTGTATCAATAAAACCAGGAGCAACCGTATTTACCGTAATGTTACGCGAACCCACTTCACGAGCCAACGAACGACTAAAGCCCATAATACCAGCTTTTGCGGCCGCATAGTTAGTTTGCCCAGCGTTACCCATAGAACCAACAACGGAAGCAATATTAATAATGCGTCCACTACGTGCTTTCATCATACCACGTAAGCAGGCTTTACTAACACGATAAACCGATGACAAATTCGTGTTAATAATGTCATCCCATTCGTCATCTTTCATACGCATGAGAAGGTTATCTCGCGTGATACCGGCATTATTTACCAATACGCCAATGCTACCACGCTCACTGCTAATGACATCAACCAATGCTGTTACGGCATCAGCATCACGCACATCCAGCATTTTGCCTTCACCAGCAATGCCCGCTTCTCGCATATAAGCCGTTATCTGTTCCGCGCCTTTTTCTGATGTGGCCGTACCTACGACATACCCACCTGCTTTACCTAAGGCTAACGCAATGG
Source organism: uncultured Francisella sp. (assembly GCA_964646525.1). Lineage (GTDB taxonomy): Bacteria > Pseudomonadota > Gammaproteobacteria > Thiomicrospirales > Thiomicrospiraceae. The sequence continues at coordinate 24,711 of CAZYER010000015.1, read as the reverse complement.
CTTTACCAATACCTCGGCTAGCGCCGGTCACTAACACCACCTGATTAGCTAACTGTTGTTCTGACATACTGTCCTCAATCCGCTTACTTTGCTAAATAATCGCTTAATGTGCGCAAATCTGCAACTGCAAAATGCTCAATTTCGTTATCAATACGCTTATTTAATCCAGCAAGTACTTTTCCAGGACCCACTTCAACCAAACGCGTCACTCCTTGAGACTTCAGAAACTCTACTGTTTCTACCCAACGTACGGGAGAATAGAGTTGTGCGAGCAAAGCAGCCTGTATGGCTTTAACGTCCGACTCAACGGCAACATGCACATTATTCACTACCGAAACACGAGGCGTTTGCATGCTCATTTGTGCCAAATCTTGTGCCAAACGATCAGCAGCTGGTTGCATTAAGGCACAATGGCTAGGAACACTGACAGGTAAAGGTAAGGCGCGCTTCGCTCCAGCTTCCTGACACAGCTTCATAGCGCGCTCAACGGCTGCCTTATGGCCAGCAATCACCACCTGACCTGGTGAATTAAAGTTGACTGCCGACACCACTTCACCTTGAGCCGCTTGTTCACAGGCTGTACGCACTTGTTCATCGGTTAAGCCCAAGATTGCCGCCATCGCACCAACACCTTCAGGCACGGCCGATTGCATATATTCACCACGCGCACGCACCAAACGAACCGCATCAGCCAAACTAAAAACGCCTGCCGCGGTTAATGCTGTATACTCACCCAAAGAATGACCTGCCATAAAGGCAACATCGGCCTTACCAGCCGCCTGTAAAATACGATGAACCGCTATCGCTGCTGTTAGCATCGCAGGCTGCGTGACCGAGGTTTGATTCAATGTCTCAGCTGGACCATTAGCTACCACTTGCCATAAATCGTAACCCAAAGCCTGAGAAGCTTCAGCAAAAGTTTCGCCAACTAAAGCATATTCAGTCGCCATATCGGCTAACATGCCGACACTCTGTGATCCCTGACCCGGAAAAACAAATGCAGTTGTCATTTAATTTCTTAACCCTAGCAAATAAACTTAATAACTTAATTTAGAAACGAACCAACGCCGAACCCCAAGTGAAACCACCGCCAAAGGCCTCCATCAGTAATAATTCTCCTCGCTGAATGCGACCATCCTTCACCCCAACATCTAAGGCCAAGGGAATGGAAGCGGCTGAGGTATTACCATGTTCGGCCACCGTTAAAATGACACGTTCGGTCGGCATGTCTAGCTTTTTAGCCGTGGCATCAATAATGCGCTTATTGGCCTGATGAGGCACTAGCCAATCAATGTCCGATTTACTCAAGCCATTCGCTTGCAAAGTCTCATCAACTATCGCATCCAGCGTATTCACTGCCATTTTGAATACAGAATTACCTTGCATACGCATGTAAGGCTGTTTACCTAGCCCACAAGTACCACCACCTTCAACATACAGCATTTCTTCGTAACGACCATCGGCATGAATATGGGTTGAAATAATCCCAGCTTCACTGCTAGTAGCACCTAATACGACCGCACCAGCACCATCGCCCCACAGCATACAGTTACCACGATCTGTGTAATCGGTAATTCGTGTTAAGGCTTCAGCACCAATAACCAATGCCGTTTTCACTTGCCCAGAACGAATAAAAGCATTAGCTGTTGATAAGGCATAAACAAAACCACTGCAAACGGCTTGAACATCCATGGCAGGAGCGCCATTGGTCATGCCCAATTTATTTTGCAACAAACAAGCCGTACTAGGAAACACACGATCGGGGGTTGTTGTTGCCAATACGATGAGTTCAATATCATTAGCTGACAAACCCGCCGCTTCCAGAGCGCGCTCAGCCGCAATTTTGGCTAAATCACTGGTAAACTCATGTTCAGCAGCAACATGACGCTGACGAATGCCCGTACGTTCAACAATCCAGGCATCAGTGGTGTCAATCAGTTTTTCTAAATCAACATTGGTGAGTAATTTTTCAGGCAAATAACTACCCGTACCCAATATTTTCGCGTTTACCATGCGTCTTACTCAATACTCTGTAACATTAGCTGCTCAAGACTGTCGGCAATGCGGTTCGGCACTTGTTTTTCAACTTCTAAAATCGCTTGTCGAATGGCATATTCAAAAGCCACAGCATCTGCGCCACCGTGACTTTTCACCACAATACCACGCAACCCTAATAATGATGCACCATTGTAGCGACGCGGATCGATGCTGTTGGCGAACAATTTAAGTACTGGCGATGCGGCTAAACCCAGCGCCTTTGTCCACCAAGTGCGCATAAAAGCCGATTTCATGTAATGGCGAATCATTTTAGCCACGCCTTCAGACGCTTTCAGCGCGATATTGCCATCAAAACCATCACACACCACGACATCACAATCACCCGTGAAGATTTCATTACCTTCAACGTAACCAATGTAATTTAATGGCCATTGTCTTAACAAGGCATCGGCTTCCCAAATACGCGCATGACCCTTCATTTCTTCTTGACCAATGTTGAGCAGCCCAATACGTGGACGCTCACAGCCATCGACCGCCTGCGCCAACACATGCCCCATCAAAGCAAACTGTAAGAGGTTTTCACCCGAACAGCCCACATTAGCACCCAAGTCCAACATCATGGTATGACCGCCAATGCGAGGCAACATGGTACAAATGGCAGGACGCTCAATACCAGGAAGAGTCTTGAGCACAAACTTGGCCATTGCCATCAACGCACCCGTATTGCCTGCAGAAACAGCAGCGCCAGCACGTCCATCATTGACAGCATCAATGGCCAATCGCATTGAAGACTTACGTTTACCGCGTAATGCTTTTGAAGGCGCCTCATCCATATCCACCACTTGATCGGCATGAACAATGGTGATTCGAGAGGTATCGTAAGAATGTGCAGAGAGTGCTTGAGCAATAGAGTTTTCATCGCCCACTAAGAGCAACTGAAGTTTGGGGAATTCTTTAAGGGCTTTAAGTGACGCAAGGATCGTGGTCGCTAAACCATGATCCCCGCCCATCGCGTCAATAGCGAGTTTAGTCACCCGACATTAGACCTTGTCAACAACCTTTTTACCACGATAAAAGCCATCTGGGCTTACGTGGTGACGACGGTGAACTTCACCCGTAGTTGGTTCGATTGACAAAGCTTTGCCAGTAATCGCGTCGTGGGCGCGACGCATATCACGACGAGATGTCGATTTTTTGTTTTGTTGAACAGCCATGGTTTACTCCTTTTGCAACATTGCTTTAAGGTTAGCGAAGGGGTTGGGCTTAACCGACTCCACTTGCGCTACCTCTCCTATTTGGTACTCGACTGGTTGGGATCCGGGCTGCACTGGCACCAACGGCAAGGCCAGTAACAGACTGTCCTCAATCCACAACCTGGGATCTTCATCCATCTCTTCTGGCGAGAGCACGTCTTGCGACTCTAACCATTCTGTTTCGTCTTCATCAGCAAACACCAGAAACGCATGCGCCTGTAACGGCTGCTCATAGGCTTCTAAACTACGCTGACAAATTAACGTAACATTTGCCGAAACCTGCACTTCTACCTGCGGATAACGACCCTCAAAAAGTGAAAAACGCAACACACCTGAAGCATCACTACAGACACCCTGCGTTGCTTGCGCCAGACGCACCAACTCATCGCGTTTTAACACGAAGGGGATTTCTTTGGCGCTACGCGCTAAAGATTTAACATCCAATTGGTGTAATAACTTTTCAAGCATAACGATAAATGATACGCTAATTAGCCCTTTAGGTCAAAGGGAAAAGCGTTTTTAGCTTATCAAACTCAGATAAACCACGAGATAACCCATGTCAGCAGCACCAAACCCTCTCATATTAGCGTCGCAATCGATTTATCGCAAAGCGCTACTGCAAAGATTAGCCCTAACATTCGATTGCCAAGCCCCTCATATCGACGAAACACGACATCACAATGAGCCAGTCGCTGACATGGTAATGCGTCTCGGACATGAAAAAGCGAACAAAATCGCTCAACAACGCCCCAATGCTTGGATTATCGCTTCCGATCAAAGCGCCTGCTTTGAAGACAAAGCGCTCGGCAAACCAGGTGGGTTCGATATGGCACTTGAACAGTTAACACAAATGCAAGGCAAGCGCGTTACCTTTTACACCAGCCTAATTTTACATACCCCAGAGAATCGCTTTGAGCACTTGGACCAAACTCACGTTTATTTTCGCGCCCTTAAAAAGAGTCAACTGAGCCATTACCTTAAACTAGAAGAACCTTATCAGTGTGCCGGAGCGTTCAAATCGGAAGGACTAGGCGCTTGTCTGTTTGAGCGCATTGAAAATAACGACCCTACAGCTCTAATTGGGCTACCACTCATTCAGCTCGCACACTGGTTAACTGATTTGGGACGACTATTACGCTAACTCAACAACCAGGCTTTAAGTTCAGACAAGCTGTCACAAAAAGCCAAGGGATTAAAAACAGACAGCGCTTCCAGCCCATGTACACCATGCGTCATGGCTACTGAAGGCATAGAAATAGCCTGAGCCATTTGTAAATCAAAAATAGAATCACCTACCATCAACGCCTCTGATGGCGCTAGCGATAACTCTTGCAATATCTCTTGCAACATCAATGGATTGGGCTTACAGGCCGTTTCTTCACCACTTTTGGTGACGACAAAGTATGGCTTAACTCGCGTTTCAGCCATCACCAACTCTAAACCTGGGCGACTCTTACCTGTGGCAATCGCCAGCAAATAACCGGCCGCTTTTAAACTGGTCAATAAATCATGCAAGCCTTCAAATGGCTGCATCAGCGTATCATTGGCCTCCATAAACTGCCAACGATAAACCGCATCTAACACCTTATGTTGCCATTCACTCGCTTGTGGATACAAGGTTTGCAATGCCACCGCCAAACTCAACCCGATAATGTCGCGATAAGCTTGATCTGGCAGCAAGGGCAAATCTGCTTTTAGCGCCGCCACTTTTAAACATTCAACAATACGCTGGTCGGAATCCATTAAAGTTCCATCCCAATCAAAAATAATCGCTTTATAAGACTTCATAAAACTACCTTGCCTAGCCTTGAGATAATTTATTGATCACAGTTAGTAAGTCTTCTGCAATTGGCGCTTCAACCGTTAATGACTCACCACTCACAGGATGACGAAAAACCAGTTGCTGTGCATGCAACATCAATCGATTAACACCCAACTGCTTAGACAAAAGATTACTGACATCATCTGCATATTTATCATCACCCAATAAGGGATGCTTTTTCCATTGCGCATGCACTCGAATTTGATGCGTTCGTCCTGAATGCAATTTCACACGCACTTGCGTTGCTTGCGCCCAAGTTTGGACCACCGAAAACTCACTCAATGAAGCCTTACCATCAGCAGAAACGCGCACCATGCGCTCACCAGACTGCAACACATTTTTAAGCAAAGGTGCATCCACCCACTTATCTTTTGCCAACCACTGCCCCGAAACCAAGGCAATATAAGTCTTACTAAAGCTTTCCCAGTCAGCTTGTAACGCTTTCATAATGGATGGTTTTTTAGCGATAATTAAACAGCCAGAAGTATCTCTATCCAAACGATGTACCAACTCCCAACGCTTGGCATGCTCGCGCCATTGACGCACCGCCTCGATGATCCCCAAATTGATACCACTACCACCGTGCACTGCCCAACCTGCTGGTTTATTTAAAACAATAAGTGCTTCATCTTCATATAATACTGCTTGCGATAAAACATCAGCCATACGATCACTGACTGGTGCCTGTGGGGCTCTTTCAGCAACACGAATGGGAGGCAATCTCACCACATCATCTTGTTGCAAACGTTGGTCTGCTGAAGGACGTTTTTTATTAACCCTAATTTCAGCTTTACGTATTAGCTTATAAATATGCGTCTTAGGAACGCCCTTTAAACGCGACAACAAATAGTTGTCTAGCCGTTGTCCTTGATCTTCCTCGACCACAATGAGGTATTGCACACCCGACGAAGGGCTAGAGGTATTGCTGTTATCTTGATTCATTGGTATAGTGATAGCTGTTTGTGCTGGATGTAATCGGCAAAGCATACCGATAAACCCTGTGAAGCGCAAACAATGAGCCTAATTTTTTATCCCTGCGTGACAATGGGGAAGTTTCTCAACAGACGCCAGCCAAACCCTGGTGCTGTCGTGACACAAAGATGACAAGGAATTTTACACAACCATGGCAAGCGTACCTTTTTTGGTAACCAATTCTTTCGCGCTACCAGCCGTTCGCCCTTTAGCTGATGGCACGCCTGCCTTTTTCTGGTTATTACTCACCTGGCTATCTTCTCTCCATTTGCCACGCTCCACCTTAACGAATGAAGTGAGCAACTCCACGCATGAAACGCATTCTAATCAACGCCACCCAACCGGAAGAGTTGCGTGTCGCGCTCGTCGATGGACAGCGTCTTTACGATTTAGACATAGAAACCACCCATCTTCAAAAGAAGAAAGCCAATATTTACAAGGGCATAGTGACTCGAATCGAGCCAAGTTTAGAAGCGGCTTTTGTCGATTATGGTGCCGAACGTCACGGCTTTTTGCCTTTCAAAGAACTTTCTGAAGAGTTTTTTGTCAACTTCAATTCAGCCAATGGTGAACGACCAACCATTAGTGATGTATTGAAAGAAAAACAAGAAATTGTTGTTCAAGTTCAAAAAGAAGAACGCGGCAATAAAGGTGCAGCGCTAACAACACAAATCGCCTTGGCAGGTCCTTACATTGTTATGATGCCTAATACTGCCAATTCGGGTGGTATTTCACGTCGTGTTGAAGGTGATGATCGCAGCGATATTCGCCAGGTCATGCACGAGCTCAATATCCCTGATGGCATGAGCACCATTATCCGTACCGCTGGCGTTGGTAAAAGCGCCGAAGAACTTCAATGGGGTGTCGATTATTTAGCGATGGTGTGGCAAGCAATTTGCCAAGCGGTTGCTGAGCGCCCTGCTCCTTTCTTGGTCTACCAAGAGAGTGACATTGTTATTCGTGCTTTACGTGATCATCTACGTAATGATGTGGGTGAAATTCTCATTGACCACCAACCCACTTGGCAAAAAGCGCGTGACTTTGTTCAACAGGTTATGCCTGCGCAATTGGATAAAATCCTTCAGTACAACGACCGTATCCCGCTATTTAATCGTTTTCAAATCGAAAATCAAATTGAATCAGCTTATCAACGCGAGGTGGTTCTCCCTTCTGGTGGTGTTATCGTCATTGATAATACTGAAGCACTCACCGCAATCGATATCAACTCTGGTCGTGCCACTAAAGGTGGCGACATTGAAGAAACCGCCTTCAATACCAATATGGAAGCGGCAGAAGAAATCGCGCGTCAATTACGTTTACGTGACTTAGGTGGTTTAATTGTCATCGACTTTATTGACATGATGGCCTCGAAGCATCAACGCGAAGTCGAAAACTGCCTAAAAGATGCGGTTAAATCGGATCGTGCGCGTATTCAAATTGGTCGAATTTCGCGTTTTGGTTTGCTAGAACTCTCACGTCAACGCTTACGTCCTTCGTTAGAAGAGTCAACGCAATTGGTTTGCCCTCGTTGTCGTGGTTTAGGTGTCATTCGTGGCGTTGAGTCCATTGCACTGTCCATTTTACGTCAAATCGAAGAAGCAGCGATTAAAGATAATACGCATCGCATCATGGCACAAATGCCAGTTGATGTGGCTACCTTCCTTTTGAACGAAAAACGTGACGAAATTTTACGTATTGAAAATCGTCATCGAATTCATGTTATGCTCATTCCAAATGAGCACATGGAAACACCGCACTACACCATAGAGCGTTTCAAAGCGTCAGAATCGCACCCCTACCGTGTTAGCTACGAGGCAAAAGCCCACCTAGAAACAACTCACGAGTTTTTAGAGCGTGAGCAAAATACGCGCATTGAAACACCAGCAGTTACGCACTTACCTACCAACAGCGCACCAGCGCCAAGTAGTGCTCCTCAAACATCACATCGTGCTAACACACCCACACCTACCACACGCGTGGAAGCGGCCGAACCATCGGGTGGCTGGCTCAAACGTATGTGGACCAGTATTTTTGGTGCTAAAGCCGTTGAGAACAACAACGAAGCCGCAGCTGCTCCAGCAGAAAAACGTCGTACACGTGATGATAATGGTCGTCGCGATCGCAACCGTCGTAGTCGCAACAATCGCAATACTGATCATAATGAAACGCGTGCTGATGCAACAGCAAAAGTAACCGTTACTGAAAACAGCGAAACAGATAAAGCCCCAGAGGGTCAAGAGCGCAACGCTCGTCGTCGTGAAAGATCACCGCGTCGTGAACGTACGCCACGTTCAGAATCGGGCAGCATTGAACAGATTGCGGAAAAAACACAAGCCGAGATTCAATCATACAGTCGTGCTGCGATGGATCGTATTAATGCGAAAGTGGATAACGAGATTTTGGTCGCGCAACAGCAAGCCATTTTGGCAACGGTTGCACCAACAGAAGAGCCACGTCGTAGCGCTCGTGCTGAACGCATGGCTCGTCCAGATCGTTGGGAACGTCAAATTGCGCTAGACCCTAATATTGATCCTGCTTTGTTAGCCGCACAAGATGCCGCTGCTGATAGCCTGATGGGTAATCGTGCACAACGTCAGGCAGTGCAACAAGAAAAAGCGAAAGAAATAGCGTCAGTAGAGCAACAGGAAACGACAATCGTGGTAGCCGAAGCTCCAGTAAACATGGAAGTGATGGCATCCAGTCAGACTTCGGAGCCGATCACAACCAGCGAATCTTCAGCCAATTTAACTCACGAGAGCGAAGTTAACGAATTAGACGATGAAGATGCACGTGCGTTACGTATTGCTTCGGGGCAAGAAGAAGGGGCTGCTCCAAAACGTGAGTATGATGATCGTCGTGGTCGTCGTAGCCCTTATCGTCGTCGTGGCCCACGCCGCCCTTCCAACGTAAGACGTGAACACAATAACGAGCAGGTTGCCGCTGAGTTTAGCGCCCCAGCTCATGAGTCTCATTAACCCTCATCAACTCAGGAGTAATTTAACGATGACACAAGATGAAATGAAATTACAAGTTGCTCAAGCAGCCATTCAGTATGTGGTTCCAGGTACAATTATCGGTGTGGGTACAGGTTCTACAGCTAACTTTTTTATCGATGAGTTAGCTAAAATCAAAGGTCAAATCGAAGGTGCGGTAGCCAGCTCAGAAGCAACAGCAAAACGTCTAGCAGGTCATGGTATTCCTGTTTTAGACTTGAATAGCGTTGATGAAATGTCCGTTTATGTCGATGGTGCCGATGAAACGGATGCCGCTTTGCATCTCATTAAAGGCGGTGGCGGTGCTTTGACACGTGAAAAGATTGTGCTTGCTGTAGCCAAAAAATTCATTTGTATTGCCGATCAAAGTAAAAAAGTAGACGTTTTAGGCAAGTTCCCGCTACCGGTGGAAGTGATTCCGATGGCGCGCTCTTACGTAGCACGCGAAATTGTCAAACGCTTCGGTGGCGAACCCGTTTATCGTGACGGTTTTGTTACCGACAACGGCAATGTCATTTTGGACATTCACGGCTTAAGCATTGTCGATCCGTTAACACTAGAAACGGAACTGAACAATATCGTTGGTGTGGTAACGAATGGACTATTTGCGCTTCGTAAAGCCGACGTGGTTCTCTTAGGTACGCCAAACGGCGTTGAAGTACTCAAGGCGTAAGCCCATGCGCTCCCTCATCCGGCAACTGGCTGGCATCCTAACGATGGCCAGCCTTTTGGCATTAAGTGGCTGCGCTGGCAACAAAGCACCAGCCATTGAGGCTCAAAATCTGTTAGATACTTCACAAACACTCAATTTGGCTCAACCGAAAAAACCAACACTGGTGGTCTTTTGGGCGACCAATTGCTCTAGCTGTATTGAAGAAATCCCGAGTATTATTGCCTTACAGAAATTGTATGGCGACAAAATCCATATTGTTGGCGTTGCCATGTCATTTGACGACCCAACCACATTAAGAAACTTTGTCGTACAGCGCCAACTACCCTATATCATTACACATGATACCAGTGGAGATATTGCATTAGGTTTTGGTAAAATTTTCGTCACGCCGACCAACTTGTTATTATCACCAGAGGGTAAGATTGTTTGGAAAAATGTCGGCGATTTAGACAAAGTCACACTGCAAAAACGTATTAATGAAATGCTCTGAGTTCTTTCATTGTCACTAACCATTTATCAGTTCCCCAAACATAAGGATATTTTTTACTATGTTTAGTCGTTCTCAAGCTCTGTTCGAACAAGCACAAACGCACATTCCAGGTGGCGTTAATTCGCCCGTACGTGCTTTTCGTCATGTGGGCGGCACTCCTGTTTTTTTCAAAAAAGCTAAAGGTGCCTATGCTTGGGATGAAGACAACAACCGCTATATTGATTATGTCGGCTCTTGGGGACCAATGATTTTAGGTCATGCACATGATGATATTATTCAAGCAGTGGTGGATACGGCGCAACACGGGTTAAGTTTTGGCGCCCCCACAGCAGCTGAAATTGATATGGCTAATATGATTTGTCAACTTGTTCCTTCAATGGAAATGGTTCGCATGACCTCAAGCGGCACAGAAGCGACCATGAGTGCCATTCGTTTGGCTCGTGGCTACACTGGACGCGATAAAATCGTTAAGTTTGAGGGATGCTACCACGGTCATGGTGATTCCTTGCTGGTAAAAGCAGGCTCTGGCATGCTGACTATGGGTGTACCCAGTTCACCAGGCGTACCTGCTGGCTTAGCCAACGAAACGATTACCCTAACTTATAACGATAGTGAACAAGTAAAAGCCTGCTTTGCCGAAATCGGTGAGCAGATTGCCTGTATTATTGTTGAACCGGTTGCCGGCAATATGAACTGTATTCCACCTGAATCAGTTTTTTTAGAAACCTTGCGGGCGGTGTGCGATCAATACGGTGCGGTACTGATTTTTGATGAAGTCATGACAGGCTTTCGTGTCGCTTTGGGGGGTGCACAAGCCCATTATGGCATCACGCCAGACTTAACCACTTTCGGTAAAGTGATTGGCGGTGGAATGCCCGTTGGTGCTTTTGGTGGTAAAAAAGAAATTATGCATCGTATTGCGCCGCTCGGCCCCGTCTATCAAGCGGGTACGCTATCGGGCAATCCTGTGGCCATGGCTGCTGGATTAACCACACTGAAACTATTGCAAGAACCGGGCTTTTACGATCGACTATCTGCAAAAACTCAGGCGGTTACGCGTGGTATGCAAAGCATCGCTGATCGCCTGAGCATTCCGTTTACCACCAATCAAGTGGGGGGTATGTTCGGTTTCTTCTTCAGCGAAGAACAGCACATCACACGTTACGAACAGGTAGTGGCGGGAGATATCGAACGCTTTAAAAAATTCTTCCACGGCATGTTACGTCAAGGCGTTTATTTAGCTCCATCTGCTTTTGAAGCCAGCTTTGTTTCCATTGCTCATAGTGACGATGACATAGAAGCAACCTTAGCCGCTACTGAAACTGTAATGAAAAGCCTATAAGGAGTCACAATGAGCGCAAAAATTCTCAATGGTAATATGATTCGTGATGAGATTATTACAGGACTGGCAGCAAGCGTCAGTGAAGCGACGGCAACAGGCAAACGCGCTCCCGGATTGGCAGTGGTACTGGTGGGAGCAGATCCCGCCTCTCAAGTTTATGTGCGTAACAAAGAAAATGGCTGTGCTAAGGCTGGTATTACCTCATTTAGCCATAAGTTGCCTGCCGAAACTACCGAAGCGGAATTACTGACCCTCATAGAGCAACTAAACGCTGATCCGCTCGTAGACGGCATTTTAGTTCAGCTCCCCTTACCAAAGCATCTTGATAGCGACAAATTATTGGAACGCATTGATCCAGCTAAAGATGTCGATGGTTTCCACCCCTTTAACTTTGGTCGTTTAGCGCAACGCCGTCCCCTGTTACGTCCTTGCACCCCTTCTGGTGTGATGACGCTACTCAATAAAACAGGCATTAACCTACGCGGACTTCATGCTTGCGTGGTCGGCGCCAGTAATATTGTTGGTGTACCAATGATGCTGGAACTGCTCAATGAACGGGCTACGGTTACCATTTGCCACAGTGCCACAACAAATTTGCAAGAAGAAGTAGGTCGTGCCGACTTAGTGGTGGTGGGTGTCGGCATTCCCAACTTCATCCCAGGCGATTGGATTAAAGCAGGTGCCATTGTCATTGATGTCGGCATCAATCGCTTAGAGAATGGTAGCCTATGTGGCGATGTGGAAACAGCAAAAGCGGCGGAAAAAGCCAGCTGGATTACCCCTGTGCCGGGCGGTGTTGGTCCCATGACCATTGCCACCCTACTAGAAAACACGGTTCAGTCATGGAAGCAGCGCATTAGTTAAGCGGTGCCCCATTGGTGATGGTCTGCATCATGTCGAAAACTCACAGGCTCTTGGTGCACCATCACATCTAGATTAGCAAAGGTTGCTTTTAAATTATTGACGACGTTTTCACTAATGGCGTGGCTTTCGAACAAGGTCAGTTGATCGTCTAATTCTAAGTCAAACTGCACAAAACAAGTGGGGCCTGCCCGATAGGTTCTTAAATCGTTATAGCCTTGCACTTTTGGGGTGGCTAAAATGATACGAATGACCTCAGCACGCATGTCCTCATCAATTTCACCATCCATTAACTGATTGACTGAATCTCGACCAATGGTATAAGCGCTGCGCATAATCCATAGTGCAATCAGAATTGCCAGTATCGGATCTAACCATTGAAGCTGACTGAGCAACAAGCCCAAAATCACCAAACCAGTTGTTAAAATATCCGAAACATAATGCAAGGCGTCAGACTGTATCGCCGTTGATTTGGTTTTTTGAATCACATAATACTGAAAGATAACCAACAAGGTGGTTAAGGCGAGCGATAATGCCATAACCCACAAACCTACTGTTACCTGCTGTAATGCGCTATTCATCCACAAACTTTCAATGGCATAAAGAATCAAATAAACCGCGGAACCAGCAATAAAGGCACTTTGCGCCAAACTGGCCAGAGGTTCGGCTTTACCGTGACCAAAACGATGCTCTTTATCAGCAGGTGCTTGTGAAATCATCACCGCATACATGATAATCAAAGAAGCCAGAATATCGACGGTTGAATCAAGCAAAGAAGCCAGAATAGAGGCAGAGCCAGTACGCAACCAAGCATAGAGCTTAATCAGTACTAAAATGATGGCCACCGCCACCGCCACATAAGTAGCGAGACGAACCAAACGATTTTCTGTTGTCATGCGTTGCTTTCTTTATCAAGAATGACCTGTAATCATAGCAAGTTCAGCTAGAATCTGCCATCATTTGACGATGTTTGATGCAACATCTCACTCCTATCGACTTGGACTTTTTATACAGTGAATCAGCTCACCTACACAGACTATGACATTTTTTGTACCGTTATCGACAACTACGGTGATATTGCTACCTGCTGGCGGCTGGCGTTACAACTGAATCAACGTCATGGCATTCAAGTTCGGCTTTGGGTCGATGATCTTACTGCCTTAAAACATCTTTACCCAGAAACAAACGAACACTTGGCAGAGCAACAGTTGAATCAGATCGATGTGCGCTTGTGGTCAACTCCTTTCCCTAACATCAAACCTGCATCAGTGGTCATTGAAGCTTTTGCTTGCGAATTACCGACCAATTATCGACAAGCCATGCTTAAAGAAGCCAGCCTATGCATTAATCTGGAATACTTTAGCTGCGAAGAGTGGGTGCTTGGTTGTCACGGCTTACGCTCCTTTCAATCTGATGGGCTGCATAAATACTTCTTTTTTCCTGGTATTATATCTGGTACAGGTGGTGTACTTTATGAGGTCGATTATGAACAGCAACGACTTGCCTTTACTCTAAACGAACAACTCAATTGGTTTGAACGTTGGCAACTTCCGCGTGCTCATGCATCCAGTGTGCGTATTAGTTTATTTGGCTATGAAAACAAAGCAATTATTAGCTTATTGGAACAAGCAACTAACCACTTAGCGCCCATTGAGCTCTATTGTCCAATGAGCAAGCTGTGTCACGAATTAACTACCCATTTTGATCAATGGCAGGTCAGCGCTGGTAATAGCTATACCCTAGGAAACGCCACCATTCACTTTATTCCGTTTTTGCCACAAAGCGAATATGATCGACTGCTCTGGTCGTGTGATCTCAATTTTGTGCGCGGAGAAGAATCACTTATCCGCGGGCTATTATCCGCCAACCCCTTGATATGGCATATTTATCCTACAGAAGACCAAGCCCATTGGATTAAGTTGAATGCCTTTATCAACACTCTAAACTTGCCAAATAGTCTTGCCAAATTAACGCGCGATTGGAATGCGCAATCGCCCTTAAGCAATGTGCATGAGGTACTGAGCCAACTTTCTGAACTAGAAAGTCATGCATTAACAACGCAAAAATCCATCCTAAGTATGGGCGATTTAAGCGTCAATCTAGTCAGCTTTATAGAAAGCAAGGTATAATAGAAAAGATTAACTCAATTTTATTGTATGGAACCCCTCCCATGAAAACTGCACAAGAATTCCGCTCTGGCAACGTAATGATGTTCGAAGGTCAACCAATGATCGTGTTGAAAGCCGAATTTAGCAAATCTGGTCGTAATGCTGCCGTTGTGAAAATGAAACTGAAAAACCTGTTATCAGGCGCTGGTACTGAAACTGTTGTTAAAGCAGACGACAAGTTTGACCAAGTGATTTTAGAGAAAAAAACTTGTACTTATAGTTACTTTGCTGATCCTTTGTATGTTTTCATGGACGAAGAATACAACCCTTACGAAGTAGAAAAAGACAACTTGGGTGATGCACTGAATTACATCGAAGAAGGCATGACCGATGAAGTTGAAGTGACTTTCTACGAAGGAAAGCCGATCAGTGTCGAATTTCCAACCATCATCAACCGTAAAGTGGTTTACACCGAAATGGCGGTTCGTGGTGATACGTCAGGCAAGGTCATGAAGCCTGCTCGCTTAGCCAGTGGCTTTGAACTACAAGTAGCGGCCTTCATCGAAACGGATGAAATGATCGAAATCGACACGCGTACTGGCGAGTTTCGCAAACGCGCTTCTTAATTGAACCGTCTCGATTGCTGATCGCACATGAAGCACCCATTGGGTGCTTTTTTGTTTCTATATTCTCACATGATATAATGGTCTGATATTCATATCTGGACCTACCATGACACAACACTTCGCTTCTATCCCGATGCAAACAATTGGACCTCTGAGGTTAATAGGCGATGTTGAAGATGAAATCATGGTTCCCCTTGCGACCTATGAAACTCCTTTATGGCCTTCAGTCAATCGCGGCGCACGAGTCAGCGCGGCTGCAGGTGGCATTAAAGTTACCCTGCTCAATGAACAGATGACACGATCCTTTGCTGTGCAAGCTGCCGATGCGCAAGCTGCGCGACGTATTTGCCAATCCATCGAAGCACGGCTGACAGAAGCTAGTGAAGTGGTAGCAGCAACCAGCCGTTTTGCTCGACTCAAATCTCTGGATACGCGTATTGTCGGACGTCTCATCTATCTAAGGCTAGCGATTAATAGTGGCGACGCTTCAGGTCACAATATGGTGACTCAATCTGCTGAACATTTACAAAACTGGGTGCTCAACCAATGGCCAGAGCTTAGATACGTGACCATTTCAGGGAATTATTGCACCGATAAAAAAGTGTCGGCGGTGAATAGCATTGAAGGACGCGGTAAATCCGTGATTGCCGAATGCACCCTTCCCGCTAAGCTGGTAGCGCGTTATTTAAAAACCACTCCGCAGCGTTTTGTCGATTTACACATTCGCAAAAACCTGATCGGCAGTATTTTAGCGGGCAGTTTAATGTCCGCTAATGCCCATGCGGCTAATATGTTACTGGCTTTTTATTTAGCCACGGGACAAGATGCGGCCAATATTGTTGAAGGCTCGCAAGCGATAGACCACGCTGAAGTATTAGAGGATGGCTCTCTATACTTTTCCGTTAGCTTGCCCAATTTAATTGTCGGTACGGTCGGTAATGGCAAGGGCTTGAATTTTGTCACTGACAATCTCGCTTTAATGGGTTGCACCCCCAACACAGAAGCGGGAAGCAGTGCGCGTCGCTTGGCAATGATTTGTGCTGCTGTAGTACTCTGCGGTGAATTATCCCTGCTGGCAGCCCAAACCAATCCTGGCGAATTGATGCAATCCCATCGCAAACTCGAAAGGCATCAGCCAGCATGAGCATTGGTCAACGCAAGCTAGACCACATACACCACCTACTCAACGACCCACAAGTAGATCGTCAAGGTAGGTATTTTGATTCCTTCCGCTTGCTGCATAATGCCCTACCCGAATGTAATTTATCCGACGTTGATATGCATTGCGATTTTTTGGGTAAGCGCTTATCCGCTCCCCTACTCATTTCATCCATGACTGGTGGCGATCATCCAGAACTCTTAGCGATTAATCAACGTTTAGCCGAGGCTGCCGAACACTGTGGTGTCGCTCTAGCCGTTGGCTCGCAACGTATTCAGTTTGAAAATGCAGCCGCAGCGGAAAGCTTTAATTTACGACCCTTTGCGCCCTCAATTCCACTCATTGCCAATTTAGGTGCCGTTCAACTCAACTACCAACTGAATAGCCATCACGCCCAAGCCGCGATAGATCAACTGGATGCGGACGGACTTTTCTTGCACTTAAACCCACTACAAGAAGCTATTCAGCCTGAAGGCGATACCGATTTTTCAAATCTCTGGACGAAAATCGGTCAGCTACAGCAACAGCTATCTCGCCCCATTTTGTTAAAAGAAGTCGGTAGTGGGCTATCTCCCGATATCATTCGTCAAGGTATGGCACAAGGTATTCACTACTTCGATGTAGCCGGCAGTGGCGGCACCTCATGGAGTCGAGTTGAACAGCTGCGCAGCGCAGGTAATCCGATCGGCCTAACCTTTCAAGATTGGGGCTTACCCACCCCTTGGATCTTACAACAATGTCGACCATTAGCACCGCAAACGCAGCTGATTGCCAGTGGTGGCTTACGTAACGGCATTGATGTGGTAAAATCACTTGTTCTGGGTGCTCGCATCGCTGGTATGGCTGCGCCTTTTTTACAACCCGCGATGGAGTCAACACAAGCAGTGATTGAGCGTATTGAACAAGTTAAACAAGAAATTCGCATTACCTTGTTTCTATTGGGCAAATCCAATCTACAAGAAGTCTGGCTCAACAAGCACCTCATCGTTGATTTAGCAGAAGGTTCGCGTCGATGACCATTGGTATTCAACGTATTAGTTTTTATACAGCACCTTTTTATCTCGACATGAGTGTCTTTGCTCAAGCTCGCGGTGAAGATGCTGATAAATTTCACGTCGGTATTGGTCAAGACCAAATGAGCGTCATCTCTCCCGATGAAGACATTGTGACACTCGCTGCCAATGCTGCCTTGCCCATTGTGCAAGAATTTGATCCTCAAAGTTTCACCGCTGTACTTTTTGCTACCGAGAGTGGCATTGATCAATCCAAATCAGCTGGTGCTTTTGTGCATGGATTACTCGGCTTATCGTCACGTTGTCGCGTCGTCGAGCTAAAACACGCTTGCTACGCTGGCACTGCCGCCTTACAAATGGCGGTTAATATGGTTCGCGTTAATGCCAATGAACGTATTTTGGTCATTGCTGCCGATGTGGCACGTTATGAACTTGGCTCACCTGGTGAGGCAACACAAGGTTGTGGCGCAGTGGCCATGCTCGTTAGTCATCAAGCCGATGTATTAGCGATTGAAACCGGTTCTGGCTATTACACCGAAGATGTGATGGATTTTTGGCGCCCTAACTATCGTGATACTGCCTTAGTCGATGGCAAATACTCAACCATGGTTTACCTCACTGCCTTAAAACATGCTTGGCAACATTTTCACGAAAGCCGTACACTGAATTACGCAGACTTTGCTCGCTTCTGTTACCACTTACCCTTTACCAAAATGGCGATTAAAGCACATAGTCGCTTAATGAAGTTAACAGGACAAGAGGCCAACGAAGCCAGTATTGAGCAAACCATGGGGGCATCGCTCAAATACAATCGAACGGTGGGCAATAGCTACAGCGCCTCGCTCTATTTTGGCTTAATTTCGTTGCTCGAAAATGATACTGATGATCTTGCTGGTCAGCGCATTGGTCTTTTTAGCTATGGTTCAGGTTGCGTGGGCGAATTTTTTAGCGGCATCGTCGGTGCAAACTATCGTCAACATCTTTACACCAGCCAGCATCAAAACCTACTCGCGGCGCGTAAAGAGCTTTCTTTTTCACAATACCTCGATTTCTATAAACAATTTGGTGAAGTCGAACGTAACGATAATATAGAAATTCCGAGCTATAGTCGTGGTCACTTCCGCCTGAGCGCCATTCGTGCTCACAAACGACAATATGTTCAGCAGTCAAGCATCGAGTAAACTCATTCTCGCAGGCGAACACAGCGTTGTTTATGGCAGCAGTGCCATCACAACGCGCTTGGCTTGGGCAACTCACTGTGACATTCAGAGTTCCGATACGGGAGGTCTGCATCTATCAAACGGTCAAAAAATCAATTGGGATAGCCATAGCTTGAACCTGCATTGGCAGCAGCTTCAAAAACGCCATCAGCACTGGCAACAAGACAGCCGAACACCGCTCCTCACTCAACTCAGTGATTTACCCTTAGCGGTGTTAGCACGTTGGCAACAAACCACTGTACTACCCAGTTTATCCATCCATCTGAAAAGTGATATTCCGATCGGACAAGGATTAGGCTCTTCTGCCAGCCTCATTATTGCCATGATTCACACATTAGCCAAAGCAACCAACGCTCCGCTTTCGCAGCCTAACATTCAAGACATGGCAACACAATGTGAGCAATTAGCACACGGAAAATCATCGGGATTGGATGTCGCTGCTATTTTATTGAGTGATCGCTTGCTTTGGAAACAAGGCCAGTTCACTTCACTAGCAACTGACACCGCCTTACCTGGCTATTTAGTAGATACTGGCAAAGCGCAGAGTAGTACCGCGGATTGCGTCGGTTGGGTTAGAAAACATCATGCCAGCCGCCAAGACCTCTGGTCGAGCATGGAAACGGCAACCGAAAAAATCGCACAAAGCCTAAACCTCGCCCATGCATCAACTGCCCTAGCAGAAACCGTCAATGATCTGCATGAGTGCCTAATACAATTGGGTGTGGTGCCGCCAAAAGTTCAGCAGTTTGCACAAGCGGTGCAGGCGCTGGGGTGGGCAGGCAAACTGTGTGGTGCTGGGAGTATTCTTGGTGATGGTGGTGGGTTTTTCTGGCTATTATCAGAGCAAGATCCCAGCGAGCTCTGTGCTGAATATGGCTACCCTTATTGGCCGCTCGCTTCCTTAACCGCTCCATCAAAAGGAGTCAAACCATGAAGACAACATGGATGAGCCGCGCACCAGGTAGTTTAATGCTTTTCGGCGAACATGCGGTATTGCATGGAAAGCCCGCTATTGCGTGCGCTATTGATCATTGGCTCACCATTGAATGGCAAGAGCGTGACGATGTACAACTTCATATTATTACTGACTTTATCGAACACCGCACCGACTGGCAAACGCTGACGCCCGAACCCAAACTCAGTTTTGTCATGACGGTGTTAAAACTGTTTTATCAACAAGCCCCACAAGCTTGTCAACGAGGACTAACACTCTCTATTCGTAGCGATATTAATGCTACCCAAGGTCTAGGCAGTTCCAGTGCCGTTGTGGCGGCAATGGTTACAGGACTGTCTGTCTTGAGTGATACCTTGTTGACTGTGGAATCACGCTTTCAACTTGGACTAGCCAGCATTAGAGCCGTTCAAGGTACGGGCTCGGGTACCGATTTAGCGGTCGCACTCAATGGCGGTATCATTCGTTTTGATCCTAGCCAATTATTAATAGAACGCCTCGCTGACCAACTGCCGATTGTCAGTGTTTATTGTGGCTATAAAACCCCTACTCCTCAGGTTATTCGACAGGTAGAAGCCTTATGGCCTAAGCATCACCCTTTATTCGAGCAATGGCTCATCTGGATCAGCTATATCACCAATGCCGCCTGCGAGGCAATTCAACATAACAACCTAGCTGAGATTGGGCGTTGCATGAATATGGCGCATGGTTTAATTAACGGCTTAGGCGTCAGCGATAGTAACTTAGATGCCATAGCGCATCGCCTACGTGCTTGCGAAGGACTTCATGGCGCAAAAATTTCGGGTTCAGGACTTGGGGATTGTGTGATTGGGTTAGGCACGCCCACTACTCCGCTCACTGATGCCCTCTCCGTTCATACTAGTGCTTTAGGCTCGCATTGCTTTTAACGATACTTACTTTTTTAGAGACACTTTATGCTTACCGCACAAGCTTGCATTCAACGCATCATTCCCAAGACCACACCCGACTTTAATCGTGAAGGGGTGGCTTTTGCGCCAGTTAATATTGCACTCATTAAATATTGGGGCAAACGTGACACCGAACTCAACTTGCCAGTTACTGATAGTCTGTCCATTGGTTTACGAACGCTAGGCACGCATACGCGTATTCGTTGGACGGAAGGGAGCGATCAAATCACTTTGAATAGTGAAAGCTTAGCTGCTGATCATCCGTTTGTTGAACGCACACGCCGTTATTTAGACTTGTTTCGACCTAATCCCTCACTGGGTTTTATCATCGATACTCAAAACGATGTACCAACAGGGGCTGGACTGGCTTCTTCTGCATCGGGCTATGCCGCTTTAGTGCTCGCACTGAATGACCTGTGCCAATGGCAACTCAATAAAACCCAGTTGTCTATTCTAGCACGCATTGGTTCGGGTAGCGCCAGCCGTTCATTATGGGATGGCTTGGTACATTGGCACGCGGGGCGTCAAACCGATGGCATGGACAGTTACGCCACCCCGATTAATCAAGCATTACCCTCACTGCGCGTGGGATTATTGACACTCTCTCGCAAAGCTAAACCAATTAGCTCACGCTTAGGCATGCAACAAACGGTACACGGTCTCAGTCTTTACCCCGCATGGAAACCCATGGTTGAACAACACTTAACCCAGCTTCAAACCGCCATTGTCGCTCAAGACATAGCGCAAATTGGCACGATTAGCGAACATAACGCGCTATCCATGCACGCCACTATGTTATCCGCATCTCCCGCCTTGTGCTATTTCTTACCCGAAACCATCGCCACCTTGCAAACCCTCTGGCAAGCTCGTAGCGAAGGTCTCGCTTGTTGGGCAACACTAGATGCTGGCCCCAATGTCAAACTTTTATTTGACCAGCGTGAAGAAGAAGCTGTTAAAGCCTGTTTTCCTGAAGTGAGTATCGTGCAGCCGTTTGGCTGATTTAAGATAAGGCCTCAACCCTAACCGATTCCGCCCATAATTGACTGATGATAGCTTGCACCAGTTCAACCGAACCAGTGGTGTAAAAACGAATATCGCCCACAGCTTCACCCTGTGCTAGCCCATCGTGTTCAGCTAATTTACGCTGAAGTTGTCGCGCAATGGCGGCGGAAGGGTCAATAATCGTTACCTGTTCTCCCGCCACCTCTCGAATAGCATCACTTAAAAACGGGTAATGAGTACAGCCTAACACAAGTGTATCAACACCTTGCGCTAATAAGGGCTGAACACGCTGAGTGACCAATTCAGTCGCGGCTTCACCCTGCAACTGACCCGACTCGACCAATTCGACAAAACCCTTGCAAGGTTGCAACAATACCTGAATGTCTTTGCCATGCTCAGCAATTAACCGATTGACGTTAGCACTACACAAGGTCTGCGTCGTTGCCAACACACCAACGACACCACTTTTTGTTTGCAATCGGGCAGGTTTAATGGCGGGTTCCATCGCAATAATCGGCACAGGACACCACTGGCGCAACCCATCTACTGCCACACTGGTCGCCGTATTACAGGCAACCACAATTGCTTTCACCTGTTGCGCTAAAAAAAACTGAACGATTTGCTCACAGCGCTGCTGAATGTACTCACACGACTTATCGCCATAAGGTGCAAACCCCGAATCAGCGACATAAAGTAACGATTCTTGCGGCAGTAATCGGTGAATTTCTTTCAGTACCGATAAGCCCCCCACACCCGAATCAAACACACCAATGGGCGAGTTAGACATCGACATCAACTTGTGTTTCAAATTGCACTAAATCCATGGCTTCACGCAACACATCTAAATTGGCATCGGGTTTATACATATTGGCACTTAAATAACGTCGCCATTGACGCGCACCCTTTTGACCAACAAACAAGGCGAGTAAATGCTGTAACATCAACCCTATCGGCACACCTTCGCTGATGGCTTCAGCTAAGTATTCCTCGTAAATATTGAGTGCGGCTTTAGGGTCAGTAAAAGGATTTTCAGCCCCATAATACAAACGATCCGCATCATGCAAAGCCCAAGCATCGTCCATAATCAATCGTCCGAGCATCACGCCATCTACCGCAGGCAAGCCATCATAGGTATCTAAATGAGTTAAACCTTGTTGTAAGGACTTAATATCGCCATTAATGATGATTTCCAACTGCGGAAACTGCGCTTTCAATTTATGCACCATGCGCCAATTTATGGGTGGTTTATGACGATTTTCTTTCGGACTTAGTCCTTTTAACCAAGCCTTACGCGCATGCACGATGAACGTCTGACAGCCCGCATCCGCCACCGTTTGCACAAACTGACAAAGCTCATCAAAACTTTCCTGCCCGTCGATACCAATGCGATGCTTAACTGTGACGGGAATCTTCACTACCGACTGCATGGCATGCACGGCTTCTGCAACAACTTGCGGTGTCGCCATTAAGCAAGCACCAATACCGCCATTCTGCACCCGATCCGAAGGACAACCGACGTTGAGATTAACCTCATCATAACCCCATTCTTCTGCCCAACGCGTACACTGCGCCAGACGCTGGGGATCATGCCCTCCCAATTGCAACGCAATCGGATGCTCACAATCGGCGTACTGCAAAAAGCGTTTTTTATCACCATGAATGAGCGATTGATCCACCACCATTTCGGTGTACAACCAAGTGTGTTTAGAAAGTAAGCGGAGAAAATAACGATAATGTCGATCAGTAACGGCCATCATAGGGGCAACACTCAAACGACGAGCAGGCAGGGCAATCGACATAGTAGAAATCTTTGCTGTTTTAGAGGATGATGAAAATAGAGCTTATTATAGCTTAGTTGACGCTCATCATGGGCAACGCCATATAAGCCACTTCTTCGTAAGGATGCGCCGCTAACAAGGCTTGTACCACCGCTGGTAATACATCGACCTGACAGACAGTTTCGACCTTAACCTCTTCAACCTGCTCGATGCGATTAACCTCACCCAAAAAGGGATTAGCGCCATCGAGCGGACGAAACTGCCCTTGCCCTAAGGTCTGCCAACTACAGCAATCGTACTGACCCACTCTACCAGCACCAGCGGCAAAAATCGCTGTTTTTACCGCCTCGGCGTGCGTGGTCGGCACATAAAAAGCGAAATGAACTAACTGACTCATTATGTTGAAGAAATGCTTAAAGCGTTTGTGCTAAGCGTTGCAAATGTTGATTGATGTGGAACATAGCCTCGCCCGATTGCCCCTTAAATGCCACCAACGCTATTTGATCTAAAATGCCACGAAATAACACTTCCTCTTCGCGCTGCTCGGCAATAAACCACTGCAACATATTAAAGGTATTAAAATCACGTTCATCTAACGCCAAATTAGCAATGGCATTAATCATCGCTGTTACCTTTTGCTCATGCGCATATGCCGCTTCAATCACTTCAACCAAGTTGTTATAGTCAGCACGAGGCGCTTCAAGCGCGCCAATGCGTACAGGCGCACCACATTCAAACAGATAGTGAATGAACTTATCACGATGAGCCAACTCTTCCGGCACATGCTTTTTAAAAAACTCAGCTGCACCCGCCAATCCTTTATCCTCACACCAAGCAGCCATTTGTAAATACAAGTTAGAAGCGAACATTTCCGCATTCACTTGTGCATTTAATTTTTCGATAATGTTAGCTTTTAGCATATTTCTTCTCCACCACAGGGTCATCAAAATGAGGTTCGCGTATTGACCCATTTTTGCTGGGAAAATAACGTCAAGTTAGGCACTGAATTCAGTGTAACATAAGCCAATTAATTGTGCGATAATCGGCAAAACAATCCAAATCACCCTGTGATGACGAATCAATTAGGAGCGAAACTGTGTTCAAGTATCTGGTAATGGTGATGCTGGTATTACTCACCGCTTGCGGACGCACTGTCGCTTTTAAAGATGGCGCTGTTTCCGATCAAAAATTGCACGATGCTGACTATAACCTGTGCGTACAAGAAGCTCGCCCACTCTATCCGACCAAATGGATACAACAACCCTATTGGGTGCAAGTACCGGTTTATGGTCGCCGGATTCATGATGGTCGCGAAATTTGGTATGTCAGCCATTATCAACCACGTATGCGCTTTGAAACCTTCGATGCTAATGAGCTGGAGCGCGAGAGTTATATTAATCGCTGCATGTCGGCCAAGGGATATACCTACCGCTATTTATCCAAAGATGAATTAGAAGCGATGGGATTAAATTGAAATTTATTGGCGCGCCCGAGACGATTCGAACGTCCGACCACCGCCT
>CAZYER010000014.1:33257-34895 GCA_964646525.1 uncultured Francisella sp. | reverse complement strand
ACACCATTTCAATGAGTTATGGTGTTATTTATAGGTTTGAACACGGATTCAGGTACTATTAAATTTAACGGCAAGCATCCATCATGTCAATCAAGACTATTCGAAATTGAAGAAAAGTTCTATTAAGGGTTTAGGCAAGCATAGGAGATGAAAAAAGCCCCAGCATGTGCTGAGGCTTTTCTAAGACGTTAAGGGTTGTTTTAACGATTAAGCGGCCGCAACAATATTAAAACCACCGTCTACATAAATAACGTGGCCAGTAATACCGCTTGATAGGTCAGATGCAAGGAAAGCCGCCGTGTTGCCCACTTCTTCAATGGTGACATTTTTACCCGTAGGTGTCATCTCAGCGACATTGTCGAGCATGGTACGGAAATCTTTAATGCCACTGGCGGCGAGGGTACGAATCGGACCTGCAGAAATACTGTTCACACGAATGCCTTCTTTACCTAAATCGACTGCTAAATAACGTGTCGTTGCTTCCAGAGCTGCTTTGGCAATACCCATGGTGTTGTAGTTAGGTACAGCACGTACAGCACCCAAATAAGATAGGTTAATAATGCTGGCTTGACGACCTTTCATGAGCGGGTAAGCCGCTTTGGTTAAAGCGGTTAAGCTATAAACGCTCACTTCCATGGCAGTGTGGAAGCCTTCGCGCGTGCCGTTTTCGATCATTTTGCCATCGAGTTCATTTTTAGGTGCATAGGCAATACTGTGTACTAAAATATCAAAACCATCCACCCAAACGCCTTTTACGCCTTCCATACAGGCCGCGATTTGCTCATCACTGGTAGCGTCGAGGGGAAAAATAGCAGGACTGTTCAATTCTGCAGCAGCTGCCTCAACACGGCTTTTCAGCTTATCGGTTTGATAGGTCAAAATCACTTCTGCGCCTTGAGCATGCAATTGTTTGGCAATACCCCAAGCAATCGAACGATCATTGGCAACACCGATAACGAGGGCGCGTTTATTTGCTAAAAAACTCATGAGTGACTCCTAAATTAAGCGTGTTTTGGGCTATTATAACGGCTTAATCAATAAGCGAACAAATATTAAGCGATAAACTCTTATGGATCATGAACAATTTATGGCAGCTCGCATGACCCCACTCAGCCCAACCAGCCTAGACCTAACCCAAGACAACATCGAACAACTCAAAGCCTTGTTCCCCAATGTCTTTGCCGAGGGCAAAATCGATTTTGATGCCTTAAAAGCTGAATTGGGTGAACACCTAGAAGTGGAAGGCGAACGCTATCAGTTTACGTGGAATGGTAAGGCACAAGCCAAACGCATTGCCACCACGCCCAGTATGGGAACATTGCGCCCTGCGGTGGATGAGTCGGTGAATTGGGACACCACCGAAAACCTGTATATCGAAGGCGATAACCTTGAAGTCTTAAAACTGCTGCAAAAAGCCTATTTTGGCAAGGTGAAGATGATCTACATTGACCCGCCTTACAACACGGGCAAAGATTTTGTGTATAAGGATGACTTTAAGGACAACCTCGCTAACTACAAACGCCTGACGAATCAGGTCGATGAGCAGGGTAATCCGCTAACCACCAATAGCGACAGTTCGGGGCGTTATCATTCTAACTGGTTGAATATGATGTACCCACGCCTGAAACTCGCGCGTAA
>CAZYER010000014.1:11400-33157 GCA_964646525.1 uncultured Francisella sp. | reverse complement strand
TCCTCGACTTCTTCTCAGGTTCAGCTACTACTGCTCATGCCGTGATGCAACTCAATGCCGATGATGGCGGCAATCGCAAATTTATCCTAGTGCAAATTCCCGAAGCCACGCCAGAAGGTTCAGAAGCGCGCAAAGCAGGTTATGAAACCATTGCTGAAATTGGCAAAGAGCGCATTCGTCGGGCGGGGGAAAAGATACAAGAATCTCTTGCCTCAAAACCACCCCGTCAGGCTTCGCCTGCCACCCCTCCAACGGAGGGGTACGCCGAAGGCGGGGGGTGGTGTGATTGTGGCTTTAAGGTATTTAAGCTCGACACCTCCAATATCAAAGCATGGAATCCAACCCCAGAAACCCTGCAAGATGACTTACTCAATGCCGTGGATAATATCCTCGTCGGTCGCACCGATGAAGACTTGCTGTATGAAGTGCTCATCAAATACGGCTTACCGCTGACCTTGCCCGTTGAAAAAGTACAGTTTGGACAACACACAGGTTTTTCTGTCGGTATGGGTTCGCTGATTGCCTGCTTTGCACAAGGCATTACGCTAGAAACCGTACAAGCCATCGCTAATCTCAGCACACCCGAAAATCCTGTCTTGCGCGTGGTGTTTAGAGATTCTAGCTTTGCCGATGATAATGTAAAAACCAATGCCGTGCAGAGATTGAAGCAAGCAGGTATTGAAGATGTGGTGAGTGTGTGACTAGCGATGCACTTGACTTCACATGGTTAGCTTTTTGTTTTTTATCCTTGGTATGGTGGACATTTTTTTAGTCTTAAAATTGATGTTTATTTTATAAAATATTTTAAATACAATGTGTTGTATGTGTATTTTTTCGGACATTTTTATGGACAATAATTGCGACAAACGTGTTGAAACCTTGCGCTCTGGTGTGTTTAAGTTTCAGTTGGGGTTGTCTGAAGCAGATATTCGACTGCCTCTGCAGCGCGTTGTCGATGCACAAGCGCGTTTCCGTTCTTCGCCTTTATCATCGGTAGCGACCGATCTAGAAAAAGAGGTCGTGGTATCTTCTATTTTTGGTACAAACAGTATTGAAGGTGGTGAGCTTAACGAACAAGAAACGGAGCAAGTTCTGGGGTTGTCGCCCGAACAGATTAAAACAATACATCAGCGCCGTGTAGTGAATATTAAAAATGCTTACGATTTCATTCGTGATGTTGCCTCCCAAGCTGATTGGCAACCAACGCTGTCTGACGTTTGCCATATTCATGTCTTGGTGTCGGAAGGTTTACAAATAGAAGCACCTGAAAATATTCCTGGTCGTTTGCGCGACAATCCCGAAGGAATTATCACGAGAGTGGGCAACGATGAGCATGGTGGTATATATAAGCCACCACAATTAGGCAAAGATATTCAGCTATTGCTGTCGTCATTGTTAAACTGGAATCGGGAGTTGACCGATGCTGGTATTCCAGCACTGATTCGTGCGCCCTTAGTGCATCTGTATTTTGAGCTGATTCATCCTTTTTGGGATGGCAATGGGCGTGTTGGGCGCGTGTTAGAAGCAGGCATATTGTATGCTGATGGTTTCCGATATGCACCTTTTGCCCAAGCGAGTTATTATTTTAAGCATATTCACCAATACTTTGCATTATTCAACGATTGCCGCAAAGCTGGAGAAAAAAAACGCGATTATCCGAACCAACCCTTTATTGAATTTTTCTTAACTGGCATGCTAGAGACGATTAATCATTTACATGATCGCGTCAATGATATGATGCGGGTGCTGCTTTTTACGGCTCGTTTAAAAGAGCTTAAAGACAGTAAACAGCTCAATAATCGTCAATACGCGATTGTTAATCAGATATTAAAGCAGAGAGGGTTGCAGACGCTGGCGCAATTAAAACAAAGTCCTTGGTTTATTGCCTTGTATGATAAATTAACCGATAAAACTAAGTCGCGTGATCTTGCTAAACTGAAAGAATTGCATCTGATTGTTGAGCATGATGGTCGCCTGATGGTGCGATTTTAATCATGATTTTTGATGTTTATGTTAAGTCAACTCCGATGCATGATGAGCGATTCACGGCTTAGTATGACCTACCTTCCCCCTCTCACCATTACCTCCGTTATCCTAAACTTGGTTGCTGACATTAGCGAGCAAGTGGAGCGGCTGTGCAATAGGAATATTGACTATGAATAAAGTGATTAAAGTTCAAGCACAAGACAACTATCATCTTGAGCTATGGTTTGCTACTGGTGAGTATCGTTTATTCGACATGTCGCCCTATTTAGAACGTGACGATTGAAATAGAAAAACATTTGGCTTTTGAGCAGGAAATAGCATGAAATTCCAATTTAACAACGACTTACCTCACCAACGCTGTGCATGGGAATCAACGGTAGCCTTGTTCAAAGGGCAGGAGTCTTGCGCTGTGCCTTTTTCGATGCCGCAGTTGGGTTCGTTAGATTATGGCACGGATGCAGGAACTGCCAACCGTTTGCAGTTAGATGAAGCAGATTTGTTAGAGAACTTAGCCGAAGTACAACGACACAATGGACTAAAAGCCTCGACACAACTAGACAAAGCGAACTTGCACTACACCATTGAAATGGAAACAGGGACAGGCAAAACCTACGTTTATTTGCGCAGCATTTACGAGTTGAACAAAGCCTACGGATTGACTAAATTCATTATCGTTGTGCCATCACTTGCGATTAAAGAAGGTGTGAACAAGTCAATTCAAATGACTCAAGCGCATTTTTGTCAACTCTACCAAAACACCGCTTGCGATGCCTTCGTCTATGATTCTGCTAATTTGGAGCAAGTGCGTAACTTTGCCGAATCGAGTCATATTCAAATCATGATTATCAATATTCAGGCATTTAGCAAAAGTTTTACAGACCCAAACAAAGAAGACAAAGCCAATATCATTCACCGAAGCAATGACCGCTTGGAAGGTCAACGTCCGATTGAGCTGATTGCTAAAACCAACCCTGTGGTGATTATCGACGAACCACAATCGGTGGATACCACGGCAAAATCTAACGAAGCGATTAAATCGCTTAATCCTTTGTTTACGCTTCGTTATTCTGCTACCCATAAAGATAAACACCTACCCATTTATAAGCTGGATGCTGTTGATGCTTACCAACAAAAACTAGTGAAACAAATTGCTGTTTTGCCAGTTGAAGCGCAGAACGACCACAACCGTGCTTACATTCGTTTACTCAAAGTACGAAACAGTAAAGGCACTATCGAAGCCGAACTTGAATACGATGCTTTTACTCAGTCGGGTGCTATTAAACGCGAAAAGAAATGGCTGAAGCAAGGCGCTGATCTTTACGAGCGCACTAAGCGTGATATTTACGAAGGCTATGTGTTACAAGATATTTCTGCCGAACCTGATAACCAGTGGGTGAGTTTTCAAGGACGTGAAGATTTTTTGAAAGTTGGTGAAGCCATTGGTGCGGTCGATGACGATGCCTTAAAGCGTCAGCAAATTGCCCAAACCATTGAAAAGCATTTTGAGCGTGAACTGGTGTTATCACCAAAAGGCATTAAGGTGTTGAGCCTGTTTTTTATCGACAAGGTCGCCAACTATCGCGCTTATGATGAAGCAGGCAATCCGATGACGGGTAAATATGCGCTCATGTTCGAGCAAGAATACCAAAGAATTGCTAAACGCCCTAAGTTTCAACCCTTGTTCAAAGAAGTCGATGTGACTATTCATGTCAGCAAGGTGCATAACGGCTATTTCTCGCAAGATAAAAAAGGCCTGTGGAAAGATACCAAAGACAATACTGAAGATGCAGGTCGTGCTTACGAGCTGATTATGAAGGAAAAAGAGAAGCTGTTAGACCTAAACGAACCGCTAGGTTTTATCTTTTCGCACTCGGCATTGCGTGAAGGTTGGGATAACCCGAACGTCTTTCAAATTTGTACGCTCAACGAATCGGCATCAACCATTAAAAAGCGGCAAGAAATCGGCCGTGGCTTACGTTTGGCTGTGGACAGCACAGGGAATCGTGTTGAAGACAGTAATTTTACCGTCAATACGCTAACCGTCATTACCAATGAATCTTACACCGATTTTGTTGAAAAGTTGCAGCGAGAAATTGAGGAAGAAGAAGGCATTAAGTTTGGTATTGTCGAAGATCACAGCTTTGCCAATATTCTTGTACCTGTTGCAGGCCAAGAGCCTGAATACTTGGGTCAATCACGCTCCGAAGCCATTTTCGATTACTTGCGTCAACAACAGTTGGTGGATACGAAAGGCAAGGTACAAGATGCGTTAAGGGTCGCGCTTAAAAGCGGTACATTAAACTTGCCAGCCGAGTTTCAAGCGCAACAACCTGCCATTGAGCAGGTATTGAAAAAACTAGCAGGTGGCTTGGATGTTAAAGATGCCCGCAAAGCCCAAGCCATTAGTCTGAAAAAAGAGGTACTGCTTAAGCCCGAGTTTGCCGATTTGTGGGAGCGCATCAAGTACAAAACCATTTATCAGGTGGATTTTGATGTTGATCGGTTCGTGGCGGCTTGTGTGCAAGAAATGCAGTTTAATATGGTCATTGTGAAACCCAAGTTTAGCGTTTCACTAGCAAACGTGGCAATTGATGTTTCAGGTGTGTCGGCAACCCTGGTGCAAGAAACAATGGCTGACTATGTCGCTCATTACGATAGTTTGCCTGATGTGCTGACTTACTTGCAGAATAAGACACAACTGACCCGACGTACCATCGCCCGCATTTTGCAAGAAAGCGGCAGATTAAAAGATTTCACCAAAAATCCACAGCAATTTGTTGAGAAAACCTTAGAGATTATTCAACGCAAAAAGATGCACGCCTTGGTCGATGGTATTAAATACGAAAAAATTGGTAACAATACCTTTTATGCACAAACGCTGTTTGAATCTGAAGAGTTGAAAGGCTACCTTGAGCAAAATATGCTTAACGTAGATAAAAGCGTTTACACGCATATTGTTTATGACTCAGACACGGAATATCAGTTTGCTAAAGACTTAGAGCTGAACCCTGATGTGAAGCTTTACGCCAAACTACCTAGTTGGTTCAAAATCGAAACACCGCTAGGCAGTTACAATCCAGATTGGGCAATCTTGGTTGAAAAAGAGGTTACGCAGCGGTTGTATTTTGTTATAGAAACAAAGAGTAGTCTGTTTGATGAAGCGCTGCGAGACGCTGAAAAACATAAGATTCACTGTGGCAAGGCACATTTTAAAGCACTGGATACGTCCGTTATCTTTGCTCAATCCAACGGGCATGGGCATTTTAGTGAATTGGTGGGTTAGGCTTTTATGTCTTGGTTAAACTGGTTAGTATCAGATAAAAAACCGCTGTCAAAGCAAAAAACTCTAGTGCCTTGTTTGTTGCAGATAGACGGTCTTGACATCGAAGTTACACGCAAACCCATTAAGCACTTGCATTTGCGTTTATGTCCGACAACAGGCAAGGTGCAGGTGTCTGCTCCCATGCACCTAACCGATGCGCAAATTAAAACCAGTTTACAACCCAGATTGGATTGGATTCGTGCAAAACAGGCCGCTTTTGCTCAGCGTCCAGTTGTTCAAGAAAAAACGTGGATCAGCGGTGAACAACATGTTTATTTGGGTAAGATTTATCGTTTAGAAATGGTTGAGTCAGAAGGCAACCGTTCAAGTGTGACGATTGATGATGCTAGGCAACAATTGGTGATGCAAGTTCCTAGAGGAGCGACTCGTGAGCATAAAGCGAAAGTCTTGGCAAATTTTTATCGTGCAACCTTAAAGCAATCGATTCCGGAACTCTTAGTCAAATGGCAACCGATTATGGGTGTTCAGGTGTTAGACTGGGGCGTTAAAGATATGAAAACGCGCTGGGGAACCTGCAATACCCGTGACAAACGGGTGTGGTTGAGTTTAATGTTAGCGAAAATGCCCGTAGAATGTATTGAATACGTGATGGTGCATGAATTGGTGCATTTGTTAGAGCGCAACCACACACCGCGTTTTCATGCCCTGATGACCCAGTTTTTACCCAACTGGCCAGCGTTACAACAACAGTTAAATCAATCAGCAAGGAACGAGTTAAGCCTATGAAGTGGTGGCTACTATTAATCTGCATCGTCAGTTTGAGTGCTAAGGCAACTTGGAATAATCCTTATCCGCGCGGTTGGGTGCATGAAAATACGTTATTTTCAGCTTTTTCTGCACCACCGAAAACGCTCGACCCAGTTAAATCTTATAGTAGTAACGAATGGGTATTTTTAGCCAATATCGTTGAGCCGCCACTGCAATATCATTACTTAAAGCGTCCTTATCAGCTAGAGCCGCTTATCTTAACGCAAATGCCTGTTGTGCATTATGATGCTGTCAGTGATACCAGCAGCTACACCTTGCATTTGCGTGATGACGTTGCTTATGCGCCGCATTCTGCTTTTAATGGACAAAAACGACACGTAACCGCAACCGATTTAGCCTATGCCATTGCACGTATGAGCGACAGGCGTAATGGTTCACCCATTTTAGATATGATGATGCCACTCATTGTTGGCTTAGAAGAGCAGACAAGTGAATTGGCGGTTTTACCTAAGTCGAACGAGTGGAGAGATTATCGTCAGTTTAGGCCGCAAGGTGTTGAAGTGGTTGATGAAAGAACGCTAGTGATTCGTATTAAAGGGCAGTATCCACCGTTTATTTATTGGCTCGCTATGCCATTTTTTGCGCCCATTCCTTGGGAAGTCGATGCCTATTATGCCCAGCCAGGAATGAAAGAAAAAAACCAAACTTGGGCATGGCAACCTGTGGGGTCGGGCGCTTACTATTTAGCCGAAAACAACCCCAATCGTCGTATGGTGCTGCAGCGCAACCCTTATTTTCATACCGAAGCTTATCCACACGAAGCCGGTGCTCATGTCCCTAAAACATTATTGGCTGATGCAGGTAAACCATTGCCATTTATTGACCGCGTGGTGTTTGCCTTAGAAAAAGAAGCTGTGCCTTATTGGGCTAAGTTTTTGCAAGGTTATTACGATGCTTCAGGTGTTTCGAGTGAAGTTTTTGACCAAGCGATTCAGTTAAACGAGCAGGGCAAGTTGTCACTCACGGATGAAATGCGTTCTAAAAACATGCAGTTGATTTCTAGTGTAGCGACCAGTTCTTCTTATATGGGTTTTAATATGCGTGACCCTGTTATTGGGCAAGGCGATGACAAGGCAAAATACTTGCGTCAAGCGATCAGTATTGCCATTGATTATGAAGAGCAGATTGCCATTTTCTTGAATGGGCGTGGCGTGGTAGCGCAAGGACTCATTCCACCCGGTATTGCCGGTGCCAGTGTGGACTGCAACCCCATTACCCATGTCGGTGAAGCTGGACAGTGCCACCGTCGTTCACTTGATGAGGCTAAATCTTTAATGGCTCAAGCAGGTTATGCCGATGGTATCGATCCCGCTACTGGTAAGGCGTTGGTGCTTTATTACGATACCGTCAGTACGGGGGCTGACAACAAAGCCCAGTTAGATTGGATGCGCAAGCAATTTGCTAAGTTGGGTATTCAGCTGGTAATTCGTTCAACAGACTACAATCGCTTCCAAGAAAAAATGTTAGCAGGTAATGCACAGATTTTTAGTTGGGGCTGGAATGCGGATTACCCCGATGCGGAAAACTTCTTGTTTTTACTCGCGGGTAGCAACGCCAAAATGGATTCGGGTGGTGAAAATGCCACTAATTACAAAAATCCTCAATTTGATGCTCTTTATGAGCAGATTGCGCGTATGGAGGATTCCAGTGAGCGTCGAGCGTTAATCTCGAAAGCCGTTGCTTTGGTACGCGAGGATGCACCTTGGGTGTTCGGCTTGCATCCCCAAAGTGTTAGCTTGTTTCATGGTTGGGTGAATAATGTCTATCCTAACCTGATGGCCAACAATACCTTAAAGTATCGCCGCATTGATGTGACACAACGCGAACAAGCGCAAGAGAGCTGGAATCAGCCCGTTTTGTGGCCGTTGGCGATTGGTGCTTTGTTGTTGATGGGGCTGGTTGGATTGCTGTGGAGAAAACAACGCCAGGAGCATAGTCTATGAACGCTTACATTATTCGACGTTTACTCTGGTTATTACCGATCTTATTGATGGTGAACCTGCTCACCTTTACCTTGTTTTTTGTTGTCAACTCACCCGATGATATGGCGCGTGCCCAACTCGGTAATAAGCATGTCACCGATGCAGCTATTGCGGCTTGGAAAGCGGCTCGTGGCTATGATTTACCTTTGCTATGGAATGGCGAAGCTGCTGGCTGGTCGATGCTGTCACAAACCATTTTTTGGCAGAAATCGGTGCAGTTGATGATGTTTGATTTTGGTATATCGGATGCGGGTCGTGCTATTGGTGCCGATTTAGCGCAACGTGCTTGGCCATCTTTATGGTTGGCTTTACCGAGTTTTGTCTTGGGGTTAGTCGTTAATATTGCCTTGGCTTTGTTGTTGGTGATGTTTCGTGGTCAGTGGTTGGATAAGCTTGGACTGGTCATTACCGTGGTTATTATGTCAATTTCGGGGCTGTTTTTTATCATTGGTGGTCAGTATGTGATGGCGAAACTCTGGCATTGGTTTCCCATTTCTGGCTATGAACCCGATGGCGATTTATGGCGCTTTTTGTTGTTGCCGATTTTATTGGGCGTGATTGCTGGCGTGGGCGCTGGAGTGCGTTGGTATCGCAGTATTTTATTAGAAGAAGCCGACAAAGATTTTGCTCGTACCGCACGCGCAAAAGGATTGAGTCAGTGGCAGGTGATGCGCAAGCACGTGTTACCCAATGGCATGTTACCCATTCTGACGGGTGTCGTTGCTGTTTTGCCTTTACTCTTTATGGGCAGTTTAATTATGGAATCTTTTTTCGGTATTCCAGGATTGGGCAGTTATACCATTGATGCCATTAACAGTCAGGACTTTGCCATTGTGCGTGCGATGGTTTACTTAGGGGCGGTTTTGTATGTGTTTGGTTTAATCTTAACCGATATTGCCTATGCGTGGGCGGATCCTCGCGTTCGTTTGGGGGATGACTCATAATGTTAGTACTTTGGTCAGATATCGTTGTTTGGTTGCTGGTGCTCAGCTTAGTAGGCTTTGGTTGGCAACTGAAACGAGATGAATTAGCGCGTGAGCGTTGGCGCTTGGTCGCGCAAAGTCATACCGCTTTGGCGTCATCGGTTATTTTGTTGTGGTTTGTGTTTATTGCATTGGCTGACTCGATTCATTGGCGCACAGACGATCCCTATCGTCCCGTGGTCAGTGTGTTAGATGTTGCTTTGGGTAAGATGGCAACGGGACAAGAAAAAAGCTATTCCGCCCCTTTTGCCATTGAAAGTCTGTGGAAAGAAACGCGTCAAACTGAGGATGGGTTGCTCATTCGTGCGCCTGTGTCTTTGAAACATGCAGGAAATCACCTCGAAGCGGCTTCGGAGCATCAAAGCGATATTTTGAAGCAATCCATTTTATGGTTAGTGTTGGGTGCTGGCTTGGCGGCTATTCTGGTCATGTTACTAGCAAGGTTACGTCTTTTTAAAGACACTGACATTCCTTGGCGAACCGCCGCCTTGACCTTGGTTAGCTTATCGGCCTTATCTGCTTGGTTGTGGGGTATGGGGCAGTCTTACCATGTGCTGGGCACTGGAAAGGTAGGACAAGATGTACTCTATGAAACACTAAAAGGCGTTCGCACAGGTGTCTTAATTGGTGGCTTAACAACCTTACTCACGCTACCTTTTGCCATCAGCTTAGGGATTGCTGCGGGTTATTTCAAGGGTCGGGTCGATGATGCGGTGCAATATATTTATACCACACTGAATGCTGTGCCAGGGGTGTTGCTGATTGCCAGTGCCATGTTATTGGCTCAACTTTATTTAGCCCAACACGCTGAATTATTTGCCAGCGAGCAAGAACGTGCCGACGTGCGTTTACTGCTTGTGTGTTTGGTGTTGGGATTAACAGGTTGGACGGGGCTAGCGCGTATTTTGCGTGCGGAATCGTTAAAGTTACGCGAAATGGAATATGTCAAAGCCGCTAAGGCATTTGGTGTTTCGGATGGTAAAATCATCGGCAGACACTTATTACCGAATGTGGGGCATTTGGTGTTGATTGCTGTGGTGTTAGATTTTAGTGGTTTGGTTTTGGCGGAAGCGGTTTTATCCTATGTTGGTATTGGGGTAGATCCGACCATGCCCAGTTGGGGTAATATGATTAATTTAGCAAGGCAAGAACTCAATCGAGAACCTGTGGTGTGGTGGAATTTGTTTGGCGCATTTGCCGGTATGTTTACGCTGGTACTATCGGCTAATTTATTAGCCGACCGCATTCAGCAGGTATTTAATCCAAGAGCGACAAGAAGTTAGGAAGGCAAGATGCCAACAAGTTTGTTAAATGTTGAAAAACTCAGCGTTCAATTAACCGATGAGCGTAAGCTGGTCGATGATGTTTCCTTTAGCATGCAAAAAGGTGAAGTCTTTGCTCTGGTAGGAGAGTCGGGTTCGGGTAAGTCGTTAACAGCCTTGGCATTAATGCGTTTGTTGCCAGGCAATATGCAGTTATCGGGAAAGGTTTCTCTGTCTGAAAGTGATTTATTGTCTCTCTCTGAAGCACAGATGCGACAGGTTAGAGGTGGTCGTATCGGTATGATTTTTCAAGAGCCAATGACGGCTCTAAATCCACTCATGCGTGTGGGCGACCAGATTGCAGAGGTTTTGCAATTACAAACGGCATTGCGTGGCAGTGCACAGTGTCAACGGGTTGTTGAGTTGATGGAAGAAGTGGGTATTCCCGATGCCGATGAGCGTTATAACTGGTACCCGCATCAACTTTCTGGCGGACAAAAGCAACGCATTATGATCGCCATGGCTTTAGCAGGTGAACCCGAATTATTAATTGCTGATGAGCCAACAACCGCACTGGATGTGACCATTCAAGCGCAAGTGTTGGAATTACTTTTGTCGTTACAACAAAAGCGCGGACTGACCATTTTATTTATTACTCACGACATGGGGTTAGTTGCTCAGTTGGCTCATCGTGTCGGTGTCATGTATAAGGGCAAGTTGATTGAAGTCTTACCGATTGAACAGTTTTTTAAGTCAGCGCATCATCCCTACACACGTCGTTTAATTGCCAATGCCTTGCCTGATACCGAGTTTAGAAAGCCGATTAGCGACACTGAACGCGTGTTAAGCACCGAAGCACTTACTGTCAGTTTTGCAGGTCGACGTAAAGGCTGGTTATTGCGCAAACAACCCGATACAGTGGCGGTGAATGGCATTGATATACACGTCAATAAGGGCGAGACCTTGGCGTTAGTGGGCGAGTCAGGCTGCGGTAAAACCACCTTAGCTCAAGCCCTACTCAAGTTGGTTCCTGCTAGTGGTCGAATTTCCTTTTTGAATCATGACTTAGTCGGGTTAAGTGAGCGCAAAATGCGTCCATTACGCAAACACCTTCAGGTCGTGTTTCAAGACCCTTACGGGGCGTTTAATCCACGCATGACCGTAGGCAAACTTATTCGAGAGGGGATGGACAGCTTGAATGTCGGCGAGCCAAGCAATCGAGACGCACGTGTCGCTGAATTACTCAGCTTGGTTGGGCTAGAGCCAGCACATGCTGGGCGCTATCCTCATGAGTTCTCGGGTGGGCAAAGGCAACGTATCGGTATTGCCAGAGCCTTAGCCGTTGAGCCGAGTTTAATTATTTGCGATGAACCCACCAGTGCTTTGGATGTGACGGTGCGTGGACAAATCCTTACACTGCTGGATGAGTTACAACAGCGCATGGGAGTTTCTTACTTGTTCATTACTCATGACTTGTCAATTGTGCCACGCATTGCCCATCGTGTTGCGGTGATGCAAGCGGGTAAAATTGTTGAAACAGGAACAACCGAGCAGGTGTTAACTGCGCCTAAAGAAGCTTATACTCAGCGTTTATTAGCTAGTGCGCCGCATCGTTATTTGCAACAGCGATTGGGTTAAGTTTTATAACTCATCTGAACCTATCTATTGTTAATGGTAGGCTAGGTGGGTTGTTTCATAATGACACTGAAGAGCGTGGGGCTTAACCCATTTTCGGTACTTTAATAGCTTGACCTGGTTTAATCGGATCTTTTTCTTTAGCATTGTTAAAACTTAACAATACATGAGCAGGAACGCGGTTTTGCTTGGCGATGGATTGCCAAGTATCGCCTTTCTTAGCTGTCACAGAAATGACTTTTTCAACTGGGATAATCAGTTCTTGACCTACTCTCAGTTTCGATTGAGGCGTTAAATTGTTGACCAGAGCCAGTGCGCGTAATGAGACACCGTAATATTCAGCAACTTTGGATAGCGGCTGATTCGAGCCTAGTGTGTGCGTAATTTTTTGCCTTTTAAGGGCTTCTTTACGTTCCGCTAAAGCACGCGCATTGGCAATTTCACGACTTTCTAAGGCCAAAGTTGTTTTTAAGCTCGAGTCTGCTGTAGTTGCCATTGTTTCGTCAATTTCTTTTTGACCGACAGGAATCAGTAGCGTTTGACCTGCTTTGGGTGTGTAATTAAGTTGATTAATGCGTTTAAGTACTTCCGCTGATGTGTGATGGCGTTGCGCTAATGATTCTATGGTCTCATCATTTTTGAGCGTATAAGCAATCCAATTACCATTGGTTTGCGGTGCAAAACGCGTTAGGTTAATAGCGAAAGTACTGAGTTTATCGACTGGGACAACCACGTGTGTTTTTTCATTCGGGTTGGTAGTAATGCGCTTATGTCCTGCATTGATGCGATGAAAGTCATCCCAGCTCATATCCGCCATTTGGGCGGCAGTCGATAAATCAATTTGTTGATCGATTTGAATACGCGTTAACAAAGGTGTATTGGGAATATCGGGCAAGGCAATTTTATATTGAGGTGCCGATTTGACCATTTCAGCCACGGCCAAAAGTTTTGGTACATAGCGCATGGTTTCGGTCGGCATTTTCAAGTTCCAATAGTCAGTTGGCAAGCCTTTAGCTTTATTTTTAGCTATCGCTGCCTTCACGTTGAGTGCGCCCCAGTTATAGGCAGCCAGTGCTAACATCCAGTCATTGTCTAAACGACCATAAAGGCTTTGTAGTAAGTCTAGAGCGGCAACGGTCGATTCATACACATCACGACGGCCATCGTACCACCAGTCGTTTTTCAATCCCCGTACTTGTGCGGTATCGGGGGTAAATTGCCACATGCCAGATGCATTGGCACTAGACAGTGCCTTTGTATTGAAGGAGCTTTCAATGATCGGTAAAAAAGCAATTTCCATCGGCATGTTACGTTGTTGGATTTCATGCGTAATCATGTACAAGTAGGGTGAGGCTCTTCGCAAGGCTTCTGGAATGCTTTTAGGGCGAGCATGATAAAAGTTAATTTCGTTTTGAATTCGACTATTGATTGGCTGTTTAAATTGGTAGCCTTCAGTAATTTTTTGCCAAATGTCAATATTGCTATCTTCTTCATCAGCCTGACGATTGGTTAAATCAATTTCTTTTAATTCGTGTAAGCTGTAATTGAGCATGGCACCAGAGCGTTTAGCCGTAGTTGTAGTTTTGCTGGACAAATTGACTTCATCTTTAATATCTTGACTACATCCAACCAAAAACAGGCTACTAACACATAATGCAAGTAAAGTGTAACGCATCTTTTTCATTCGTCTTGCTCCAAAACACCCGTGGCATCGAGTTGGTTTTTCCATGCTCGTAACTGAGCAAAACGCTCTACTGGATTATCCGTTTGTGCTTTCCACCAGTGTTCAATCGCAATAGCGACATTGGGAATTTGAGTGCGTAAAAAAGGATTGGTTGCGAGCTCTTCACTTAATAGAGAAGGTACTGTGGCTAAGCCTTGCGCTCTTAATGTCTTGGCAGTTGTTAAACGTTGTTGCGTATCTTTGTTGTCGGGTTCAACCCTGAGCGCAAAGCGCAAGTTAGCAAGTGTGTACTCGTGAGCACAATATATAGCGGTGTCACTGGGTAGTTTAGCAATGTTGGTCAGGGTTTCGGTCATTTGTTCTGCTGTACCGCCATTGAATAAACGACCGCAACCGCCCGTGAATAGGCTATCACCGCAAAATAGTGCATGTTCTGACGCCCAGTAAAAACCAATATGATCAGGGGTATGCCCTGCTAACAACATCACCGATAGATTAATGTCGTCGAATATCAGTGTTTGTTCTGGTGTAATGGCATTGAACGCAAAGGCAAGTCGGGCTTCGCTGTGGGCATATATGGGTAAGGTCTTACCATAAGTTTCCAGCAAGTCAGTAATGCCATCAATATGGTCGTAATGGGTGTGAGTGAGTAGAATTGCGGTGGGCTGACGGTTATTTGCTTGACACCAGTCAATGACAGGGGTACTTGCACCTGGGTCAATAACCAGCGTATGCTTTCCCTGAATTAATATCCAGATATAATTGTCATCAAGAGTGGGGAGTCCGACAATCTTGGCTTGTGCGTGTGATAGGTTAGTCATCTGAGCATGATAGTCAAGCGGGGTGAAATGGTCAATAACCAATGAACACTTCAAGGAGTGAAGATGCATCATCTCAGTCATTTTTTAAAAGCTTTTTGTGCCACAGAAGCCTGTGATGCGCTAATGGCGCATCAGCGTTCTTGGTTGACCAATGTGTTAAAAAAACAATTTGGCTACTATGGCTTACAGCTGGGTATGGCAATTGACTATAACGATGCATGGCGTAGTTGTCCGATTCGTGAACATTTTATATTGACTGATAGTCGCTTAACCAATACACAAGCCCTGGTTAATTTTGAGGATTTGCCGATTGCTAACCAAAGTATTGATTTAGTCGTCATGTCATTCACGTTAGAACTTTCGCATGATCCTTACGCCGTGTTACGTGAAGTGGACAGAGTGCTGATTAATGACGGTCGCTTGGTGGTGATGGGTTTTCATCCACTCAATGCTTGGCGGGGTCAATTATGGGGAAAGCATCGTCAAGCGGCTTCTGGCTTGTCTTTGCTAGGGGCAGGGCGCTTGGTCGATGCCTTGCAAACACTCGGTTATGAAATTCAGCAGGTAGATTTTTACCCTGCTACAGGCTGGAAACGCTGGTTGCCCTGGTTGGCGACACCTTTTTCACAGGGTTATGGCTTGGTTGCGCACAAAAAAACGGCGCGTGTTAAACTGATTGGCTTGCGAGACGGCTGGCGTTGGCAGTCGTTATTGCCACAACTGGCAAAGCGCCAACAGCTAGAAAGTTCTGCCACGCAACATAAAACAAAATCATAATGCGATTAACAGCATAATAAAGAAAAAATTAAGTTAATGAAAAGTGTAGAAATTTTTACCGATGGCGCCTGTTCGGGTAATCCTGGACCGGGCGGATGGGCTGCTTTATTGCGTTTTGGTGATGTCGAAAAAATGATTAGTGGTGGAGCTACCAATACGACGAATAATCGTATGGAGTTACAAGCTGCAATTGAGGGATTAAGCTCGTTAAAAATGCCTTGTCAGGTCACGCTTTACACCGACTCTCAATATGTGCAAAAAGGGATGACTGAATGGATGCCAGGTTGGCAACGCAAGCAGTTTAAAGATGTTAAAAACCCAGATTTGTGGAAGATATTAGTTGCCGCAGCTCAGCCTCACATCATTAACTGGCAATGGGTGAGGGGGCATAACGGTCATGCTGAAAACGAGCGTGTTGATGAGGCGGCTAGGAAGGCTGCTGAACCCTTCGGTTATCCACCTAATTAAAGCCTATTTGAATATTTCTCTGTCCAGACGCATACTTTTTTCTGCATGCTGCTCAGCATAGCCTGATGTGCCGTGAGGTATGCTTCGCTGAGTTGAAAGGCGGGTAGTGCTTGAGCCAAACTGGAACAAATGACGCTGTAGCCTTGTTCGTTGTTTCCACTGCTGGCATGATCGTTAAACAAACCCAATCCCGTCTGCCCACCTGTCATAGCTAAATAAACATCGGCTAAAATTTGACTATCGAGCAAAGCGCCATGAAAAGTTCGAGCACTGTTATCAATAAATAAACGCTTGCACAAAGCATCTAGGTTATTGCGCTGACCAGGATAGCTTTTTTTAGCCATTGCCAAGGTATCGGTAATGGTGACGTGATCTTCTAGCTTACCCCATGGGTTGTTGCTTAGGCGCGACAATTCAGCATTAATATGTCCCACGTCGAAGGGGGCGTTATGAATCAGCAGTTCAGCACCCTGCACGAACTGCATAAACTCATGCACCACTTCAGCGAATTTAGGTTCATTGGCAACGCGTTCGTTGCTAATGCCATGAACCCGCATCACTTCTTCATCCATTTGGCGTTCTGGATTAAGGTATTGATGGTAGGTACGTCCAGTGGCTTGACGATTTTCTAACTCAACCGCACCAATTTCGACAATACGGTGACCGTCTTTCGGATCAATACCCGTGGTTTCGGTATCTAAAACAATCTGTCTCATGTAAATTTCACAACTTCTGTATAATATAAGATCTATTTTAAGACATTAATAAGGAATTGTTCATGAAAATTCGCAATGGGTGTGTGGTCTTGATGCATTACACGCTGACAAATGATGCTGGCGAAGTCATTGACACTTCTGTCGGCTACGAGCCATTAGAATATGTTCATGGTAATGGTGATATTATTCCTGGATTAGAAGCTTTCTTAGCGGGCGAAGATGTGGGTTTTGCTGGCAAGGTTGCCGTTGCGCCTGAAGATGCCTATGGTGAATACAATCATGGATTGCTGTTGTTAGCGCAAAAAGATAATTTCCCTGAAGACATGGAGCTGGAAATTGGTATGCAAGTGCAAACCGAGTTGCCCGATGGGGTTGCCTTGTTTCGTATTACCGAAATGAATGAAAACGGCATTAAGTTAGATGCGAATCATCCGTTAGCGGGTCAAACACTGCATTTTGATGTCGAAGTGTTAGACGTGCAAGACGGTGTCTTGATGACTGAAAGTGGATCATAAGACATTCGCCATATAAGCTGTCACATAAAATAAAGGCGCTCATGTTGAGCGCCTTTATTGTTGGTACGAGGGGTTGTTCTCGTGTTATGACGCAGCAGCCACAATTGACTCGTCTACTTTACCGCAAACCATGTTACCAGGTACTGAAATGGCTAGACGACGGGGTGGGGGTAGTTTCATCGCATCCATAATGGCTTTAAACTCAGCAAAGGTCTTACCTCCGCCTGCACGGACGTTGAAACGCTTCTCCTCACCAATCGTACTACAGCTAAAGCCTTTGTAATCGTGACCTGGGAAAACGATGGTGTCTTCTGGCAAAGCAAATAAGCGTTGAAGCGAGTTGTACATGGCCTCGGTATCACCTAATTGAAAGTCGGTACGACCACAATCACGCACTAATAGGGTATCGCCCGTGAAAACAGCGCCTTCAATTTTGTAGCTGATGTCCATATTGGTATGACCAGGGGTGTGCATGACTTCGATGGCATGCTCGCCTAAATAAAACTTTTGCCCATCTGTAACCAGTTGGTCAGCACAGCTAATCGCCGCGTTTTTGTGGATGATAATTTCAGCGCCTGTGGTATCACGTAATAAACCATTGGCGGTGATGTGGTCGGCGTGAATATGGGTATCTAGG
The DNA here is from genome assembly GCA_964646525.1 of uncultured Francisella sp. Lineage (GTDB taxonomy): Bacteria > Pseudomonadota > Gammaproteobacteria > Thiomicrospirales > Thiomicrospiraceae. The sequence continues at coordinate 15,580 of CAZYER010000014.1, read as the reverse complement.
GTATATTTTAAGGTCAATCCTAGCTCTTTCACTAAGTTCAAATCACGTTCGTATTGTTCCCGAACCGTATCAATGAGTGCGCCTTCTTTGGTCGCTTCATCCCACACTAAGTAGGTGTAGGTCCAAGTTTCGTAATCAAACAGCTGGCGAATTGCCAAAGATGTGCGAAAATGGCTCATTGTTAATCCTCAGATTCATCTTGTTATCGTCTGTATAATATAAGCGTTTACCGAAATAAAATAAAGCTATTTACTAATTAAAGTTATTTATGAAAGAACTCTTTGAAAAAGCGGGTTGGGGTGTCAAAAATCCTGTTAACGCTGCTGCTACGACTCCGACAGAAGCGCCACAAATGCCAGTAAAGCGATTGTCACAAACTCAGCCGCTTCAACCTGTAACAGCAAAAAAACATCAAAAAAATTTATCATCACCGATAAAACGCAGTTTGCCTTTGGATAAGATTCGCTTAGATGAGAGCTTACCTGTGGTGCAACGTGCTGACGAAATTGTGCAATCTATTCAACAACATCAGGTAGTGGTACTGGCAGGTGAAACGGGTTCGGGGAAAACCACCCAGTTGCCCAAGTTGGCGATGCTGGCAGGTCGCGGTGCTTTCGGACGTATTGCCCTTACGCAACCGCGTCGTTTGGCGGCACGCAGTGTGGCAAGCCGTTTGGCAGAAGAGCTGGATTCCAAAGTGGGAGAGTGGGTCGGCGTTAAAGTACGTTTTCACCAACAAATTGCAGCACAAACCGCGATTAAAGTGCTTACCGACGGTATGTTGTTAGCTGAAGTCACGGGTGATAAGCACCTGAGTGAATACGACACCATTATTGTTGATGAAGCCCATGAACGTAGTCTGAATATCGACTTTTTATTGGGCTATTTGCGTCAACTGATTGAACAACGCCCCGACTTAAAAGTGATTGTGACTTCCGCTACCATTGATTTAGAACGCTTTTCGCAGTTCTTTAACGGAGCGCCGATTATTTCGGTGTCAGGGCGAACCTATCCCGTCGAAGTGCGTTATCGTCCGCTGATGGAATTGGCTATTAGCGATGATGAAGAAGTCGATATGAATGTGGCGATTGTGCGTGCCGTTGAAGAATTGACTGCTCATGATCCTTTTGGCGATATTTTAGTGTTTCTACCTGGGGAAGCGGATATTCGTGAAGCCACCGAAGCCTTGCGTTTGGAAGGCTTAAAAAATACCGATATTCTGCCTTTGTATGCACGCCAGTCATTTGCTGATCAGCAGAAAATTTTCAGCACCGGCGGGCCAAGACGCATTGTGTTAGCGACTAATGTGGCTGAAACCTCGCTGACAGTACCGGGTATTCGCCATGTAATTGATAGTGGCCTAGCACGTATTAAACGCTATTCGGTGCGTAATAAAGTACAACGACTACCGATCGAAGCCATTGCGCAAGCATCTGCTAATCAGCGCAAAGGGCGTTGTGGACGCGTCGCTCCCGGGGTGTGTATTCGATTATATAGTGAAGAAGATTTTCTGGGTCGCCCAGCGTTCACCGAGCCTGAAATGCAACGCTCTAATCTAGCCAGCGTGATGTTACAAATGCAAGCGCAAGGGCTAGGTAATTTAGAAACCTTCCCATTAATTGATCCGCCTGCGAATAAGCTGATTAATGATGGCTACCGCTTATTAGAAGAATTACAGGCCATTGATGATAAAGGTAACTTAACCAAGCTAGGTCAAACCTTATCCAAACTGCCACTAGACCCTCGTTTAGGGCGTGTGTTAGTGGCGGCGCAACAGGAAGGGGTGTTGAGTGAAGCCTGTGTCTTGGCGGGTGTTTTATCCTTACAAGACCCACGCGAAACGCCTGCGGATAAGCAGCAAGCGGCGCGTGAAAAACATCGTCTATTCGATGATAGCCGTTCTGACTTTCTGTCCTTGCTCAATTTATGGCAAGCCTACGAAGAACAACGCAAGCACACAACTAAAAATAAGCTCAAAAACTGGTGTCAAAAACACTATGTGTCGGGGAGACGCATGCGTGAATGGCATGAATTGGTTTCACAGTTACATCAAAGCGTCAGTGAACTGAAATGGACACTCAATCCGTTAGCCAGCAAAGAAGCGTCAGAAAAAGATGCAACAACTGAACCGCATTTTAGTGACCAGCTTGCTTATAACTTGCATCGGACCTTACTCACGGGCTTGTTAGGGCAAGTCGCGCTGCGTGATGAGCGCACGCGACTCTATCAAGGCGCTCGTGGTGTTCAACTTGCCATTCATCCTTCTTCTGTGCTCGCGAAACGACAAAGCAAATGGATCATGGCTTTTGAATGGTTAGAAACCAGTCGAACTTGGGCGCGTATTGTTGCCGAAATTGATGTACGCTGGTTAGAAAATCTGGCGGCTCATGTGCTAAAACGCCAAGTACATTCGCCCTATTGGTCAAAAAAACAGGGAAGAGTATTGGCGAAAGAAACGCTCAGTCTTTATGGGTTGGTGATTGCGGCAGACCGTCCTACTGATTTTGGTAAGCTAGATCCTGAGGAAGCACGTAACCTCTTTGTAAGGGAAGGATTGGTTGCCGGAGAAGTGAATGCCAAATGGCCATTTTTAGCGAAAAACCAAGCATTGATGGATGAGGCCTTGGATTGGGAAGACAAAACCCGTCGAAGTGATATTTTGGTTGATGATGAGGTCTTAGCCGATTTTTACCTATCTCGTTTGCCTGCTAAGATCTGTCGCGTCGTTGATTTGGATCGCTGGTTGAAAGCGGACGACGAACGGCTGTCGCAATTGGTGATGACACGCGAAGACGTCTTTCGCAAAGAAGTGGATGCGGTACAAGATTTTCCCAATCGTCTGCGTTTGGCTAATAAATTAAGTCTGCCACTCAGTTATAAATTTGCGCCTGGTGATGACGATGATGGTATGACTGTCAAAATTCAGTTAGCCCAGCTGCCCTTGTTGACTCAGGATAGTTTAGCCAGACTGGTACCTGGTTTATTGCCTCAGAAAATCGAAGCCGTGATACGCTTTTTGCCTAAGTCTTTGCGTGTGCGCTTACAGCCTGCAGCAGAGCAAGCACAAATAGCCGCAGATTCCTTGCAGGGGAAAACCCATTTACCCTTTGATGTGTTGCTGGCACAACAGCTCAGTCAACAAGCCAAGCAGTTGATTACACCAGAGCACTGGCAAGGCATTGTTTATCCAGCACATTTATCACCTAGAATTGAATTGCGGGGAAGCGACCAAAAAGTGCTCGCTAGCAGTCGTGATTTAAACGCATTACAACAGCGTTTTGCCGAGCAAGCCAGAGAAGCATTACGAGAGCAGACAGCATTTACTGAATCCACTGAGACTGAAACGGGTGAAGTGACCACATGGGTTTGGGAAACGCTTGCCTTAATGCAAAAAGTAGCTGGTGGTGGTCAGGCATGGTTGGCCTTAACGCTGGCGAGTGAAGGGGTGATTTTGGCACCCTTACCCTCACAACAAGAAGCAGATAAAGCCCATGCGGCTGGGGTGCGTCGTCTCATTAAATGCGCTTTAACTCAACCTGTTGCCGGTATTCGTAAAGAGTGGCTGAAGCATCAAGGCTTGTGTTTGCCCTGGGCGCGTTGGCAACGTACCTGTGCTGATTTGGTTGAACAACTGATTGAAAGAGGCATTCAAGATTTATCTCCACTTGCTGCTAGCGTGCGAAGCAAGTCAGATTTTGATGCTACCGTCTCCAGTGTCCGCTTAAAGCTTACGGGGCAAGTACGTGATTACGCCTTGCAAACGCAACAACTGCTACAACAAGGTCAGCAATGTCTTGCTTTGTGTGACAAATTAGCTTCACCAACACGGCAAACCAGTATTGAACATACGCGCGCTTTTATACAAGCGCAATTGACCGCCAGTTTTGTCTTAACTATGCCTGAAAATGGCTGGAGAGATAGATCACGTTATCTCAAAGCCGCGGCTTATCGGCTGGAAAAAATCAGTGAAAATTTACCGCTTGATGAACGCCGTATGATCGAATACGAAGCGGTTGAGGATTGTGTGCAACAAGCGATACAGCGAGGTATTGCGCAACATCAGCCCGAACGCTTTGCGCACATTCAAACCATGGCAACCGAGTTATGGGTGATGATTTTTGCTCAGCCGCATGCGCAAAAAGGAGCAGCTTCCCTTAAACGCCTGCAACAGTTGCTAAGT
>CAZYER010000014.1:0-11300 GCA_964646525.1 uncultured Francisella sp. | reverse complement strand
TTGCTAAGTATGCCGTTTCTGGTGTCAGTGATTCATTAAGCCAACGCCATGAAATAGCCAATTGTTGATCTGCTTGAGTTAAATAAACCTGATCAAATTCTTGCGTACTAAAGACAGCCACATTCATCTTACTTATCCTACCGTTGTGTGTTCTAGAAAATACATCAAGCTAGCCCGACAATCCCTAACACCAGTCCTTTGAAAAGCGTAAATAAGGGCATGATTAATGGAGTTAACCAACCCATCACCATTAAGCCAATCAAAATGAGCAGTCCATAAGGCTCTAAGCGATTATATTGCCAGCCCAGTTGATTAGGTAAAAAAGCGGTTAACACGCGACTGCCATCAAGTGGGGGAATAGGGAGTAAATTCAATGCAATTAAAATGAGGTTGATGCTGATGCCCGCAATGGCCATGCTATGTAACCATTCTGTTGCACTGCCGATTGACACAGTGAGTAATAACGCCCAGCCGATGGCCTGTACAAAATTACTAGCAGGACCTGCAATGGCAACCCAAGCCATGTCGCGTTTAGGGTGTGCAAGATTTTGCATCGAGACAGGCACAGGTTTAGCCCAACCAAATAAAAAAGGCTGGCTTCCCATTAGCCAACTCATTAATAGCAGAGACAAGGGCACAGCCACCGTGCCGACAGGATCGACGTGTTTGAGGGGATTTAAACTCAGCCTTCCTAACAGTTGTGCGGTTCGATCACCAAAAGCCAAAGCCGCCCAGCCATGAGCAACTTCATGTAGGGTAATAGCCAACAACACGGGAATCGTCCAAATAGCGAGCGTTAGCATTAAGTCATTCATTATGTTTCTCATGGGTATGTTTCATATTTCAAATCATAAAGTAAAACCAACACAGTGTCGACAAGCAAAGGGGATAGCTATAACCTCTTTTCGCCTAATCAATCCATGATTTTGCTATAATTGACCCATTCGACCTCAAGGAAAGATTATGTTAGATGTGAAACGCTTTCGCACCGATTTAGACGGTGTTGCTGCTGGTTTGGCGAAACGCCAAATAACGTTAAATTCTGTGGCTTTTACTGCCTTAGAGGAACAGCGTAAACAATTACAGAAAACGCTACAAGACTGCCAAGCCGTGCGTAATAGCAAGTCGAAAGCGATTGGTATGGCAAAAGCGAAAGGCGAAGATATAGCGCCTTTATTAGCTGCTGTTGAACATTTGGGCGAACAAATGAAAGCCGCTGAAGCGGCTTTTGCCCAAGTTGATGCGCAAATTTCTGAATTACTTTTAGCCATTCCCAATATTCCACACGATAGCGTACCTATGGGTAAAGGCGAGGAAGACAATGTCGAAGTGAGTCGTTGGGGAACACCCAAACGCTATGATTTTGATGTGCAAGACCACGTTGCCCTAGCCGAAGCCAGAGGCTGGTTAAACAACGAAGAAGCCACTAAAGTCACTGGCTCTCGCTTTTCGGTGATGAAAGGTGCGGGTGCGCGTTTGCATCGTGCCTTGATTCAGTTCATGCTTGATCAACATACCCTACATCATGGTTACACAGAAACTTATGTGCCTTACTTAGTCAATGCCGATTCGATGCGTGGCACTGGTCAGCTACCCAAGTTTGAAGAAGACTTATTCAAAATTAATATGGGCGAGGGAGATAGCCGTCAGTTTTACCTGATTCCTACTGCCGAGGTACCTGTGACCAACCTATTGCGTGATGAAATTGTTGCTGATACTGATTTACCCATTCGCTATACCGCGCATACGCCTTGCTTCCGATCCGAAGCGGGTTCTGCAGGTCGTGACACTCGTGGTTTAATCCGTCAGCATCAGTTTGAAAAAGTGGAAATGGTGCAGTTTGTCCATCCCGATGCCTCTTACGATGCCTTAGAGGAGCTGACTGGGCACGCTGAGAAAATTTTGCAACTACTAGAATTGCCTTATCGCAAAATGTTGTTGTGCGCTGGGGATATGGGCTTTTCAGCCGCTAAAACCTACGATTTAGAGGTGTGGCTGCCAGGACAAGATAAGTACCGTGAGATTTCTTCCTGTTCTAATTTTGAAGACTTCCAATCTCGTCGTTTGCAAGCACGTTTCAAAGCGAAAGATGGCAAGCCGCAATTGTTGCACACCCTTAATGGTTCTGGGCTAGCTGTGGGTCGCACCTGGGTAGCCTTACTAGAAAATGGCCAACAAGCCGATGGTAGCGTGCGTATTCCAGTTGCTTTACGTCCTTATTTAGGCGGCGTTGAAAGTATTTAAGTGAGGGGTGAGGAGCTAAAACAAGCAAAACCTAACACCTCACTCCTTACGCTTCACCCCTCACTATTAAAAAGAAAGAATTAAACAATGAAAACACGTTTTGCGCCTTCACCGACTGGCTACATTCACATGGGTAACGCCCGTACTGCTTTATTTAGTTACCTTGCCGCACAAGCGGCTGGTGGTGATTTTGTGTTGCGTATCGAGGATACCGATGCGGAACGCTCACGCGAAGAGTATGTCGATGCCTTGCGTGAAGATTTGCTATGGTTAGACATGCCTTGGCAAGAAGGTCCCGATGCGGATAAGGGTAATGGTCCTTACTGGCAATCGCAGCGCGATGCGATTTATGCCGAGTATTATCAAAAGCTGCAAGACATGGGCATGGTTTATCCCTGCTTCTGCACGCCTGTGGAACTGGAAGTGATGCGCAAAATGCAAGCGCAAGCTGGCTTGCCACCTCGTTATGATGGTCGTCATGCCAATTTAACACCCGAGCAAGTGGCACAACGCAAAGCCGAAGGTCAGCCGTTTACCTTGCGCTTCCGTGTGCCTAAAGGTGACGAGGTGGTTTTTGATGACATGGTGAAAGGCAAACAACGCTTCAAAACCGATGATATTGGTGACTTTATCATTGCTCGTGGTGATGGCTCACCTGCCTTTTTCTTCTGTAATGCCATTGATGATGCTTTAATGGGCATTACCCATGTATTGCGTGGTGAAGACCATTTAACCAACACGCCACGTCAAATTATGATGCTCAAAGCTTTGGGTCTGCCCATTCCGCAGTATGGACATATGAATTTGATTTTGGGTACGGATGGTGCGCCCTTATCGAAGCGTAATGGCAGTCGTAATATCCGCCAAATGCAGAGCGAGGGTTTCCGCCCCGATGCGGTGCTGAATTATATGGCACGCTTGGGACATTACTACGAAAACCCAGCCTACATGACACCGAGCGAGTTGGGTGCTAACTTTAAGGTCGAAAATTGTGGTTCGGCACCAGCACGTTTTGATGAAGCGCAATTGCACTACTGGCAAAAAGAAGCGGTGATGCGCATGGATGATGCCAGCTGGTGGGAATGGATTGGTGACGAAACCCGTGCATTGGTACCCAGTGCAAAACAATCTGCTTTTATTGAAGCCATTCGTCCGAATACAGTATTCCCGCAAGATGCGCTCACTTGGGCAAAGATTTTATTTAGTCCCTTAGCCTTTGATAGTGAAACCGAAGCAACCATTGCTGGCGCAGGATCGGCTTTCCTCACAGCGGTAGAAGCTAATGTTCAAGTTAGCTATGCCGAGATGATTGATGCAGTTAAAGCTGCCAGTGGTGCTAAGGGTAAAGCTTTGTTCTTACCATTGCGTTTACTAATGACGGCTCGTCATGACGGTCCTGAAATGGCTAAACTCTGGCAACTCATCGGCAGTGAAGCCATGTTGGCGCGTTTAGGTCAAGTCATGACAGTGCAAGAGGGTTAATCAGGATGACATTACACATCTACAACTCGCAAACCAAACAAAAAGAAGTTTTTAAGCCCATTCATGCGCCGAAAGTAGGCATGTATGTATGCGGTATTACCGTTTACGATTTTTGTCACATTGGTCATGCACGGGTGATGGTAGGCTTTGACATGATTGTACGTCATTTGCGCAGTCGTGGTTATGACGTGAAATATGTACGCAATATTACCGACATTGACGATAAGATTATCAATCGCGCCATCGAAAATGGTGAAAGCACGCAAGCCTTAACCGAACGCTTTATTCAAGCCATGCATGAAGATGAAGCCGCGTTAAATGTCCTCCGTCCCGATGTTGAGCCTAAAGCAACTGAGTATATCAGTCAAATTACCGATATGGTACAAACCTTAGTCGATAAAGGCTTCGCTTATGCTGCTGCCAATGGCGATGTCTATTTCCGTGTTGAAAAGTTTGCTGAGTATGGCAAGTTATCGGGCAAGAAAATCGATGACCTACAGTCGGGTGCGCGTGTCGATGTGAATGAACAAAAAGAAAGTCCGTTAGACTTTGTACTGTGGAAAGCCTCCAAACCCAGTGAGCCGCATTGGCATTCACCTTGGGGTGAGGGTCGTCCGGGGTGGCATATTGAGTGTTCCGCTATGTCGAAACATACCATCGGAGAGCACTTAGACATTCATGGTGGTGGTCACGACTTACAGTTTCCGCATCACGAAAATGAAATTGCACAAAGCGAGTGTGCGCACGGTCATACTTATGTGAATACGTGGATGCACGTGGGCTTTGTTAATGTCGATAATGAAAAAATGTCTAAATCTTTAGGAAATTTTTTCACCATTCGTGATGTGCTCAAAGTTTACCCAGCAGAAGTGATTCGTTTCTTCTTATTATCGAGTCATTACCGCAACCCACTTAACTACACAACCGAAAACTTAGACAATGCTCGTGCTGCCTTGCGTCGCTTATATGGCGCCTTAGACGGGGTGAACTTAGCAGCACCAGCCGCTAACCTAGTTAGCCAGTGGACAGATGCCTACAATGCGGTGATGGATGATGACTTTAATACCCCACAAGCCTTTGCCGTATTATTCGATTTGGCAACGGAAGTGAATAAAGCAAAAGCCGCTAAAGATCAAAGCTTGGCCGGGCAACTGGCACAACTATTGGTTTCTTTAGCTAATCAACTGGGTATATTAACCAGCGAACCGAGCGCCTTTTTGCAGGGTGGTGTAGCGACAGATGGACTTAGTGAAGCCGATATTCAAGCCAAAATCGAGGCGCGATTAGCAGCTAAAAAAGCGAAGGATTTTGGGCTTGCTGATGCCATTCGTAATGAACTTAAAGCAGCAGGCATTGAAATTTTAGACACACCGCAAGGCACGACCTGGCGCAGGGTTTAACGCCTGTAAAAAAACCGTTAAGTCACTTCATAACTTAACGGTTTTTTGCTTCTAATAAATTGTTATATTTGTCTTTTTTAGTGCGACTCAGCGCGTTGAGCAATAAGTAAATCAGTGTTTGAGTCGGTTAGCAAATGTTTTGTGGTACTACCCAGTAGCATCTCCTCAAACCAACCTTTACCATGTTTTCCTAACACAATTAAATCAATATCCTGCTCTTCTTCTGCTTCCAGTAAACGACTGCTGGCATTACCTTTCATCACCAACGGTGACCATTGTGCATCAGATAGTTCCGCTTGTTGGGCAAGACGTTTTAAGTCGACTTGTCGTTCTTGCATTAATTCATTGCGATAGTTAATGATGTCAAACTCACTCACACCTGCCATACGCAGTTTACCTTCTTCTGGAATATCAAATACGTGTGCCAGTACATAATGTGCATCTGGTGCAATTTGTTGAGCCAGTTGGATGGACGACAAAGACCAATCCGAAAAATCGACGGCAATCATAACGCGTCGATAACTTACTTGAGTTGATTGTTTAACAACCAGCATAGGACATGTTAACAAGTGAATTAAGCGTTCAGCGGTTGATCCCAGTGTCCAATGACGAATGAAATCTTCGCCTTTAGAGGAAACCAATACCAAATCGGCTGCATAGTGTGCAACTTTCTCTGCTAGTGTCGGTAGCAGTGATCCTGAATGTAAGCTTACAGTGGGTTGAATGTCATTTTGTTCATTTACAGCGACCATGAGCGCATTTAGCTGTAGCTTAGCATTGGTTTGTGCATGCTGCTGCGTTTGTTGTTGATCCAGTTTTAATAATGCTTTTAGGTGTTCTATAAATGAAGACTCAATAATATGGGTAATATGGAGGGAAGCTTTAAATTGTTGTGCTAAGGCAGCCGATCGCATGACGGCATGACGTGCGGGTGCTGAAAAGTCGGTTGCCACAAGCAGTTTGTTCATCATTTTCATGGCTTGGTCTCCTGAGAAATAAATTCTTGTGCAATCAGTTCTGCCGTATGAACGGCGGCAAAGATATAAGGATTGATCGTGTGGGTGATACCCACTGTTTTTAGATGTAACAGGTTGGTTTCTGTTCGAACCAGCACAGTAATCTTTGCTTGGTGATTATAAAGACTTAAATGATGTAAGAGGGCATAGTTTGCATCATCACTAGGCAGTGTGGTTAAAATGTGCGCAATGTGGGTAAAAGGAACAGAACTTAATAACTCACTATCTTCGGCGTTGCCATAGAGTACATCAAAGCCTTCTTCACGATATTTTTGTACCACTTCAGGGTTAAAATCAATCCCCATTACCGCAATACCTTGACGATGCAAATGGCGCATTACTTGAGTACCAAAACGCCCTAAACCGACAATGAGAACACGAGGTTCATGCTCATGTACTGATTGATTGCTCGTTTCTGTTTCTCTAAAAGCGACTCGACGCTCAAACCATGAAAGATAAGGCGAAAACCATTGATAGAGCGTTTGCGAATAGATAATCATGTAGGTGGACACGGCAATGGTAACAATACCAACCAGCGTGGTTAAGCCTAATGCATCTTGACCCACATGCCCCAAAGTAATGCCCATGGCAACGAAAATAATCGAAAATTCACTAATTTGCGCTACCGTTAGACCTGCCATAAAGCTAGTACGTTTGTGATAGCCCATATAACCCATAATCGCTATGACAATCAATGGATTACCTATAAGTACGAACAGTGATAGAATGACTGCTGAAACCAGTTCTTCGCTCAGTGAGCTAAAGTCGAGTTTACTACCCAGTTCAACAAAGAAGAACAGCAGCAAGAAATCCCGAATCCCCCCTAGACGTGCGCTGATGGCGTCTCGATAGACAGTGGATGCGAGTGAAAAACCGGCAATAAAGGCGCCAGCTTCCATCGAAAAACCAATCAGTTGACCTGCACTGGATAAGGCGACACCCCAGGCAATGGCAAACACCAGCAACAACTCTTGTGATTGTGCCACATAACGCATTAACCAAGGTAATACAAAGCGCATGAGCAAGTAGACAACAACAGCCACTGCTAGCAATTTAGCGCCAATAATGGCAACCTCTAATGCAATAGAAGAGTCATCTAACCCAGTATCTTTAAGCGTGCTAACAAACATCATAGCGATGACCACGGCCACGTCTTGCACAATTAAGAAACCGATAGCGATGCGACCATGCAAAGAATCTAGCTCACGTTTATCGGACAACAATTTAATGACAATAATGGTACTAGAAAAGGTGAGGGCAATAGCGACATAGAGCGCCGTCATCCAATCTTTGCCTAACAGCAGGGTAATAAAGAAACCAATAACAATGGTAAACAGTAATTGTCCTAAGCCTGTTGCTAATGCCACTGGACCAACATGTTTGACGTGTTGAATATCTAGCTTAAGACCAACTAAGAACAACAGAACCGTCACACCAATTTTAGCAAGTAGTTCAATTTGGTCGTGTGCCGTGACTAGCGCAAAACCGACTGGTCCAACAATAATACCCACTAAAATATAAGCAATAATCACGGGTTGCTTCAGTCGAGTGGCGATTGCACCAGCAATGGCAGCAATAATGAGTAATAAGGCAAATTGTTGAAAAACCGATTCAAGCATAGTTAAGTTGCCCCTTGCTGCTCGATTTATCGATTCATAGACACATGATAATGGGTATCTTCCGAAACATTCACTTCAACCAAGTCTTTGGCTTTCGTTAACAGGGCTTGGCATTCAGGACTCAAATGTTTTAACACCAATTTCTTGCTTAAGATAGCAATCATGACAAAAAGCATTAGCCCCACGAGCGCAGCAATTGGAATTTGTTCAATTAAATCCGACAAAACCAAAACGGTAATACCGGCTAAAATATTGGTTTTATGCGATGACCAGTTAGCTTTCATTAAGCTAAATTCCTTATTTTCTTATTGAGTTTTTGAGCTATTTGATTCAATTTATTGTTTTAATGAAATTTTTAAAATATTTATTCCGATTTATTGGGTGTTATAACCTAAATTGGCGTTCATCTAAGTGACGTTTAATACTCATGATGAGATAAGCCAATGCACCAGCAAATAGAATCAGTCCCCATTCCATCCAGCCAATAGCCGCAGTACCAAAACCTATTTGTAGCAGCGGTACATAGGTGATGAGCAGTTGACAACTCATCACCAATAGAACAGTCACCCACAAGGCTGGCGTTGCCAAAAATGTTTGGCGAGTGAGGGTTGAACCATAGAGGTTACGACTAAAAAACAGATAATACACCTCAAGTAATACCAGCATATTCATGGCAATGGTACTGGCTTGTGCATGACTGTAATCATAAGCCGAAGCTAAAGAATAACTTCCATAAACTAATGTAAAGAACAAGCCACCAACAAACGCCATTTGCCAAGCTAAGGCGCCAGAAATTAAGGATTCGAAACGGTTGCGTGGTGGTCGTTGCATGGCATTCGCTTCTAAGGGTTCGTAGAGCAAGGCAATACCGAGCGTTACCGCTGTGACGAGATTAATCCATAAAATCTGTACAGGAGAAATCGGTAAGGTTAATCCCCATAACAGCGCCACTAAAATGGTTAAGGCTTCAGCGGTATTGGTAGGCAGTGTCCAACGAATGACCTTACGGATGTTGTCATAGGCACGCCGTCCTTCTTGTACCGCTGCCACGATTGAAGCAAAGTTGTCATCTGCCAGCACCAAGTCTGCTGCCTCTTTGGCCACTTCACTGCCTTTGTTACCCATAGCAATGCCCACATCAGCGCGTTTTAACGCAGGCGCATCATTAACGCCGTCACCTGTCATGGCAACCGTTAAACCTAAAGATTGAAATGCCATCACCAAGCGCAGTTTATGCTCAGGGCTGGTGCGAGCAAAAATATCGGTATGCTGAATTTGTTCAAGTAGTGCTTCGTCACTGAGCTGTTCAATCTCTTTTCCCGTCATCACAACATGGGTATTGGCGAGTCCCATTTTCCGACCAATCGCTTGCGCCGTGTCGGCATGATCTCCAGTAATCATTTTCACCGCAATGCCCGCTTTATAGGCAACTTGGATGGCTTCTATCGCTTCGGGTCTTGGTGGATCGCTCAGTCCGACCAAGCCAATGAGGATTAACTCATGGGCGAGATCATCGTGCGATAAAATTGTTTGTTGTGCTTGCACCGACTTGTAAGCAAAGGCCAGCACCCTTTGTCCCTGTTGCGTTAAACTGGCGAGTTGTTGCTGCCAATAGGACTGATCAATCGCTACTGAAGTATTGGCTTCATTAACTTGCCATTGACAGAGCGACAGCAGAGCTTCAGGGGCACCTTTCACTAAAATCACACCATGATGTTCATGGTCATGGTTGAGGGTGGCCATATAACGATGGCGTGAATCAAATGGAATGACATCGGTTCGCGTCCACTGTTTGCGCTCTGCCATGCTATTAGCATCTATTTTCATCGCCAAGGTGAGCAAAGCAATTTCCATCGGGTCGCCTGCAGACTGCCATAAGCCTTCATGACTTTGGAAGAGTTCAGCATCGTTACACTGACAAGCGATCTGTGCGAGAAGTTTAAGCTGATTCGGATTCTGTTTACCGTCTGTTAAGGCAATGACTTCGCCGATAGGCTCATAACCTAATCCATCGACTTGATAGGCTGTTGACGTGGTAATGACTTGATTAGCCAACATCTCATTGCGTGTTAAAGTGCCTGTTTTATCGGTACAAATGACAGAAACAGAACCAATGGTTTCAATCGCAGGTAAACGACGAACAATAGCTTGCCGCCGCGCCATGGCTTGCACACCAAAGGCAAGACTAATAGTCAAAATGGCGGGTAATCCGGCAGGAATAGCTGATACAGAAAAAGCCACTACCGATAAAAATAACTGTTCAAAAGCGATTTGATAAACCCAATAACCAAGCACAAGGGTGGCAAGCGCAATGATTAAAATGAGTCCAGTAAGTTGTTTCGCAAACGCAGCAATCTGTAGCGTCAATGGGGTGTGCAAGGTGGTTACTTGATTCAGTAAGCCACTGATTTTACCCAGTTCGGTGGATTGTCCAGTATGCACAACCACCCCCATACCTTGACCGCTGGTAATAAAGGTTCCACTAAATAGCATAGACTGACGTTCAGCTAATGGCGCATCGTTTGCAACGGCTTGAGCACGTTTTTCAACCGATAGGGATTCACCGGTTAGCGTCGATTCTTGCGCACTTAATGCATGACTTTGCAGCACACGTAAATCAGCTGGTACCTTATCTCCTGCCTCTAACAGCAAAATATCGCCTGGTACTAACTGCTCAGAGTCGATTTTTTTTTGATGACCATTGCGCATGACCCGAGCTTGCAATGAAAGTAAATGACGAATGGCATCAATAGAAGCTTCGGCACGTCCTTCTTGAATAAAACCAATGATGGCGTTAATGACCACTACTGCCAGAATGACAAGGGTATCAATCCAATGTCCCAGTAATCCCGCGATGACGCCGGCAACAACAAGTACATAGACAAGCACATTATGAAATTGTCGCAAAAAACGTAACCAAGCTGGGGTTTTATGAGGAGCAGGTAGCCGATTAGCACCATAAGTTTGCAAACGATCTTGCGCCATAGAGTCACTTAACCCACTGCGCTGACTGGCAAGCTTATTTAATACTTCGCTTTCTGACTGGCTATGCCAAGAGGTATGTTCGTTCTGCATCACTTTAGTCCCCGTCATTTTCTTTAGTGTAACCAAGCCGAAACAACATTTCAAAACATATCATCATGAGTTAATATATGAATATGACACTTTGATGACAATTTTATGACAAACAGGGAACATGCAGTGATTAAGAACGTGCTATTTCTGCTCGGAATGTGGCTAATGAGTCTTAATTTTTGGGGGTTATTGACACACCTGCCCGCAGTAACGAGTTGATGGATGAAACAGCCACTTATTTCGTTAACGATTTGAAATGGACAGAAGCAGAATTCTATGAGCGTTTGGAACAGCTAGATCCCACTAACCGAGCTGACTATCTTACGCATTTGAGTCTGTTGGTGAGTGAAAGTGTGATGCACTACTGGCAAGACGAGCATCGTGCGGAATACCGTATTTTGTTGCCTTGGACAGAAAACCAACCCCGAGTTATTTGTTAAAAAAGTTTATAATCAGTCGAGACC
>CAZYER010000013.1:0-35224 GCA_964646525.1 uncultured Francisella sp. | reverse complement strand
CTGCTATTGAAAATTTAATTCGTCAACATTTACCCCGTCATCAATACGCGGGTTTTGCACCAACACAGTCTATTCCCGTTACCCGACTGACGGATAAAGTGAAGAAGCCAAAAAAACCGAAAAAGCCTAAGTCTGTTGCTTTGTGATAAAATGATGAGTAATTTTTTGAATTTATTGATGGGTTTTAGTCTTTTATGAGTCACGGTCCTAATATTCGTTACATTGTTAAAGCGGGTGGTTCTTTACAGGGCACAGCGCGCGTTGCGGGTGATAAATCGATTTCTCACCGTAGTATCATGCTGGGTGCATTGGCGAAAGGCACAACACGCGTAACAGGTTTCCTCGAAGGTGAAGATAGCTTAAATACGCTCAAGGCGTTTAAAGCTATGGGTGTGATGATTGAAGGACCTGAACAAGGCAAAGTGACCATTGAAGGGGTTGGCTTGCGTGGCTTGAAAGCGCCTAACGCACCGTTGGATATGGGTAACTCAGGCACGGCAATGCGCCTGATGTCAGGCATTTTAGCAGGTCAAGCTTTTGATTCGACGTTAATCGGTGATGCTTCTTTATCGAAACGCCCGATGAAACGTGTCACCACCCCCCTAGCTTTAATGGGTGCTCGTGTTGATAGCCAAGGCGAAAAAGGCGTTCCTCCATTAGTGATCCATGGCGGTTCACCTCTCAAGGGTATTCATTATGATTTGCCGATGGCATCGGCTCAAGTTAAGTCATGTGTGTTGTTGGCGGGGCTTTATGCCGAAGGTGAAACTTGCGTCACTGAACCTGCGCCAACGCGAGACCATACCGAGCGCATGTTACGTGGTTTTGGTTATCAGGTGAAAACCGAAGGTAATCGCATGAGCTTGGTTGGTGGCGGTGAATTAACTGCTACGGATATTGACGTGCCTGCGGACATTTCTTCTGCCGCTTTCTTTATGGTTGCTGCCAGTATTGCGCCCAATTCGGATGTGGTGTTGCAACACGTGGGCATTAATCCAACGCGCACGGGAGTGATTGATATTCTGCGTCTAATGGGTGCCGATATTACGCTCAGTAATGAAAAAGAAGTCGGTGGCGAACCCGTCGCGGATATTCGCGTGCGCTCAGCGCAACTAAAAGGCATTAATATTCCTGAAAGTCTTGTGCCTTTAGCCATCGATGAGTTCCCTGTGCTGTTCGTTGCTGCCGCTTGCGCTACGGGCACAACAGTGTTGACGGGTGCTGAAGAGTTGCGTGTTAAAGAGTCAGATCGCATTGCGGTGATGGCTACGGCACTTCAGCAAATGGGTATTAGCGCCACACCAACAGAAGACGGCTGTATTATCGAAGGTGGTCAGTTAACAGCGCCAGAATCAGCCATTCAAAGTCATGGCGATCACCGCATTGCGATGGCTAGTGCGGTTGCTGCTCTGCGAGTTAACTCAGGAGAAGTGGTGATTGATGACTGTGCTAACGTCAATACCTCTTTTCCGGGCTTTGTTAGCTTAGCAGCTGGGTTAGGGTTGGCGATTCGTCAGGAAATGCCAGCATGAGTTCTGTTGTTGTCGTGACGGTGGATGGTCCTAGTGGTGTCGGTAAGGGTACCCTTTGTGCTCGCCTTGCGGAACATTATGGCTTTCACTTTTTAGACAGTGGCGCGCTTTATCGAGTATTAGGCTTGGCTGCTCGGCAAAGGGGTATTTTAGATAATCCCGTGGCGTTAACCGATTTGGCTCGACATCTGCCTGTGCGCTTTGTGCAAGGTAAAATCCTGTTAGAAATTGACGATGTGACAGACATTATTCGTACTGAAACAGTAGCAGCACTGGCTTCACAAGTCGCGGTTATCGAGTCTGTACGCTCCGCTTTGCTCGCCTTTCAACAGGATTTTGCTCAACTGCCAGGTTTGGTTGCTGATGGTCGCGATATGGGTACGATAGTATTTCCACAGGCAACAGCAAAGTTGTTTTTAGATGCTAGTGCCGAAGTTCGTGCCGATAGACGCGTAAAACAGTTGAAAAACCAAGGGTTAGATGCTAACATTGATCAAATAACCAAAGAAATTCGTGAAAGAGATGAAAGAGATCGCAATCGCCCCATTGCACCGCTGAAAGCAGCGCAAGATGCGTTAGTGATCGACACCTCAAATTTATCTCCCGATCAAGTTTTTAACCAAGCAGTTGCTTGGATAGACCAACAGCAAGTTAGCAGGAAATTTGCTGTTTAATTTAACCAGACCCGTTGGCTTTTGATCCTGATAAAAAGCACTTTACACACAACGGCTTGACATTGAGACTTTACATGGAATCTTTTGCTTCGCTTTTTGAAGAATCGTTAAAAACTTCATTCGTTCAACCTGGTGTCCTGATCAAGGGCACAGTTACTCGCATTTCTAACGACTTTGTTTATGTTGATGCTGGTATGAAATCTGAGTCTGCAATTGCTATCAAGCAATTCATGGACGAAAACAATCAACTTGAAGTTGCTGTGGGTGACGTAGTAGACGTAACGGTTGAAGCTATCGAAGACGGTTTCGGCGAAACTAAATTGTCTCGCGAAAAAGCGAAACGCGCTGGTACTTGGGATTGGTTGGAACAGCAGCTTGAAGCTAACGCCATTGTTAACTGTATGGTGACTGGCAAAGTGAAAGGCGGCTTGACGGTTGACGTTAAAGGCATTCGTGGCTTCCTACCAGGTTCATTGGTTGATACCCGTCCAGTGCGCGATTTTAGCTTCCTAGAAGGTAAAGAGTGTGAAGTTAAACTGGTTAAATTAGATCGTAAACGTAACAACGTCGTTGTTTCTCGTCGTGCGGTTATCGAAGCAGAAAGCAGTGCAGAACGTGACGAATTGTTGAAAAACCTAGATGAAGGTTCAGAAGTGAAAGGTGTGGTTAAAAACCTAACTGATTACGGTGCGTTCATTGATTTAGGTGGTATCGACGGTCTGTTGCACATTACTGATATCGCATGGCGTCGCATCAATCACCCTTCAGAAGTGTTGAATGTGGGTGATGAGATTGATGTTAAAGTATTGAAGTTCGATCGTGAACGTAACCGTGTTTCATTGGGTATGAAACAAATGGAAGCGGATCCATGGAGCAAAATTGCTGCTGCCTTCCCAGTCGGTTCTGAAGTTTCTGGTAAAGTAGCTAACTTAACTGACTACGGTGCTTTCGTTGAAATTCAAGAAGGCGTGGAAGGTTTGGTACATACTTCTGAGTTGGATTGGACTAATCGCAACATTCACCCATCTAAAGTGGTTCATTTGGGTCAAGAAGTGAATGTTAAAGTATTGGATGTGGATACTGAACGTCGTCGTATTTCGTTGTCATTGAAACAATGTCAAATGAATCCATGGGAGGCTTTCGGTACTCAATTCAACAAAGGCGACAAAATCACGGGTAAAATCAAATCAATCACTGACTTTGGTATCTTTATCGGTCTAGAAGGTGGTATTGATGGTTTAGTTCACCTAACAGACATTTCTTGGAATAAGTCTGGCGAAGAAGCCATTCGTGACTTCAAGAAAGGTGATGAGTTAACAACCATCATCTTAGCGATTGATCCAGAGCGTGAGCGCATTTCTTTAGGCTTGAAACAGCTTGAACAAGATCCTTTCAGCACTTTCGCGGCTGAAATGAACCGTGGTTCAATCGTTTCGGGTGTAGTCACTTCAGTTGATGAAAAAGGCGCTGAAGTTGAGTTGGCTCCAGAAGTGGTTGCTTACTTGCGTGCTTCAGAAATCGCTGCTGAACGTGTGAATGATGCGCGTGATGCATTGAAAGTAGGTGATAAAGTAACTGCGCGTGTAACGAACATTGATCGTAAAACTCGTGGTATTCAAATCTCTATCCGTGCTAAAGATGAAGCTGAACAACAAGAAGCGATGAAGGGTTTCAACAACACTTCTAACATCGGTAGCAACACCCTAGGTGATTTGTTAAAAGGTCAATTCTAATTTGACAGGATGATAGCAACAAGGGTTAACGCTTGTTGCACGGTTGAAAAACCTCTGCTTCGGCAGGGGTTTTTTATCGAATCATTTACTGTGAGTGTTTTATAAAATACTGACACTAACTGATCGAAATAGAAACATTTTAATATAAAGTAAGTACATCATTATGACTAAATCTGAACTTATTGATCTTATTGCTCGTCGTCAACATCAATTACCACACAAAGACATTGAATTGGCTGTCAACTTAATCATCGAAACCTTATCAGAGGCCTTAGCTAAGGATGATCGTATTGAAGTACGAGGTTTCGGTAGCTTTACATTACATCATCGTCAACCTCGTATTGGCCGCAACCCTAAAACGGGCGAATCAGTTGCACTCAATCGTAAAAGTGTGCCACACTTTAAGCCAGGTAAAGAGTTAAAAGAATCGATTGATGCCAGTCGTGAGCGTGTTCCATTAGTCGGTTAATTGCTTTTTGTTATCAGACTTCGCTGTTTTTAAAACAGTGATGACTGATTCATCTCCCAAGAGGATTACAGCATGCGCTACTGGATAGGATTAACGATTATCGTCTTTGGTGTACTGGTTGGTATACAAAATCCAGGTTATATGCAACTTCATTGGTTCTCTTGGTCTGTTGAACTTCCCATTGCCATCACTTGCTTGATTATTTTCATGTCTGGTTTGTTATTAGGATGGCTTCTCTATCCGATTCAACATTTTTTTAGGAAAAAATCATGACAACTTCATCTCCTGTTGTCGTTGCGTTGGATTTTCCCACCGCAGCTCAAGCGCTTGAGTTAGCGCGTCAACTATCGCCGCAAGATTGTCGCTTAAAAATTGGCAAAGAGTTATTTACACAAGCTGGTCCTTCGCTGGTTGAAGCCGTGCAGGATATGGGCTTCAAGGTTTTTTTAGATCTGAAGTTCCATGATATTCCCAATACCGTTGCCGCAGCTGTGACTTCAGCAGCGCGCATGGGTGTGTGGATGGTTAATGTTCATGCTAGCGGTGGACGCAAAATGATGCAAGCTGCCCGTGATGCTTTGGTTCCCTTTGAAAAGCGGCCTTTATTAATTGCGGTGACCATTTTAACCAGTCTTTCAGATGAAGAATTAATCGAAATCGGCTACATGGCTGGTGCTGGTACTATGGTTGAAAATTTGGCCAGTTTGGCGCATCAGTGCGGTATGGATGGTGTAGTGTGTTCGGCACAAGAAGCGAGCGTGATTCGTCAAGCTCAGGGTGCTGAATTTCAGTTAATCACCCCAGGTATTCGTTTGCCTGAAAGTGCTAAAGATGACCAAACACGCATATTAACACCTGAAGCGGCGATGGCAGCGGGTTCAAATTATCTCGTTATCGGTCGTCCGATAACACGAGCTGAAGACCCACAAGCGGCTTTAACGCATATTCTCAGTCGTCTTTCGACGCAGCAAGGCGGTTAATTTGTGAGTTATAAACGTCCGCATCACGGGCAAGTACGCCATCAGTCAAAACTGAATACTAAGGCTGAAACGACAACTAAAGTGGTTCGTCTTAGCATTCATGATATGACCCATGATGGGCGTGGCGTGGCTAAGCTGGATGGTAAAACGGTTTTCGTCACAGGTGCCTTAACGGATGAAATCGTTGATGCGCAGATCGTGCATCAAAAGTCTCAGTATTTTGAAGCGAAATGTGTGTCTGTTGTTGAACCTTCAGAACATCGCATTGTGCCTGCTTGTGCCCATTTCTCTGTTTGTGGCGGTTGTCAGTTACAGCACCTATCCGTCGATAATCAAGTGGCTTTTAAACAAAATCAATTAGCCAGAAGCTTGGTTAAAGCGGGTATTCATACCGATAAAACCGAGTGGCATTTGCCGCTAACAGGGGAAGCTTGGCAGTATCGTCGCCGTGCGCGTTGGGCGTTAAATCGTCAGGGTGATTTGTGCTTTAGATCGGCTGGCGGTAAGTATCTTGTGCCGATTCAGGCTTGTCCGCAGTTGTCTCGGCCATTAAGTGATTGTTTTGTTCAATTGCGTGAGGCGCTACCCAAGTTACCTCGACAAGGTATTGATGAAATTGAATGCTTGGCTATCGGTTCTTTGTCCTTAGTGTTACATATCAATCAACAGTGGCGCGATCACCATTTAACCCATTGGCAAAAATGGTGTGAGCGTGTGGGTATCAGTGGATTGGCGATACAAACTTCTGATCGTGCTACAGGTTTGTCGGTGGTTAGCGACGCCGACTTGCATTATCAGCTTAGTGGATTGAACTTTCATTTTTCACCAGATCAGTTTGTGCAGACGCATGCCAGCGTCAATCAACAAATGGTTAGCTTGGCGAAAGACTGGTTAGCGGCTGGTGCTGATGATCAAGTGCTAGAGCTGTTTTGCGGTATGGGTAATTTTTCTTTACCTATCGCTCAAAGCGCCGGCAGTTTGTTAGGATTAGAATTAAACGAGCAAAGCGTATCAACAGCCAAAACCAATGCGATGACCAATGGTATTGTAAATACCACCTTTGCTCAGGTAGACTTATTTGCGCCAGATTGGCGTCCGCCAGCAGGTTTAGCCCATGTGTTGCTCGATCCGCCTTGGGATGGTGCGCAAGTGGCTAGTGAACGTATTGCTAAACAAAAGTCGGTGAAACGTGTGGTGTACGTTTCTTGCCATCCAGCGACTATGGTACGAGATATGGCGGTATTACAGAAAGCAGGTTTCAAGCTGAATAAAATGGCGCTGATCGATCAGTTCCCGCAAAGTTATCATGTTGAGGCGATTGCCTTACTCGTCAGAAGTTGATATTTACATTATTTTGAGGTTGTGATGGGAAAAGAAATCGAGCGTAAGTTTTTAGTCACCGGTGATGCATGGCGATCACAAGCCCATAAAACAGCCAACTATGCACAAGGTTACTTAAATGAACCCGTTTCTTGCTCAGTGCGTGTCCGCATTGAAGACGATCAAGCGCGCTTAAACATTAAGCGCGTACAAATTGGCATGTCGCGCGACGAATTTGAATACCCGATACCCTTAGCCGATGCACAAAAACTGATGACCATGGTGTTAGGACCGACTGTGATTAAAACACGTCACTTTGTCATGGTTGATGGCCATGAGTGGGAAATTGATGAGTTTCACGGGGATAATGCTGGATTGATTGTGGCAGAGCTAGAACTCGATCGAGAAGATGAGATTTTTAGTAAGCCCAGTTGGTTGGGACTGGAAGTCACTGACGAGGCACGTTACTATAACGTATTTCTATCGCAACGTCCGTTTGCCCTGTGGAGTGATGATGAAAAGAATGCGGGTCAGTGCTAATCCTTTTATGCGTTGTTCATGGGTAAAATTGCCATGGTTATTCGTGGTCTTGTCTTCAAGTCAGGTTTATGCTGCTGAAGGATTATTAAGTTTGTATGACTTGGCGGCACAGAAAGATGCACAATTGCAACAGGCGCAAGCCCAGTATGCGGCCGATCAGGAGTTGCTGAATCAAGCTAAGTCGGTGTTATTGCCGACCATTTCGGCACAGGCAAGCTATCAGCGAAATGACTATTCGATACCAGTTCCCATCGCAGCCAAAGAAACTCAGCAACAAAAATTACAGTTAAATCAACCGCTATTTGATGCCGCCAGTTTTGCGCGTTATGAACAGGCTAAAAGTTTGGTTCAGCAGGCTGAAACACTCTATTTACTCAGTCAACAACAGTTGATGTTGCGCTTAAGCCAAAGCTATTTGGATGTGCTGAAAGCGCAGCAATTACTGACTTTTGCGCAGGCACAACTGGCTTCAACCGAAAAACAACGCGATCAAATTGTTGCTGGTGTTAAGGTAGGATTAACCAATCCAATTGATTTATTAGAAGTGCAAGCACGTTATGACATGGCATTAGCGGATGTTAGCCAAGCAACGAATTTATTGGCTATCAGTCAAGAGAGCTTAGCGCGTTTGATTGGTCAACCAGTACCCCTGTTGAAAAGTCTAGCTTTAGATACTAAGCTTCCAAATTTAATTGAATCACCAGAGCAGCTTAGTAACATGGGGGTGCAAGGCAACCTGAACCTACGCTTAAATCAAGGCAAGGTGCAAGCGTCGGAACAACAGGTGAATGCAACTCGGGCAGCTCATTATCCTACAGTAAGTTTACAAGCATCTATTAGTAATCTCGACTCTAGAACGCAATTTTTTAATGCACCTTATCAAACCAATAGTATTGGCGTGGTGGTGAATATGCCACTTTATTCGGGCGGTTTGGTAACGAGTCAAGTCCGACAAGCTGAACAACAGCGTCTTGCAGCTCAGGCAGGATTGCGTTATGCTGACGAACAGGCAAAACTGGATGTACTGAGTTTGGCTAAAACCGTTCAAATGACTCAGAGTCGTTTACAAGCACTGCGTCAAGCAGTGACTTCTAACGAGGCCTTTTTACAAGCGGCAGAAGAGGGTAATCGTGTGGGCCTGAAAAGTCTGGTTGATGTGCTTAATGCACGCACCTTACTCTATAAAGCAAAACAAGATTTAGCCAACGCTTTGTTTGATGATGTACAAAATAGACTCAGTTTGCGTGCGGCTCAGGGGGCTTTAGCTAGAGATGATTTAGCCAGTATCGAACGTTATTTGCGTGATTAAGCGTGAGCAACATTAATCATCAACGACGATTTTGGTTAAAAACGACGCTGAGCGCCAGCTTCATTGCTTTAGGTGCTGGTTGCAGTCGCTATGAACCCGTTGATGATATCAATACGATTCGCATGGGCGTTCCTGATGTCACGGCTCGTCTTGATCCGCGCTATGCCACTGATGCGTTTTCAACGCGCATTGGGCGACTGATTTATCCAGCACTGATTGATTTTGATAAGTCCTCGATTCCTTCGCCGTGGATTGCCAAATATTGGGAATGGTTGGATGATGTGACCTTGTCGGTTGAAATCAATAACAACCTTGTCTTTCATCACGGCAAACCACTCATCATTGACGATGTGGTAGCGACTTATCACTCGGTATTAGACGCTAAAACGGTTTCGCCACTCAAAGGGCCGCTGCGCAACCTTGCCAGTGTAGAAGCTGAGGAAGGACGTGTTGTTTTTCGTTGGCATAAGCCCGATAAGTTAGCTTTATTTCGGTTAACCCTTCCGATTATGCCAGCTGATCTTTTGGCTTCGGGGCACAATTTTGATCAGCAACCGATTGGCTGTGGAGGTTGTCGTTTTGTCAGCTACGAAGATCAAATATTGGTATTAGTTCGACAAGATGGCGTGAAATTAGCCTTCATTGGTGTGAAAGATGCGAGTGTTCGCCTGTTAAAACTCGTTCGTAATGAACTGGATGTGTTACAAAATGATTTGTCGCCCGAATTGGTGCATCATGCGCGTTCGCGTTCATCCATTCAAGTGAATACCAGTGTTGGGACGTCTTTTTCCTATATTGGTTTCAATCTAAGCGATCCGATTCTGTCGCAATTGCCCGTACGACAAGCCATTGCTCATGCTATTAATCGTCCACTCATTATTAAACGTCTGCTGGATGATATGGCGCGCATGGGTGAGGGGATTTTTCCTTCTGAACACTGGTGTGGTTTGCCCAGTAGTGTTGTCGGTTACGACTATCATCCAGAAAAAGCACGCCAGTTGCTGGCCGATGCTGGATTTAAATCTGGTAGTATTTCGTTAACCTATAAGACCTCTACTGATCCGACACGTGTCAGATTAGCAACGGTGTATCAAAGTTTACTAGCCGACGTTGGCATTAATCTGAGTATAGATAGCCATGATTGGGGAACTTTTTATAGTGACATCAAACAAGGGCGCTTTCAGCTATATGGGCTAGCGTGGGTGGGTGTTAAATCGCCTGAAATTTTTGAGTATGCCTTTGCCAGTTATTCAACCCCACCAACTGGTGCTAACCGAGGACATTATGTCGATGCTCAGTTTGATCATATGATCAAACGCGCTTTGATCGCACCGTCCATGCTGGAAATGTCCAGTGCTTATAAACAGATTCAACAGCACCTGTTGAATGAGTTGCCGATTATGCCTTTGTGGCATGATCATCAAGTGAGTGTGACCCGCCCGAATATTAAGGATTACCAACTGGCGAGTGACGGTCGTTATGATGCGCTACTCCTAACACGCAAAGTGGCTGGTTGATATGAAGTCTGCGGTAATCAGTATCTCCGATCAGCAGTTGATGGTATTAAATGAACAGCAAGAATTGTTGTTTCAGTGTCGCGTGAACACGGCACAAAACGGCGTTGGCTGTGTGCAGGATTCGGGATGTACGCCCGTTGGCAAACATTATGTGCGAGCTTGCATTGGTAAGGGGCTTTCTCCTTATGCGGTGCTGAAAGGTCGAAGAGCAACAGGTGAAGAATGGACTCCTGCATTAATGCAAGCCAACCCAGAACGCGATTGGATTTTAGGGCGCATTTTGTGGTTATGTGGTTTAGAAAGCGGCATCAATCGGGGTGGTCAAGTCGATACTTTCCGTCGCTATATTTATATTCATGGTAGTCCTGCGTGGTCATCTGAAATACCGCCATCTTCGCATGGTTGTGTGCGTGTTGCGCCTGAAGACATGATTCAAGTGTTTGATTATCTAGGTTATGGTGCTGCGGTGAGTATTCAAACATGATGACCAGCATCGCACGTCAATTATTAGGAATGTTAGCCGTGATTTGGGTGGTGATTACGGCGGTATTCTTATTACTGCATTTAGCGCCTGGAGACCCGATTGGTATTATGCTCGGCGATAGTGTCGGTATGGACGAATCGGCGCTGCGTCAGCGTTTTGGCTTGGATTTATCGCTATGGCATCAGTATTGGGCTTTTATGGGCGGTATTTTACAAGGCGATTGGGGGATGTCCATTTTCTACCATAAACCTGTGCTCGAATTATTGTGGGCGCGACTCCCTGCAACCTTAACCCTCGCACTACTAGCAGTGGCGATTGCCTTATTGATTGCCTTGCCATTGGGTATTATTGCGGCGGTGCGTAAAAATGGCTGGCAAGATAAGCTGGCAATGATTACTGCTTTAGTGGGTATGTCGATTCCGGGTTTTGTCTTAGGACCTATTTTGATTATTGTGTTAGCGGTAGATCACGGTTGGTTTCCGGTTTCCGGTATGGACGCGCCTTATGCTTGGGTGTTGCCCGCCTTAACTTTAGGTACGGCATTGGCTGCCATTTTAACGCGTATGTTGCGTGCTTCTTTGTTAGAGGTGTTGCATGAAGACTACATTCGTACGGCCAAGGCGAAAGGGGCGAGTGAATCGCGCCTGTTGCTGGTGCATGGTTTGCGTAATGCCTTTTTACCCATTTTGACCTTAGTTGGGCTTCAGTTGGGTGCCTTGTTGGGTGGAGCGGTCATTATTGAAACGGTTTTCGATTGGCCAGGGCTGGGCTTGTTATTAATTGAGTCGATTAACCGACGAGATTATGCTTTAGTATTAGGCGCTATCTTATTAATTACGCTATTTTATGTGCTGGTAAATAATCTGCTTGAATTAGCTTATCGTTGGTTAGATCCACGTATTCGTTCTACCAGAGGGGGTGAATGATGTGGCGTTCTTGGTCATTTGTCATCATAACACTTTGGATTGTGATGGCTTTGTGCGCCCCCTTGGTGAGCGAGATTGCCGACCGTATCCAATTAGAAACGCTGTTATTGTCTCCTTTTCAACATGCGCCTTTGGGTACGGATGAACTCGGTCGTCCTTTGTGGGCGCGGTTGTTGGCAGGCGCTCAAACCTCCGCTTGGGTGGCGTTGATGGTGGTTGGCATTTCTGCCAGTGTGGGGACGTTTATTGGCATGTTGTCTGCCTATATTGGTGGCTGGTTTGATAATGTCATTCGTTGGATTATTGATGCTTTTTTGGCTTTTCCCCATTTGTTACTGGCCATCGCTTTAGCCGCCGTGCTGGGTGCAGGTATTGGTAATCTTGTTTTGGCATTAAGTATTGTTGGCTGGGTGGGCTATGCACGTTTAGCAAGAGGACAAACACTATCGTTGCGTAACCGTTATCACGTCATGGCGGCGCGTTCATTAGCCGTACCACGTTATTTGATTTTATGGCGTCATGTATTGCCCTTGCTCTTTGCCCCCTTAGCCATTGAAATGACGTTTGGTATTGCGGGTGCTGTTATTGCTGAGGCTGGGCTTTCTTTTCTAGGATTGGGTGTTCAGCCACCCCAGGCTTCATGGGGTACGATGATTCGAGAGGGCGCACGATACATTTTAACGGCACCTCATTTGGTGTTAGTTCCTGGCTTAACACTGATGTTGGTCATTTTGGCGGTGAATCGCTTTGGTGATGCTTTAAGGGATAAGCTCGATGTACGGCAATAGTGAAGCCTTAGGCAAGGCGCAATCTTTAGGTTTTCTAATGATTGGTCTATCGGGTTATAGCTTGACCGATGATGAACGAGCGCAGCTGATGCATCCAGCCGCGGCGGGCGTGGTGCTCTTTCGTCGTAATTATGAATCACCGGAACAGCTTCGTGCGCTGACGCATGAGATTCATGGGTTGCGTCATCCGCGTTTGTTGGTGAGTGTCGATCACGAAGGCGGAAGGGTTCAGCGTTTCAAAACTCAAGGTTTTACGCCGTTACCGGCCATGCGAGCCTTAGGTGAAAGCTATGATGAACATCCACAACAAGCCTTACACTCTGCCTATAATGTGGGTTGGTTATTAGCAGCTGAACTACTGGCTTGTGGTGTGGATTTTTCTTTTGCGCCTGTGGTTGATTTAGACTACGGCAATAGTAGCGTGATTGGTGATCGCGCCTTTCATCATAATCCCCATGTGGTGGGCTTATTAGCGGAACAACTGATGCAAGGCATGCAAGCAGCGGGTATGTCGGCAGTGGCAAAGCACTTTCCCGGTCACGGTTTTGTCGTACCCGATACCCATCTTACAATGGCGGTCGATTCTCGTTCTTTAGCCAGTTTGGTCGGTGCGGATATGCAGCCGTTCAAGCATCTGATTCAGCATTATTGTGGTGCGGTGATGGTGGCTCACGTCATTTATCCAGCGGTTGATGATTTACCAGCTGGTTTGTCTCGTATTTGGTTACAACAGTTGCTGCGAGAGCAGTGTGGTTTTAATGGCGCTATTATCAGTGATGATCTGGGTATGCAAGCGGTTGCTTCGATGGCGTCAGGCGGTGAGTTAGCGCAGCGTTTTCATCAAGCTGGCTGTGATTTGGTGTTGTTGTGTAATGACACTGACCAGATTGAATCAGCACTAAGTGCACATCGTCATTATGAAGCCGATGCCTTACAAGAAAGTCGCCTCATTCGCTTACATGGTAAACCTAAGCATCCTGTATCAAGTTTGGTTGCGTTACACAAAACAGGGCAATGGCTTACGGTGATGAAACAGCTTGCTAAAGCGGGGCTGGTGACCTTAGATGGTGTGGAAGTTGAACCATGAGTGAGCGTCTGTATTTGACCGTTGTTTATGCTGAAAAAGACCAAGCCAAGGCATTGGGCGCACGCTGGGATGCGATGGCACGTCGATGGTTTGTTCCAGACGGTGTGAATGCTGATGCCTTTGCGCGTTGGTTGCCTGCCAGCTTAGTAATTCCCGAAGCCGAGACAGCGGCATTCACTTTCAGTGAAACGCCCGTGGTAAACACGGAGACGTCAGCTCAAGGCATGCGTTTGTCGGAATTGATGAATCAAGCCAATCGAGCACTACAGCTCGCGCTTCCCAAGGCGGTGTGGGTGGTGGCAGAAATTACCGAACTGAGTCAACGTCAAGGGCATCTCTATCTCACGCTGGCCGAATCACAACAGGGTCAGCAATTAGCGCAAGTTAAAGCCACCATTTGGGCGAATTCGCGCGAAGGTCTATTGAGTCATTTTGAGCAGGTCACGGGGCAAATCTTATCGGCGGGCATGAAGGTATTGCTCAGCGTCGAAGTCAGTATTCACGCCCGCTTTGGACTATCGCTGAATGTGGTGGACATCAATCCCAGTTTTACCTTGGGCGATCAAGAGGCTAAGTTACAACAGATTCGTGCGCAGTTAAAATCGCAAGGACTATGGTCTCTTAATAAACAGAAGCACCTATCTCGTGATTTCGCCCGTGTTGCCGTTTTAGCCCCAGCACAGGCAGCAGGGTTGGGTGATTTTCGCAGTGATGCCAATCAACTCACCGCAGTGGCGCTGTGTGAGTTTGACTATTATCATGCCAGCTTTCAAGGCGTGAGTGCGGTGACCGAACTGACTCAAGCACTGACTCAAATTCAGCAGACTCATGAAGAGAAACCTTACGATGCATTAGTCATTATTCGCGGTGGCGGTGCGAAACAGGATTTAATGTTTCTCAATGAGTTGAGTCTGGCAACGGCGGTTTGCCGTTTTCCCATTCCTGTGTTGACGGGTATTGGACATGAGCGTGACTCTACCATTTTGGATGAAGTGGCTTTTGCGCGTTTTGATACGCCCAGTAAAACCATTGCCTTTATCCGTCAGCATATTGTCGATGCTGCTCAGTCGGCGAGCAGTGCGTGGCAGCGTATTCAACAAGCATCTACAGCGCAATTACAATTAGCGCGACACCACATAACTGAGTTCAAACACCTTATTCAACAGCGCAGTCAACAACAACTGGCAGATGCGAAACAACATCTTGCGAGTCACTGGCTCAATTGCCAGCATAGCGCCCAATTAAGTCTTAACGCACAACGGCAGCAGTTAGCTCATTGGCAAACACAATTACGCTGGACGGCGCAGCATCACAGCCAACGACATCAGCAACAGTTAGCGCAATGGCAGCAAAGCTTATTGCCTTTAGCCGAGCAACGACTGAAACAGCAAGCTCAACAATTAAACCATTTTCATCAGTTGATTCAATTGATGCATCCAAAACGCCTATTGGATCAAGGGTATTTGCTCGCACGCACGGAAACAGGGCAGGTGGTGACCAGCGCCGAACAAGTCGCAGAATTAAATCAGGTAAGACTGACTTTTAGCGATGGCAGTATCTGTATTACACCAAACAAAAACACGCTCACCTTAACAGAGGCAGAATAAAAAATGTCAAACACTCAAAACTATGCTGAAAACTATCAAAAGCTGGAACAAATCGCTACGCAACTCAGTCGACAAGAACGCATCGATATTGATAAGCTACTGCCGATGATTGATGAAGCCATGATGGCTTACGAATTATGCAAGTCTCGTATTGAACAAGTCGAAACGCTATTGCAGTCACGGTTGCAAACAACCATGAATGCAGACATAAATGCTAATGATGAGTAATGTTTGATGCAACATAATCCCAATCAAGGTTACCTAGCCACTTCTGAGTATATTTATGCCTATTTTCGTCAGCAGCATCCTGTTTCTTTGCGCTGGGTGCAGTTGTTGGCGGGGTTTGATAGCCCTAAGCCCAGCGCTGAGGCTTTGCATTGTGAGTTGGGTTTTGGTCAAGGATTGGGGCTTGCCATCACAGCAGCAGGTACGGGTGAAGCTCAGCTCGGCGTTGATTTTATGTCCAAACAAGTGAGTAATCTTAACGAGCTACTGAAGGCATCGGGTGTTGAAGCCAAGTTACATTGTGCGGACTTTGCCACCTTTTTAGCCATCAATCAACAGAAGTTTCAAACGATTAGCCTACATGGTGTCTGGAGTTGGGTGGCTCCAGAAATTCGTCAACAGATATTGTCGATTATTGAGCGATTTTTAAGTGATGATGGCATGGTTTACCTATCACACAATACCTTGCCGGGTTGTGCGCCCATTTTGCCCATGCAACGACTGATTCATCACACCGCCAAAGCTTTTTCCGATCATGCTGATGATGGCTTACAAGCGGCGTTAGCGGTTGTACAAAGTGCGATGCCACTCAGTCGTTATGTGCAAAATGAGCCGAGTTTAATAGACTGGTGGCAATCTTTAGCGCAAGAAAATCCGCGCTATTTATCTCATGAATACCTAGGTCACGCTTGGCATCCAATGAGCTTTAACGATACGGCTGATCTTTTGGCGCAAGCGGGACTGTCTTTTACCTGTTCCGCTGATGCGATTGAATTACTTACCGATTGTCACTTCACGGTCGAACAACAAGCTTGGCTGAATGACTTGCCAGAAGGACGATTACGCGAGAGCTATGCCGATGTGCTGCGTAATCAGACTTTTAGGCGCGATATTTGGCAGAAGCATCCGCAACGACTAACGCCAGAGGAGCAAACTCAAGCCTTATTATCTACTAAGCTGGTGTTGTTACATCCTTTATCTGCCATTACACTCCAAATTCAGGGCGATTTAGGTCGTTTTGACTTACCACAACCCATCACAGCGCAATGTCTGCAATGGCTTGCTAGCAATGAATATGCAGCCAAATCAGTTACGAGTTTAGTTGTCGAGCTCAATCAACTTAATCCGCAACAGTCCATGACGGTGCTGGAATTAATACCTTTACTGGTCGCCTTAACCGCGATTGGTGCGATTCATCCTGCCAATGTGCAGATCACAGAGGAATTAACACAGCGTTCACTGGGGTTGAATCGGCAGCTCATGCAATACGCTTGGCAAGATCATCGCATTGCCTACTTAGCCAGCCCAGTTGCGGGCTGTGGTGTACAAGTCTCTCGACTGCAGCAGTTGGGGCTATTAGCTTATGAGGCAACACAAGCCGTCGATGCCAATTGTTGGGCGCAGTGGCTGTGGCAGGGCAAAGATCGACTCGCTGGTAATCTGTTTCCTGATGACTTAGGTGAGCATGAGCAGCCAGCTTGGTTATCGTCCCAGTTAGCCTATTTTATTGAGCATCGATTTAAGTTATTGCAGGCGCTGAGAGTGATTCGTTAGGCTTGATAGTGGCGAATATAAGCCTTAGCTTGTTCAACAATGAGGGGTTGACTGTAAAAGTAACCTTGAATAGCGTGTCAACCTGCACTGTTTGAACAGCACCAATCTGAGAAGGCGAAGATTTGAGCTAAGAATTAGATTCCTTGTACAAAAAGGGGTGGAAACTTCAGTTTACTCCGCGCGCTTTTTCTCATAGGCACCATTCATCGGCAGGATTACAATTTTTTCCAGATTGTGCAAGTTGTGTGTTCAGTGGCACCAAATAATCTGCAAGTCGTGTGTGTTGTGACGCTAAGCCCTTACGTTCAAACACCAGCATATATTCTAAAACAGCTTTTACATACTCACGGGTTTCCTTAAAGGGAATCAGCTCAATCCATTGATCCGTCGGTAAAGCGGGCTGCTGTTTCAGCCATTGTCTCACTCTAAAACCGCCTGCATTATAGGAGGCAGTCGCCAACACCAAGTTGCCATTAAACTCTTTTTTCAGTTGCCCCAGCAGTTTTGTGCCTAAATGAACATTCAATTCGGGTTGATAAACGTCCCTTAATTGTTGAATAGGGGCAAGCGCCTGAGCCGTCTTCGGCATCAGCTGCATCAGTCCCATCGCACCAGCACTGGACTTAACATCGTGCGCGTAAGCGCTTTCACGACGCATAATACCGTAAGCCCAAGCCAGCGATATATCATGCTGATCTACTTTTGGGCGCACAATATCCTGGTAGGGCGTTGCAAAACGAAGCGTTGTGTAGTTCCAATGTTCTGGTTTACCCAAAGCCAGTACAGCAAAAGAATGCCAACCCATTGATTGAGCTAACTGAGCATAACCTGGTACGGCATCAGCACTTACTTTTTGATTGTTACGTGCATATACCCATTCACGCCAAGCGACATCCTTTAGTCCCACTTCGTACAAGGCTTGTAAACGTTGTCCCAAGGCAGATTGATGTGCTAGCACTAATTGTTCAGCGGTGACTGGTTGTGTATTGAGCTTGTAGTCTTTGCCTAACTGATCGGCTGCCATAAAGCCATAATAACTGCGTTGAGCAGCTAACTTTTCCCATAAAGGCTGCGCCAAAGCCGCTTGATTGGTTTGTGTTAAGGCTTTAGCACGCCAGTAAGTCCAAGCCTCTTGGGGCATATCAGTAGGCAGTTGCTGTGTCAGTTGAATAAGCTGTTGCCAATCAGAGTCTTTTAATGCTTGCTGCAACAAGGGCAAAAGACTCGATTCATTATGCATGCTGGCATCTATTTTCGCCAACCATGACAATCTTTGTTCTGGTTGCAACTTAGCTAATTGCAGATAGAGTTGTTTTTCTACTTTGAACTGATCGGTTTCATTTAACTTGAACGCAGACTTTCCTTCGTTCCACAGAGCCAATGCCTGTTCCGCATTTTGTTTGAGGTATTGTTGAATAATCCAGATGAAGGCTTCTGCATCTTGCTCTCGCTGAGCAGAAACGCTTTGCTCTATTAAGCGTTGCGCATTAGTAGCTAAATCACCACTCAACAAAGAAAGCATGGTTTGATGATAGATTTTAAGCGATTCAGGAAGCTGCGCTTGTTTACGCGTGGCTTCGTCAATACGGCCATTATCATAAAGCTGTTTTAATTTTGTTTGCCACAAAGCATCTGATAGCATTTGGCTGCTTTCAAGTTTTTGATAGACTGCCGCGCAATTAGCACTTGATTTTTGCTCACTCAGCCAACGCGCCGATGTTTCCGCCAACCAAGCATTGTTATCCAAGAATCCAGTTGCGAATTGTGCTGATAACACAGAGCAACGTGCATTGCCTTGAGTCAATTGATCTTGATAACTAATGAGTTGTAACCAGTCCTGACGTGCTTCTAACTGTTCTGCCCAACGTTGAGCCAGCTGATTTGCCCAGCTGGTATCGGGGAATTGCTGAATGTAAGTGGCAATAGCCGTTGAATAATTATGATCATTTACCACTGATTTGAGCCATTGATAACGGGCAAAGGCTTCAAGTGGCGTTTGATGAAACTCTGCTGACATGCTTTCTGCTTGCTTAGGGTTGCTAACAGCAATTTTTTCGATTTGCATGAGAACCTCCCCTTGCGCACTCAATAAAGGAGCAGGGGGAGCAACGTGAATACGATGCTTACTTGTGCTAATTGGTTTAGTTGCCAGTTTAACTTTATCGCCAGTGTTGGTACTAGATAAGACCAGAGGCGATGCACATAGACAGACCACTGCTGTTATTAAGGCCGTAATGTGAGAGGCTTGCTTGCTGGTCATATCTTTTACTCTTATAGCTCACGCTTGTTTATCCATACTACCATTATAATTAAGCATGCCAATTATGTCTTAGAAAAAAACACAAATAGCCATAATTTAGTGATATATGGCAGCGTTTAATAAGTTTCATAAATTGCGCATATAAAATATTTTTATTACGTAATTGTGATAAGTAGCTTTGTTGAAATAAATAAGCAATGATAGAATGGTAAAGTTTAGCCATATTCGACTAAGCCGACTGAGCGCAGACCCTGCACTGAGTAACGATAAGAATTTAATTGATTAACATGAGAGGTATCCTTTCCATGAAGAAAGATGAAGCACCTGTAATGCAAGGCCGCCGTCGGTTGTTAGCCGGAAGTATTGCCACTGCATTTGCGTATTTCACCGGTTTAGAGTCTGCTATTGCTGCACAAGAAAGTGCTACGCCGGTACACATTGCCATCGTTGGTAGTGGTTCTGCCGGCATCAGCATTGCTAATCGCTTAGCCAAAGCCTTACCGAATGCCAAATTAACCATTATTGATAAAAAAACAGATCATTACTATTGGCCTGGCTTAACGCTGGTTGCAACAGGTTTATGGCCAAAAGGTGACGTGTTGCCAGGTAAGAACACTGACTTTTTACCTTCAGGTGCGAACATCAATCTTGTTAAAGAAATGGTGACTAGCTACAACCCAGAACAAAACGAAGTGACGACTGATGCAGGTCAGACGATTAAATACGATTACCTTGTCGTTACCAGTGGTATTGAGTATAACTATGAAGCCATTGCAGGTATGGATGTTAATGCGATTGGCAGTAACGGCTTAACCAGTGTCTATCACAGTCCAGACAAGGCTGAAAAATCATGGCAAGCCATCAGCGAATACAGTAAAAAAGGTGGTAAAGGTATTTTTACGTTGCCATCGACACCGATTCGTTGTGCAGGTGCTCCATTAAAAATGACACTCTTAACATTAGATCAGCTCAAGCGTAATGGTGGTTTTGACAAAGCACAGATGAATTTCTATTCATCAACAGGTGGTGTGTTCGGTTTGCCTTGGTTTAACGACTTCGTTATCAATCGCTTCAAAGAAAATAACATGGATGTTAAGTTTAAAACACAACTCAAATCCATTGATATTGCTAAACGTGAAGCGACATTCAGTACTGAAGATGGTACAGGCTTAACGACAGAATACGATTTATTACATGTTGTTCCGCCAATGCGTGCACCTAAATCTGTGCGTGAGTCTGATTTGTCTTGGAAAGAAGGTGGCTTTGCTGGTGGTGGCTGGTTGGCGGTGGATAAAAACACCCTACAGCACGTTAAATACGATAATGTATTTGGTTGTGGTGACGTGAATGGTACGCCACTAGGTAAAACCGCAGCTACTGTCAAAATGAGTGTCCCTATTGTTGTTGCTAACCTGCTAGACACCATTGCGGGCAAAGAACCTAGTGCTAAATTCAATGGTTATACTTCATGTCCGTTGATTACACAAATTGGTTCGGCAATGTTGATCGAGTTTGATTACGACAAAAATCTTATCCCAACCTTTAGTTTCATCAATCCGCAACAAGAATCTTGGTTTGCATGGATTATGAAAGAGCAAATGCTCAAGCCTGCTTATTTAGGCATGCTCAAAGGCAAAGTGTAATTTAGGGAGAAGAAAATCATGTCCGCTTATGAAATTAGTTTGGCTGTCGTAACCTTATTAGGTTTCCTTGAGCTGCATTTGACAACCGTTATTGTAGTTGCTGCAGCTTTAGTATTACTCTATGGAATGTTGTTGGCTAAAGGTAAAGGCTTGGTTCATGGCAAGTCCTTTATGAACAGCATTGTCATCGGTATTGCTGCTTGGATTTTATTTATTCTGGTGTTGCCAAGTGCGACTAGCTCATCATTAGCTCAAGTGACTTATTGGGTTGATTGGTTGTTTTTAAGCATGATCGCAGCTGGATTTGCTTTTGTGCTAACACTCTTGGTTTATCCTGTATTAGCTATTCAACAAGGCAAAACCAAGTAAATTCATACTGGGTTAGCGAACAAAAAAAGACAAGCTTAGGCTTGTCTTTTTTATGGATGGCGACAAAATATCAAGCCACCAGCATAGCCGGTTTTCCGTATAAATAACCTTGAAATTTCTGGTAACCAAAGTTCATCAATACATCCTGTTGTTGCGGTGTTTCTACGCCTTCAACCATAGCAGATATGCCAATATCTTTCGAAAGTTTAACAACATAATCTAGGATAGATGTAGGGTCTCAGTTGGTTGGATAAGTTATAATTATCTCAAGTCTTGACAAGCAGACAATTCACTAAAATATGCGTAATATGAGAAACTAAGTCTGAAGCAGTGATGAAAAGCATCATTCCGAACCCGTTCTAACTTTGTTGCATTAAGCGACGTAGGTTCTCTTCACGATCAGAACGGTCATATTTAGCGGTTGTATTCGCATTGGCATGACGTGCCAGTGCTTGTACATCGCGCAATTTATGTCCTTCATCAAGCAGATGGGTAATGCGTGAACGGCGCATATCATGAGGCGCTAGGCTGCTGGGATCTATGCCTGCCAATAACGCGGTGCGTTTGAGAATGTCACGAATAGCGACATCACTGAGCGCTTGACTAGCATCTAGCTGTCCGCCTTTACGAATGCGACAGAGTAAAGCACCTGGTTTTACACCACGAATTGCCAGCCATTCTTTTAAGTTTTGTTCAATTTCGTCACCATAAGGTAGTTCAGCTTCTTTATTGCCTTTACCCACAAAGCGGATAATGCGACGTTGTTGATGAATGCTAGCTAGGGTCAACTTAGCGACCTCAAATCGCCTTAATCCGAGTAAATACAGTAGGTTAAAAATTAGCTTGTCACGAATTAACGTGGCATTGTGTGGCAATTGCGCTTGTGTCGCACGCATGGCGGTTAATTCATCATGGGTAATTTCTCTACCAGCCGGTAATCGTTGAATTTTCTTAAACGGAATGGCTTTAATGCGGGCATAGACATCACCATCCATATTACCTAATAGCCATGCATTTTTAGCAACACCACGCACTAAACTAATGACTTGATTAAGATAACGCTCTGATTTATTGGCATCTTGCAGACGCAACAAAGCCGTAAGCACGTCGTCAACGGTCAGTTGATTCCAATCAATGGCATCTAAAGCACGGCTTTGACCAGCGGTTAAGGCTTCGATAAATGCTGGCACAGCGCCACGTAAGTAACCTTGGCGTGAGCTACTCGAAACGCTGCTTAAATAAGCGGTTAATGGATTGGCTTGTGCGTTTGCTGGCAAAGTAGTAGCTGAAGTCATGGGTTTGGACTCTCACATTACAGGGTTCATATCTTAGATAGGGTTAAGATATGATAATACACACTTATTACTTTCGACAAGATTTATTGTCAGAAGTAATAAATTTCTGCACACGACCTATCATCGAACCAGCAACACTAATACCTCGGCATGATGCGTATGCGGGAACATATCAAATACCTGTGCTTTAATGGGTGTAAATCCCGTAAGCCTACTCATATCCAGTGCAAGGGTTTCTGGATTACAGCTAGAATAAATCAGATAAGTAGCGTTTGAGTCATTGAAAAACTGACATAATTCAGCACCAATACCGCGTCTGGGCGGGTTGATAATAATACAGTCTGGCGTTGGCTCAACTGAAGATTGAGCAAAATCCTGTGCCGTTAAAGCTCTAAAACTGAGTCGATGTGATAAACCCAACTGATCGGCACTGCGTTGTGCGCTGTGAATAGCATCGGCGTTAACTTCAATGCCCGTGACCTTGCCTTGCATGACTTGAGCAGCATGTAAGGCAAAACCGCCGACACCACAAAATAAATCCCATAATTGGTTGGGCTGAATTTCAGCAATCCATGCCTGTACTTGCGCATAAAGCGCCGCCGCAACGCGACTATTGGTTTGAAAGAAACTGCGCGGATGACAATGCAGTGGCAAATTGTTGAGCCAATGCGTCAGTACCTTTTGTTCTGTTAGTAGGATTTCTTGTTCACCTTCGACAATCGCTGCTGCCAAAGGTTGAATATTGACCGACACAACGTCTAGGTTTGGCAAGGCTTTCATCAGCACTGGCAAGTATTGCTGTATGCTGGCTATGGCCTGCGTCGATCGCAACACAAACCGACACCCAATTGCTTTGGTCTGCTCATCGATGCTGATAATCAGGTACTTTAGCTCTCCCCGACGCTTAAGCACATCGTATGGCATAAGTTGGGTTTGTTGAATCCAGCGACGTAGCGGTTCAAAAGTCGCTTGTAATTCAGCAGGATAAAGCGGACACTTCACTAAATCATACGCTTGAAATTCTCGATCGAGTATTCCTAATATGGGTGCTTGCCAGTGTCCACTGACCACCATTTTGGCCTTATTGCGAAATCCGCTAAGTTCGCTGGTGACAATCGGCAACCAAGAAATCGTCTGCCATGTGCATAAAGCACTTTGCACCATCGCTTGCTTCTGTTGACATTGCTCGCTGTAAGTGACGGGCAATTGTGTGCAAGAGCGACAAATACCCTGTTGGTAATCATCGCAGTGCAAGCGTTTATTCTTCAAAAATCAACCCACCTGCTCTTTGTACCGAACGCCCTACAGCGTTAAATAGCTGTTGTGGTTGTACACACCCCAAAATAAACTGCTGTTTAGCGCGGGTGATGGCGGTGTAGATTAATTCTTTGGTTAAAATAGGACTATCCTGTTCAGGTAATAACAAACAAACGCGATTAAATTCAGAACCTTGCGATTTATGAACACTGATCGCATAGGCGTCTTCGATGTCTGATAAACGCGCGGGCAATATCCAGCGCACGCCTTGTTCTTGAGCAAAGGCAACACGTAATCCCAGTGTCGGGTGTGGCAAGCACAGACCAATATCACCATTCATTAAATTCAGCGTGTAATCATTACGTGTCACCATCACCATACGCCCAGCCATCCAAGGCGCTTGATCCAAACCGAGCCATCGCGCAATACGCTGATTCATTGATACCAGTCCCCAAGCGCCTTCACGCAACGCGCATAATAATTGAAACTCACTTAACAAGCCAAGACATTTTTTAGCCCAGTCATCCATTTGAGTTGCTTCGACCGATTGACTGAGCAGACGATGCATAGGCTGCCACTGAGTTACAACCAATTGTTTCAGTGCGCGCGTATCCTGTGTGCTAAGGGGTAAGCTAACCACTGCCTCTGTTGAAGCCTGATTCCAAATAGGTAAGCTGGGATAAGCTTGCTTAACCGCTTTCACCGCCTGTTGATTCACCCAGCTTGCCCAGTGTCCGATGGCGCTATTGGCATCGAATCGATGGGAGTGACGCAACATAATCGTTTGTTGTGCTAATTCATGACCGCTGTAGCTAACAAAGCTGTCTGGCAATGATTGTCCCGCAAAGTCACGCAGCCAGTGCTGGGTGGCGCGTGAATAATGACCCAGCTCTGCTCCTTCACACAATTGCCCAAGCACTGCCCCAGCATCGACCGAAGCCAGTTGATCTTTATCGCCCAATAAAATTAAACGGGTGTTCAGTGGTAGCTTTCTTAATAAACTAGCCATTAAATGTAGGTCAATCATCGAAGCTTCATCAACAATAAAGCAATCGCATTGAGCAAGTGCGTCACTGGCTAACCATTTATGTAAGGTTTGTGCAGGTGCTGGTAAGGCAAATTGAAACCCTTTGGGTAGCTGATGAAGCACTTGCTGAATAGAAGATGTGAGTCGCGCCGCCGCTTTGCCAGTCGGTGCCGATAAGCCAATGTGTAATGCGGATACCTGGGTGGAGTCTTGCGCAAGACGTTGCAACAGCGCTAATAAGCGCACCACCGTGGTGGTTTTTCCCGTGCCAGGACCACCCGTAATCACGCTAAACCGAGTGCGCGTTGCTAAGGCGCAGGCAATCGCTTGCCAGTTGGCTTGATTGGGTTGCGTTGCTGAATTGGCAAATAACTCAGATAGCCATGCGGTTAAGGGTGGTTGATCTTGGTTATTAAACGCAAGGCGCTGTTGGATGGCGCTTTGAATCCATTGTTCGTCTTGCCAAGCGCGTCTCAGATAAAGTCGGTTATCTTGCCAGACTAAGGGAGAGACTGAATCGGTTTGTCGCCACCAAGAACAATTTGTTCGTTGCTTTTGCCAATCGGACGATAAATTGCCTTTAATTGTAGCATTCGGATGTATAAACAATAGCTTAGACAGGTTGTTATCAAGCATCAAACACACATTTCCGGCGCGGTAAGCATGACTGGTGTAAGCAGCCAATAGCCAAGCGTCGGTATGAGCAGGCTGTTGACGCTGTAAAAAATCAGCAAAAGCCACATCGACAGATGACAGCTGAATGCGCATATTGGCGCTCATAAGCCCTGACTCGCAAATAATTCGGATAACCGCATCAAATCATCCAAGCTGGGCTTGTATTGCCAAACGCCTTGCTGTGGCTGTTGCGAATCAGCACCGCGAATAAACCAGTAAATTGCGCCACCCATGTGCAGATCATAATCATAATCGGCTAAACGCGTCGATAATAATCGGTGCAATGCCAGCACATACAACATGGCTTGCACATCGTACCTATGCGCGAGTATTGCCTGTTCGCAAGCCCAGTTATCGTACCCCTGAGCTAATTTATTGGTTTTGTAGTCTAGCACGTAGTAGCGCCCTTTCCGTTCGACGATTAAATCCATAAAGCCCGTCACTAAACCACCTAAGCGTTGGTAAGACAATTTGGCACGAGACTCACCTCGCAGCACCATGCGGCTCACGGCATCATCAATAGCTTGGGTGTGCGTTTGTGCTAAGGGTAAGGTAAAACCCATTTCACACCAAAACTGTCCCTTTTGACACTGATTAAGTTGTAATACACCGCCACCAGACAAAGGAATGGGATGCTGCGCCAATGTGCTTAACCAGGCGTGAAAGGGTTCGAGGTGTTCTAACGAAATCTGATGATAGCCAAGTTGCTGTTGCCACAACTCATGCCAGAAAACATCATCATGCTGAATTTGCTCGACTAACAAGATTTCTAGCGCTCGATGCATTAAGTCGCCTACGCTTGCACCTGCTGGCAAGTTCTGCCAAGGCGTTTCACTTTGAGTTAAGTCAAACAAGGGTAAATCGCTCGGTTGCTCGTCATCTGATGGCTTTTGTGTTTCGTCCGCTTGTTGTTCTAATAATCGAAACTCAGTGGCTGAGATACGCTGAGCTTCTAGCTGTTTCGTCATGCGTGAATAACTGGTCACTTGCCAATAAGGCCAATGACGCACTTTAGGGATTAAGATAGAAGCGGTTAAGTCGTTAAGCTTTTGTGGTGCGGTGTTAGGATTCAGGGGTAAAACTGTGTTGTCTTCTAGCCTTAACACCTCACTCCTCACATCTGCATGTGCTAACCAAGGTTGAAACGCATGATGCCATAGGGTTTCATCATCCCCTCTTTTATCGCCCGCTAATAAATAACCCAGAGCGCTTTCATAAAAGCCCGCACTGTTCGCTTGAGATTTTAATCCTGCCACACCCAACCATAAGGCATGACTGGCACGAGTTAGAGCAACATACAACAATCGAATCGACTCTTGCCAATCAAGCTCACGCTCTTGCGGGTCACTGACTTGATGCTTGTTCATACCCAAGGTCATGGCAAAAGGCAAAAACACCAAGGGATATTCAAGCCCTTTCGATTTATGAATGGTGATGATGGTGATGCAAGCGGCATCGCTTTCCAAACGCACCAAATGCTCTTGTGCGGTTGACACCTGTGGCTGACTGATGTGCATAGCCAACCAGCGAATCAGGGCAATGCGCCCTTCTCGCTCTAACGAAGCTTGCTGTAATACTTCGGCTAAATGCAATAAGTTGGTGAGCTTTCGCTCGCCCTCTGGGTGGTGTTGCCAATACTGGGTAATGCCCTGCTCATGCATTAACCGATAGAGCATGGCTTGTACGCCCTGCTGTTGCCAGGTGTCTCGCCAACTTCGAAAACGTGTCACCCATTCATCCCAAGCCGCTTCGTTGTCGCCAAGCTGGTCTAATTCGAGCAACGGCAAGGCAAAACTTCGACTGGCTAAGGCGGCAGCAATATTACGCGTTGATTCGGGTTCATTCACAGCTACCAACCAGCGCCACATATCGAGCGCTTCATCACTGCTAAAAATACTTTCCTTATCAGATAAATACACATTGGGAATGCGTCGCTTAAGGCAGACCTGTTTAATGGCCATAGCTTCAGTTCGATTACGCACCAATACTGCGATGTCTTTGGCTTGCACCGCTTGCAAATGGGTGAGATCGGTTGAATGATCTTGCGACAAAAAGCCTGTTTTAGTTTGAGTCAATAATTGGTGTATCTGCTCGGCACAACGCTCGGCCATCACGCTGAGATAGCGCTCTCTGGTCACGCATTGGTCAGGTTCTAGCGCCCAGAGTGTCAGTGCAGGCTGTTTTTGTCCCGCAACAAACAAGTTGGATAAATATTTACCCGCGCTGACTTCGACAAAAGCAATTGGATCGTTGTCTGCTTGCTTGAACTGAAAAGCACCGCGTGGATGTTGTTCTGCCCATACAAAGAGGTGGTTCACCGCAGCTATCACCGCGGCACTGGAACGAAAGTTTTGCGTTAGCGTATGGTGCAAAGGTGCATCCTGACGAGCGCGTAAATAAGTATCCATGTCCGCGCCACGGAAACGATAAATCGCTTGTTTAGGGTCGCCAATCATCAGTAATAAGCAATCTGTACGCTGATGGTATAAGGGCATTAAACAGCCATATTGCCAAGGGTCGGTATCTTGAAACTCATCCACCAAGGCAACAGGAAATTGCTGACGAATCGCTTGCGCTAAGGCGTGACCACTGTTGCCTTGCAAAGCAGCGTAAAGCTGTTGCAACAAGTCGTCAAAGTCGAATAGTCCCGCTTGTTGCTTGGCTTGCTGATAAAGTGCTTTGATACGCAGACGCGCATGCACCAGCAAGGCCTCTTGGTAATCGGGTTCTTGACTTAATAAACCTACATAACGCGCCATCACATCAAAAGCGATGTGTTGAGGCTCAACGCCGTTTTTATTTAACGCAAAGCCACCACGACTGACCAGACTAAGTTTCGTTAAGGGTGGATTATCGCCCGTCGCCAACCATTGAAACAGTTGAGTCAACCAGCCATCTTGGTAACTGCCACCCTTAATGTGTTTAGCATCTTTGGCCTGACGAAGCAGTGCCCTAACCTCCTCTGTCCAGGCGCTTTGTAGTTGCTCAAAACAGGTCAATAATTGCTGCTGCCAACTGACCCATGCGTTTAACGCTTGATGAGGCTCGATCAGTCCATTTCCTGAATCAGACTCAAGTTCGGTTGGTTTGGCTTTGTCTTTGATCAAGCTCAATAGTGCTTCAGGACTCTTAACCCAGCTTTGAACCGCACGAATCGCTTGGTCATCGAGTGCGTAATAAGTTTGTCGCCAATAGCTTTTACAGGCGGTTAATTTAAGTTGGTAAGTATCCTCTACCAAGCTTTGCTCAAACATGGCGAGGCTGTCAAAAGCGTGCTGCTTCAGCATACGACTCGCCCAACCATGAATGGTGAAAATTGCCGCTTCATCCATCCATTCAATGGCCAAACTTAGTTTTTGTACACAAACGGCATAGGCATCTGCTGAAAATTCGCTGAGCAATCCCGATAAAAAAGTATCATCGCTGCTACCGTGTTGAAAAGCAATTTTTGCTTCTTGTAAACGCAAGCGTATACGTTCACGCAGCTCAGCTGTCGCCGCTTCGGTAAACGTCATCACCAAAATATCAGGCGGTAATAACAGGCGTTCACCGCCATCGAATAGCTGATTGTGACCTAAGATCAAGCGCACATATAGCGCCGATAAGGTGTAGGTTTTACCCGTACCCGCACTGGCTTCGATCAGTTGCTGCCCCTGTAACGGCAAGGTTAAGGGGTTGAGGTTAGTGGCTATCATAAAATGGTTATTCGCTCTAACATCACGCCATACAGCCTTTGAGCCAGATCACAAAATTCAGGTTGTAACTCATCAAACGACTGAAAACAGCGTTGTAATTCAAGCGACTGCTCCCATTCACCCGTGCGTCCAAAATCACCGTCAAATTCATTGCGAGCGACTTTTAACGCGTTCGCTTGCTGATCTTCGGCGCATAACTCGGCTGTTTTGGGGTTGGTGTGTTGCTGTTGTAAACTCGATATGTAGGCCAGTCCTGATTTACACGCCACTTTGAGTGGTCGTTGCCAAGCCTGTTGGTAAAGCTCAACCATGTCTTCTAACCACAGCCGAGCTTGTGCTGAGTCTATTGGATGAAAAACCACTTGAGCATCGGACGCAATCATGCGCGTGGTGATTGAATGGGTTAGCGCATTGGCTAGACAATGCGTGAGCCAAGCTTCGATCAGCTTGTAGGCTTTAATGCCTGCTTTGCTGTTGAGTGTTCCTGCCACTAGGTAAAGCGCTTGCA
This sequence comes from uncultured Francisella sp., assembly GCA_964646525.1. Taxonomy (GTDB): domain Bacteria; phylum Pseudomonadota; class Gammaproteobacteria; order Thiomicrospirales; family Thiomicrospiraceae. The sequence continues at coordinate 5,750 of CAZYER010000013.1, read as the reverse complement.
AGTCATGTTGCTCGTTGCGGTATAACAGGTCGAGTTGCCCTGTTACGCTGCACTGAAGCAAGGATAGGTTTAGGGGAAGCGCAGCTAAACGTGTGGCATAATCAGCGCTCACTGCTTGCCAAGCTTGCCGTAAGCGGTCACTGGTTTGTCGTAATGTTTGTTGATGAAGCTGGGCGAAACCTGCCAAGGGTAAAGCACCGATCAGTTTCCAAGGTAAGGCTTCCGCATTGCCTGAGTTAAGCCAATGCTCAATTTGTTGTTGGTACAACTGATGCTGCTGCAAGGCGGATAATTCAAAGGCTTCGTCATCACTGAGTTGCTGTTGCGGTTGTATTAAGCGCACACCTAATCGATGTTGCAATAACACCCGCTGCGGATGACGCAATAATACACCGAGTCTAACCACTGATAAGCTTGCAGGCAAAGCGCGGTCGGGCAAAACCACATTCGCCCAATAAGTGACTTCAATCGGCTCATTCTCTGAAGCCAACCAATCAAGCGCATAGCTGCGCAACCCCGAATCTGTCTGCAAATATTGACCAGAAAAAGGCTGTAACGGATGTTGCTGTGGATCTAATTTGGGCGTCCAAAGCTGATGGCAATAATCGATAAACTGAGACACCAAAATGCTGGGCGCACGTGGTTGGTCATCACGAATACTGCGCCCTGTCCAGCTTAAATACAGCTGTTGACGAGCTGATAAAATGGCTTCTAAAAACAGGTAACGGTCGTCATAACGACGTGACCTATCGCCAGCGCGCCACTGCCCTGCCAGTGCCATCAGATCGAAGTCTTGCTTGACTTGTTGACGTGGATAATCGCGTTCATTCAACCCAATTAAACAAATCACCTTAAAGGGAATGGCACGCATCGGCATCAGCGTGGCAAACTGCACGCCTCCCGATAAAAAGGGACGCTGTAAACTATTAGCATCATCAATGTTGTCTAGCCATGCCCTAGCGACAATGGACAAAGGCAACTTCTGCTGAAATTGACCTTGTTCGCAAGCCGATAACCAACGGTTCAAGCCAGTACGAAATCGTGCTAACCAACGCTGGCTATTGAGGTCATCGGCATCATCAAAAAAGAGCTGTAATACTTCTTCTAAATAGCACCCCCAGATCACTGGCGGTAATTCATGACTGAATAAGGCTTGAGCAATACGAATCGCATTCAGCCATTCTGATAAAGCGCCTAATAAATCCGCCGTCGACCCAGAAGCGGCTGCCACAGGTAAAATATCCTGCCACGCTTGCTGACTTTCACCCGTCGCATAACCCAACAGCAATCGCTCTAAACCAAATAACCAGCTATTGCTTTGCACGCCCTGGGGCAAATGATGACGTTCGCTTCTGTCTTGTGCATCCAACCCCCAGCGAACACCCGCTTCACTCAACCAGTGATGAAGATTTTCAACATCCGTTTCAGTCAGCTGAAACCTAGCCCTAACCGCCGTTAATTCAAACATGGCGTGCCAATCACTCAAGCCGATATCCGCCGTGGGTAGTGTCAGCAACCATTGCAATAGCTGCATCATCGGCTCAATGCGTAGGCTCGTGTCCGCAATCGAATAAGGAATGTAGCGCTTATCCTTGGGTGAAATACGTCCGAAAACAGCACTCACAGCTGCGGTAAACTGATTCACATCTGGCATCATCACCATCACATCGGCTGGCGTTAGGCTCGCATCAGCATCGAACAAAGCCAGTAAATGATCTTGCAACATCTCCACTTCGCGCTGTGATGAATAGCCAGAACGCAAACAGATAGAATGGTCAGGCTCAGAAACAAGCAGTGGCTGTTCAGGCGGTGGTGTTAAATTCAAAATATGACGTTGCAACTCTGCCAGTTGCGTTGATGCGTTGGGCTCAATAAACACATCCACGCGTTGAAACCAATGGGCATAAGCGGAAGTTTCATCAATATCATTAAGTAATTGTAAATAATCTTTACCCTGCTTACCCCAAGACGCCAACAGCGGATGAAAGCTGGCATAGTCTTCTTGCAAAGGACTTAGTGGCAGTCCTTGTTTAATGGCGTGTCTGTGCGCTTTAACCAGTTGATTACGTCGCCAATAACGCGCATCTTGCACATCACCCCAGTAGTATTGACAGGGATTATTGACGAAGAGCAGCACTTGACTTACCTGCCCCATGATCGACAGAGCTTCTAGCGTTTGTTGAGGCAAGCTACTGACACCAAAAACAACAATACGCGTGGGTAATGTTAAGTTGGACTGCGAAGGAGACTCTCGCATTTTTTGCATGAATTGCGCATGAACACTGGCACGCGAGGTTTGACTTTGTCCCCAAGCCTCTATGTCTGCCTGTAAAGCGCGCCACAAAGCGGCCTGCCAAGTTTGCTCATTCAACGGAACACTTTCGCCGCGCTGATTAACCACGCAATTCAGCCCAGCCGACCAGTCAGCAATCCAGTCTGCACGGTAGGTTTGGTATTGATCGTACAAATCGGCAATTTGCGCTGCCAGTTGAAAACGACGCTCAAACAGCTGTTCACTGACCGCTAAGTAATGTTTTAAGGGGCGATACACATCACTGTCATCATCACCCAATAGGCTTTCTAGCAAGCGATAAATCCGCCAAGTTAACGGTGCTTTATCAAAAGTCATCTGCTTAGGAACCTGATGACTGCCTAACACTTGTCGATAGGCACGCCATAAAAATTCACTGGGTAGGCTCAGCTCGACACCCGCACTCACGCCAAGTTGCTGCGCCATTGACTGTACCAGCCATTGCTTCATGCCATTACTTTGTACCAATAGCACTTCGGGCGTTAAAGCAGGTAGAGGATGGCTTTGTAACCAAGAAAGCATGACATCGCGCAGATCCTCCATGCGATTGCCATGAACAATCACCATACCCTTGGTTAATGAGGCAGAATCGGACATAGGATTATGAATTCGTTAAAACGAGTTGGTTGCGTCCCGATTGTTTCGCTTGATACAACAAATCATCGACCTGACGATAGAGCGCTTCCCAATCATTCGGTTGTCCATCTGGCCAACAACAAGCACCGATTGAAATGGATAACCTACCCAAGGGCGCATGTTTGTTTTCAATATTCGCATCTAATAGGCTCATTCGTAATTGATCTAACTGACGATAGAAGCCATCCACATCTTGCACAAAAGCCACTAACATAAACTCTTCACCACCCAAACGAAAAGCCATAGCACCTTCTTCCGTACAACAGGCTTTCAAATAATCAGCCACTTGTTGCAATACGCGATCACCCACCAGATGGCCATAGGTGTCGTTAATGAGTTTAAAGTAGTCAATATCAATCGAGGCTAAGCATAAATGTTTGCCAGAACCTTGATATTGCTGTTGCAGGCTGGGCAGGGTTTTGTTGAAATAGTGACGATTATAGAGCTGCGTTAGCTCATCCGTGTTTAATAACCGTTCGATACGTTTTTTATCGGTAATATCGACACGCGTTGCCCAAACGTGAGTGATTTTACCTAACCAGTTTTTTTCTGGCGTCAGGGTTAATTTAACCCAATAATGTTCACCATTACAACGCCTGCCCTCAACTTCACCAATCCATGTTTTACCAGCTACTAACTCTTGTTTAATCCTTTGAATCACCTCTTCACTCACACGATCACTGGCAAATTCGGTGTAGTACTGACCAATTAAATCTCCCGCTTCGCACCCCCTTAACTGCGCATAGGATTGACTGACCCATACGACTTTTCCAGTTGCCAACTCTATTTTAGAGGCGAAGTTGAGTTCGTTAATTTGCGTAATATAATGTTGGAAACGATTACGCTGATAGCGATACACCAGCAAAGTGATGAACAGTAATGCGATAATGAAAAATACATAGCCGCTCAATTCCCATAGCTGTTTTTGATCCAGCCGTTTAATTAATTCAATGTGTATCCACCGATCATAGATGGCTCTTTTTTCATCTTCAGAAACACTGGCAAGCGCTTTTTGCATGATAGAAAAAAGAATAGGCTCTGACTGATGCACACCGATAGCTAATTCAAAACGCTGATTCGATTCTCCAACAAACGACAAACCAGTGAAACCATACTGTCTTATGGCATAATTAGCTGCACCTAAATTTTCAGCATAGGCCAATACCTTACCAGTCATGACTGCTGTCAGCCCTTCTCTTACCGAATCCACTTCCACTAATTTGACATTCGGAAAGTGGTTCTGAAAGTGTTCATGCGCGAAATAACCACGAATGACCGCAACTTTTTCACCATTAAGCTGTTGGAAATCATCAATATAGTTAACATCGTTTTTAGCAACTAATACCATTGGAAAAGACAAATAGGGATCGGTAAAGTGCATATACTTTTGGAGTTCAGGAGTGCGCGTTGCTCCCGAAAACATGGTTAACTTGCCTTCACTTGCTAATTTTAGAACCTTACTCCAGGAAAGGTACTGCTCGGGTATGAAACGAACACCCAGCTTTTGTTCAAAAATTTTAAAGTAATCTGCTGTCAAACCTTGATAGTTACCATCTTCATCAATGAATTCAAAAGGTGCCCAGTCGATGCCATTCGCTAATTTAATCGTAGGATTTTTTGCCAGATAGGCTAATTCAGAAGCGGTTAAATTAATCTTTCCCTTGGTCATTCCCATGAAACTTTCAGGTTCAAAAGCATCAAATTGCGCTTGATTAATTAGGCCAATTTCTTTGAGTTCTACTGCCGTATCTTTAAGACGCGCTGGCTCAACCACACCAATCGGACGCGTACCAACACTCACATATGAAGTCAGTGCTTTAGCTTCATAAAAGAGTGCGCGACGTGATTTGGGTACACTGTAATGCATCAACAAGAAATCGATAACAGTGTCAGGATTTTCAATGGCAAATTGCCAGCCTTTAATCGTTGCCTCACGAAAAGCCGCCACAATCGCTGGATTGGCATTAGCAAAGGCTTTAGTGGTGAACACCAAATCTTCGGCACTATTGACGCCATAGAGTTTAGGATCGACAATGTGATAAGGAACACCTAATTCTTGTAACTGAAAAGGCTCATTGGTGATATAAGCGCCGTAAAAATCAACATTTTTACTAATAAATTCATTTAGGTTAGTATTGGCGTAACGTTTTTGAATAGCATCTTTTCTTTGTTTGGTTGCTTTGTTTAATATCGAAAGCACTTGCATACTGTCGCTATACATGCCTATTTTACCAGCCAACTCAGACAAATCACCGATAGGTTCATGCGTTAACAATACCATCGGAGAATGTTGAAATGAAACCAGAACCAACTGAATCGGTGCGCCTTTAATGTAGTCGGCAATAGTGGTGGAATAACCAATACCAAACTGAGCTCTTCCTTCTAGTACTTCAGTCAAGACATTTTTTTCGGCTTGAAAATGATGCAAGTGAACATCTAGTCCCGCTTGACGGTAATAGCCTTGCTGTAACGCCGCATAAAAGCCACCAAATTGATATTGATGATGCCAATTAAGTTGAACATGAATGGGAGTTAATGAGATAGATTCCTGCAAACTATGAGCATGCGCAGGAACAAAACTGGAAAAAAAGTATCCCAGTACTAAAAACAGATTTCTGATCCAGACAATCGTGGAGGTGGAATGGCAATCTAACACATACATGGAGTAACTTTAGGGAGTGTTTTAAGTTATTAGATTATATTTGATTGTAGCAATATTTTGCTAGCTCAGAGCGACTTTAATTTCCTTCAAAACGATAGAAAATATCTCCTCCTGGAAATTGCCCTGCTTGTACTTCTACCG
>CAZYER010000012.1:17828-39915 GCA_964646525.1 uncultured Francisella sp. | reverse complement strand
CTGAGCATCAAAATGGGTATTTTTACCCTGCACAATAATATTTAATGCCGTTTCATGGCTCATACCCTGTTTGTAAGGACGACTTGAGCGCAAGGCATCGTAAACATCAACAATTGCCATCAGCCGACCTGCTAACGGAATGTCTCTTCCCGCTAACCCGTTAGGATAACCCGTGCCATCCCATTTTTCATGGTGCGTTAAGGCCACCTGCTGCGCCATGGTTAGAAAATCGCCATAGTCACCCATATTGGCTGATGCCGAGCGTAAAATATCGTAACCCTTTTGCGCATGGGTTTTCATAATGGCAAACTCCTCATCGGTCAGCTTACCTGGCTTGAGCAGAATATGGTCGGGAATGGTAATTTTACCAATATCGTGCAATGGCGCAGATTTGGCAATGATTTCGACTTGTTCATCGGTCAATTGGTACTCAGGTAAACTTTCACTCACTTCAATGGCAAGCAAGCGAATATAATGCTGGGTACGCTTGATATGGAATCCCGTACATTCATCACGAAATTCGGCCAAAGAAATCATCACCGCTAGGCTGGCATCTTGTAATTTAAAGATGCCCGATAACCGCTCTTCAACCATTTGCTCTAAACGTTCGTTTTCTTTAGCCAAAAAGTCTTGAAAATCCTTAACTTTTAAATGCGTGCCAATACGCGCCAGCAACACTTTAGGGTTAATGGGTTTGGTAATAAAGTCATTACCCCCTGCACTCAGGGCGTCTTGTTCATCTTCGGCGGTGTTTTTAGCGGTAATAAACAAAATGGGTAAATGACGCGTGCTGGGTTGCTCACGCAAACGACGGCAGACTTCATAGCCGTCCATTTCAGGCATCATTACATCCAACAGCACTAAGTCAGCTTGCTGTTGGGTAAAAAAGTCGAGCGCCTTCTGTCCACTATTAACAAGACGAACTTGGTAATGCTCCGCCAATAATTTATTCAGCAGCATCAGGTTAGCTGGGGTATCATCCACACATAAAATGGTGTGTTTTACCTTTGGTACAAAATCGGGCATAGTCTTTCTCTAAATTAAATCAGGAGGTACCCTTGCCTGATTATCCTATTAAGCCGAGCAATAATCAGGATGATACCACACCTCAAGCTTCTTTAATGGTAATTTGCGCCTCATCAAAGTCAATATTTTGCAACGCGTTGGCTAAGCGTCGGTAAGCACTGGCGGATAAATGGCTTTCAAACACCGAACGATGTGCTTCAAAATAATCTAAACTATCACCACTAAAGTTTTCTAAATGCGCTAATAAAGTAGCCCGAACTTCTAACCAATCGCCGTCACTGTGCGATGCTTGTTGATTCTCTTGCGCACAGAATGCACTAACCAACAACAGCATCTCGTTAAAATGCTGCTTAAACGCCTCATCTAATCGACTTTGTGCGCCAGCCACATTTTGCTGCGACAAGGCCTTTTCAATATCAGCGAAACCCTGACTAATCGTCTGCATGGCAAAGGTTGCGGTGAGTCCTTTTAACGTATGCGCGAAACGCAGTGCCGCTTCTCTATCTTCTTTCAGCAGGCTTTCCAAAGTCGGCAGCGCCTGAGCATAATCACTCGCAAACATACACAGGCTTTCAGTCAATAATTCTCTCGAATCACCCAATAATAACAAAGCTTGCGGCAAATCCATCATGTGAATATCTTCTAAGCAAATCCCTGTCTGCTTATCCTCACAACCACAATCTTTGTTTGCTTCACTGCTCAGGTCGAGGTAAGTATCGACTTTTAACCATTCAGCAAGGGTAGCATATAACTGAGCCGGCACAATCGGTTTACTTAAATGCGCATTCATGCCAGCATCAAAACAACGTTGTTTTTCTTCTTCAAAAGCGTGTGCCGTCATGGCAATAATGGGCAAGTCTGATAGCTGTTGATATTGACGAATGGCTTTCGTGGCTTCAACACCATCCAAAACCGGCATTTGAATATCCATCAATACCAAGTCAAACACAGTATCTGTTTGCGTGGCATGATAAACCGCTTGTTCACCGTTATCGGCCAATACTAGGGTTGCTTTAGTGGGTGCTAAGAGCTCTTTAGCGATTTGCTGGTTCAACAAATTATCTTCAACCAATAACAAGGTTTTATCCGATAAATCAGGAATCGTCGATATGCCCCCTAAGCGACGTCCAGAAATACTCGATCCTTTCAGTGCTTCATCAAATAAGGGGGCCAAATGTGATGGTAAAACAGGCTTAGAGAGGAAATGGACAATACCTTGTTTGGTCGCCACACTCTGTAAACCACTCCAATCATGGAAGGACATGAGCACGCACTGCTGGGTCAATGACGGATAATGTTGACGGATTTGTTCAACCAACCAAATACCATCTTTACCTGGCATCATCCAATCAATAAAAATCCAGTCTGGTTGTGGATGCTTATGTAAGAAAGTCAGCGCTTCATCAGCATTATGGAGCTTAATAACATGAAAATTAAACATGGCCAACTGAATGGCGACTTGCTCGGCTGCCAATTCAAAATCGTCCACCACTAACGCCACTTTCTCTTGCGCGTGGCAAGGCAAATTAGCTGGCGCACCATCGACCTTAACTTGGAAAGTAAAGGTGAAGCAACTGCCCTTACCCTGCTCACTGGTTACAGTTAAGTCACCACCCATCAAACGCGCCAAGTTACGCGAGATAGCCAACCCCAGTCCCGTACCGCCATATTTACGCGTGGTCGAAGCATCAGCTTGGCTAAACTCCTGAAAGAGTTTATTAACCTGCTCTTCACTCATGCCAATGCCCGTGTCTTCAACCCGAATCGCCACTGTCCAAAGGGCATCTTGACGATCAATGACATTGACGTCAATAACAATGTAACCCCTTTCAGTAAACTTAATGGCATTACTGAGAAGATTCAGTAGCACCTGTCCAATGCGCACCGAATCTCCTAGTAATTTGGGTTGACGACAGAAACTCAATTCCGAATCAATATAAAGCAACACTTCGAGACGTTTATTGCTGGCACTGGTTTGCGTTGGCAACAAACTTGCCTGTAAGACCTCTTCCAGCGCAATTGGTTCGAATTCAATCTCCATTTTTCCAGATTCAATTTTACTAAAATCAAGAATCTCGTTAATGATACGTAACAGATTATTGGCTGCCACATGAATTTTTTCGACATAGTCTTGCTGTTGTGGTGTCAGTTTAGTACCTAGAGTCAAATAAGCCATGCCTAAAATGGCATTCATCGGCGTGCGAATTTCATGACTCATATTCGCTAAAAACTGTGCTTTGGCCTGGTTAGCGTGCGTTAACAAGTCGTGCGTTTCATGCAAATCGGCAATGGCGGTATTAATGCCTAACTGCAACTGTTTCAACTCACCCGTGTATTTACCGACCATGTAACGACTAAAATTGGCGCTGGCCGCGCTCGAAACCGCATCATTTGCCTCGCGCAATGCCACGGAAATTTGTTCTAACAAACGGTTAAAGTCGGCTTTCATACGCTCTAATTCATTGTCACCATGCACAGGCAAACGCTGACTAAAGTCACTGGTTTCTATTACGCGCTGAATATTGGCGGAAACTTCACCAATCGGATCGGTTAATAAGCGACGCACCAAAACAATTAACAACCACACAGTGAGTAAAATTACCAAAAAGAAAGAACCGCCTACCATCCACATTTGTGCTTCGGCAAAAGCTACCTTGTCCTCAATCGGTGCGGAGGGTTGCGACAATACATGCTGACCAATCACTCGTCCGACCTCATCAATAATCGGATAAATACCCACCAAACGACCATCAGCAAGGAAGAACTCCGATTTTGCTGTTCGTGGGTTAAAATCGAATCTCGACAGTAAATTGCGTTTTACAAAATCGACAGCACTTTCAGTAAACCTATCTTTACTTGCCAGCATAATGTCATCGCTCAACATCGGATAGTCCTGATAGGCCTTAGGCAATTTCCCCTCAGTACGCGCGACCAAACTAGGCTTATGGACTACCATTACCCAGTCAATACCATCTGTCTGAATGAGACGCACAACAGATCCAATACCTTGAGTAATCGACACCAATCCAATCGCCTGATCCTGATGCATCACAGGAGCAAAGCCGACAATACCGACACCCACTTCACCAGCACCAAAATTGGCTTCCGCCCATTGAGACTCAAACACTTTTTTTGCCAAGGGATGAGATGCTTTAGCACCACTGAAATTTCTATCCCATGAGCGTGCAATAATAATACCTTCGGCATTAATCGCTTGTGCTCTGATGTTTTTGTACTGTGTGACCTTGTCATAATCAGCACTAATCGATTCAATTGCTTCAAAGGCTTTTTCTTTATCTTGGTTGAGCAAGCCATCAACCAACAGCTTTTGTCGCGCAATGCTTTGTGCAATCGAGATGACCGAATCTTTTTTCGCCTCTAAGCGCATATCGAGGTTATAGCGCATTTGCTTGTTCGCTTCCGCAAACACCTCAGCCTCAATCGGGGTAAGCACTTTCCAATAAAAAATGCTACCGATAAGTAATGAACAGACCAAGACCATTACGAAAGTGATCGTCACAATGAGGCGATAGACCGACCGAGTTTGGGGGCGATTGCTGTTATTGTATGAATTTAGGGGCATAAAACGACCTTACCATGAGTGCTCAAACAATGGATGACATAGAGGAATATAACCCTAGTAACATGTCTTATTATGCCTAACTGTGTGTGATAGAGCTATGCCTTTAAGCGTCAAATTCGACTTTTTTGTGCTAGACTTAACCTATTAACAGTTTTTATGACGGATAAAAGATGCCTCTATTACCTGCGGTTCCTCATCTAGAAACGGCATTAAAAGGCCCGTTACTGACCATTGAACAAAAGTTATTGGCGAATAAAGCCATTATCGAATCATGGTTTCGTTGCCAGTTTCGTAGCACGCCAGCCCCCTTTTATGCCTCGGTAGACTTACGGAATGCTGGCTTTAAACTGGCTCCTGTCGATACAAACCTGTTTCCAGCTGGGTTCAATAACCTACACCCAGACTTGCGCCCGTTAGCCATTAACGCAGTACAGCATGGTATCGAGCGTTTTTGCCCAGTCACTGATGGTGTACTCATTATTCCTGAAAACCATACGCGGAATCTTTATTATTTAGAAAACCTATGCACGTTGGCTAACTTAATTAGCGATGCAGGCTATGCTGTGCGCATTGGCAGTTTGAATTCGGAGATTCAAACGCCCACAGCCATTGAATTACCTTCAGGTCGTCCCTTAGTTTTGGAGCCATTAGTTCGACGCGATAATCGAGTCGGCGTAGCCGACTTTTTCCCTTGCGCTGTGCTATTAAACAATGATTTAGCGAGCGGCATTCCTGATAGCTTGCAAGACATTGACCAAGTACTCTTGCCGCCCACCAGCCTTGGCTGGCATAGTCGCACTAAAAGCGCGCACTTCACCCATTACAAAGCGGTGGCACAAGAATTTGCCGACCTCATCGATTGTGATCCTTGGTTTTTTGATCCCCTGTTCACTACCTGTGATGGTATTGATTTCCAGCATGGTGAAGGCATAGATCAACTCATTACCACCTGTGAACAGCTCCTTTCCGATATTCAGGCGGCTTATGATGCGCATGGCATCGAACAAAAACCCTACCTGATTGTCAAAGCCGATGCCGGCACCTATGGTATGGGGGTCATGTCGGTGCTTGATCCGCAACAGCTCGCCTCATTAAACAAAAACGCACGTAAAAAAATGACCAGTGGCAAAGAAGGGTTAAGCACCGAGCGCGTTATCATTCAAGAAGGCGTTTATACCTTTGAAACCGTGAGTGATGCGGTGGCTGAACCCGTTGTCTATATGATTGATCACGCCGTGGTGGGCGGTTTTTATCGTGTCCACACGGGTAAAAATGTTACCGACAACCTGAATGCGGTGGGTATGCATTTTGAACCCCTCGCTTTTAGCGATGCTTGTATTCAACCCGATGCCCGTTTAAACCCCGACGCTGCACCCAATCGTTTTTATGCTTACGGCGTTGTTGCCCGTTTAGCACTCGTGGCAGCAGCGCGAGAGTTAGCTCACAGCAAGGAGTGATCACCGATGAACTGGCTTGCCATTAACTTACCTCTCGTTGTATTAATTCCCTTTGCTGGTGCTGCATTAGCGGCATGGACCGCTCGTTTTCATCGCGTTGCTGCGGCTTGGACTGCGGGTGGTGTGGCCTTATTATCACTTGCGTTACTCTTACCGAGTGCTGTTTTACCTTTTAATGATGAAACGCTCATTCAATCTTGGGCATGGATGCCAAGTATTGGTTTGTGGTTTGCCTTCCGACTGGATGGTCTCGCCCTACTCTTCGCCTTGCTTATTTTAGTGATCGGCTTGCTGGTTATTGTCTACGCACGCTATTACTTATCTGCGAAAGATTCGATGGGGCGCTTTTTTGCCTACTTGCTGATGTTTATGGGCTCAATGCTTGGCATTGTGTTATCCGAAAACCTATTACAACTGGTGGTTTTTTGGGAACTAACCTCGCTGACCTCTTTCTTGCTCATTAGCTACTGGCAACATCGTAAGGATGCACGCGAGGGCGCTCGCATGGCATTAGCCATTACTGGCGCGGGTGGCTTGGCCATGCTGGGTGGTGTGCTACTTTTAGGCCATGTTGTCGGTAGCTATCAACTTACCGATGTACTGGCTTCTGGCGAATTGATTCAGCAACACCCCTTATACAGCATCATTCTAGTGCTGATTTTATTGGGTGTTTTCACTAAATCTGCCCAATTCCCTTTCCACTTTTGGCTACCTCATGCCATGGCGGCACCGACACCCGTTTCAGCTTACCTACATTCTGCCACCATGGTGAAAGCCGGCATCTTTATGCTAGCCCGCCTATTCCCGGCACTATCTGGCACCATTGAATGGCATATATTGGTAGGTGGTGCTGGCTTGGCAACCTTGCTCATTGGCGCTTATACCGCCCTATTCAAGCACGATTTGAAAGGACTGCTCGCCTATTCCACCATTAGTCATTTAGGATTAATCACGCTGTTATTTGGCTTTGGCACGCCTTTGGCAGCGGTAGCGGCTATTTTTCACATCATCAACCATGCCACCTTCAAAGCATCGCTATTCATGGTAGCGGGCATTATCGATCATGAAACCGGTACGCGCGATATGCGCAAGTTGAATGGTCTTCTCAAGTATATGCCACATACAGCCTTGCTGGCGATGATTGCCTCTGCCGCCATGGCTGGCGTACCCTTGCTGAACGGTTTTTTGAGTAAAGAAATGTTTTTTGAGCAAGCGGTCAACGCGAGCGATGCACAAAGCTGGACTTGGCTGATTCCGGTACTCGTTACGCTTGCCGCCATTTTCTCTGTTGCCTATTCGCTGCGCTTTATTCATGACGTGTTTTTTAATGGCGAACCGATTGACTTACCCAAAACACCGCACGAACCGCCACGCTTTATGAAAATTCCGGTTGATTTGCTGGTATTAGTCTGCTTAGCCGTAGGCATATTGCCGATGTTCACCGTCGCGCCTATTTTAGCGGTTGCCGTTGCAGGAACCCTACAAACGACACCACCAGAATATAGTTTGGCACTCTGGCATGGCTTTACCTTGCCACTGTGGATGAGCATTATTGCGCTGGTACTCGGTGTTGCCTTATACACGGTACGTCAACGTTTGTTCGATTGGCACGAGCGCACCCTACACCATTGGGATGCACGCGTCATTTTTAATGCGTTATTGAATGGCCTCATTAAAATTGCCCACAAGGTTAGTCGTCGCTTTGATCAAGGTAGTTTACAAAATGCCTCCACTTGGATTGTCGTTGCCGCACTGGCAGCCGGTGGCTGGGGATTTTGGCTCAGCCAGCAACCTTTGCTAGGCGATAGAGTATTACTCGATATCGACCCAGTCAGCTTGTTAATGGGCGTGCTACTCATTGTTGCCAGTGTGCTAACGGCTCTGTGGCATCGTCAACGCTTGGTGTCGTTAATCATATTAGGTGTTGTTGGCTTAATTGTGTCACTCATCTTCGTCAAATTCTCAGCACCCGATTTAGCCTTAACGCAACTCTCAGTTGAGGTGGTAACCGTCGTGTTAATGTTATTAGCACTTTACTACTTGCCACAAACCACACCGAAAGAATCGGCTTCATCGCATCAATGGCGAGACCTAGCTTTGGCAGTCATTTCAGGCGTTGCAGTCACCTTGCTCACCATGTCTGTGCTCAGTCGTGATTTCACGCCCATTTCCGACTTCTTCCTAACAAAAGCACTGCCTGAAGGCGGTGGGACGAATGTGGTGAATGTCATTCTGGTCGATTTCCGTGGTATTGATACCTTAGGTGAAATTGTGGTGTTGGCACTGGCTGGTTTGGGTGTTTATGCCATGCTGAAAGGCATGTCTTTACCCGCGCCCAGTCGTGACATCAATGGACTGGCTTGGCATGCTGATAAGCATTCACCGATTATGCAAACGCTCACCCGCTTGCTATTACCCTTAACGCTGTTAATTGCAGTCTATATTTTCTTACGCGGACATAATTTACCTGGTGGCGGCTTTATTGCTGGCCTCATTGCCGCGATTGCCTTAATTGTGCAGTATCTCGCTAATGGTATCGTTTGGACGCGTGAACGCTTGCCGGTGGATATGCATAAAGTTGTCGGCGTAGGTCTGTTCATTGCCACTGGTACTGGCTTAGTGGCGATGGGCATTGACTTCCCTTTCCTCACCTCAACCTTTACCCATTTACATTGGCCGATTGTCGGCGAGTTTGAAGTGGCTAGTGCCATTGCTTTCGATTTAGGCGTATTTTTGGTCGTCGTTGGCTCAACGGTTATTGCCTTAGTTCGCTTAGGTGAATTAAGTCATTCAGCCCCCAAGGAAGGTCTGAAATAATGCGCTACGCTCATCATTCAGACTTCCTATTTTCATTTTTGAGTGGTTGGAAGGGCTTCAACCACTCTGTTACAGATCCTTATGGTACTGCCCTTCCCCCACACCCCCATCCCTTTTGTATTTTTTTCAAATTCCTCAACATATTGGCGGAGAAACAATAATGGAATGGTTAGTTGCAATTTGCATTGGTGTCATGACTGCCAGCGGTGTTTACTTAACACTTAGAGCGCGTACTTTTCCCGTGGTACTGGGGTTGACGCTATTGGCTTATGCCGTCAATTTGTTCCTGTTTGCTATGGGACGGTTTGTGGTGGGACAACCCGCCATTATCGATGACAATGCGCTAGGTTATGCCGACCCCTTACCACAAGCATTAGTATTAACTGCCATTGTCATTGCTTTTGGCATGACCGCTTTTTTGATTGTACTGGCACTGAAAGCACGCGGGGAAATGGGTAATGATCATGTCGATGGCTTGCACCGCGATGATGACGAGGAGAAAAAAACACGATGATGTCACTCACCATTACGCCCGTATTACTGCCACTGATAGCAGGTTTCAGTTTATTGCTACTGCGTCAACAATCCTTAACGCTACAACGCCTGTTTAGCTTGGGCTTTATTCTCGCCTTAGTCATCATCGCACTAAACCTAGTCAGCACGGCGGCTAGTGGTGAACATCAAGTGTATTTGGCAGGCAACTGGATGGCGCCCTTTGGTATCGTCTTTGTGCTCGACCAATTATCGGCATTAATGGTATTACTCACTGCATTACTCGCGCTAGCAGCCATGATTTATACCATCGCTCATAAAATTGATGAATTGGGCGCACATTTTCATGTGCTCTTCCAACTGCAACTCTTTGGCCTGAATGGCGCCTTTATGACGGGCGACGTGTTCAACTTATTCGTCTTTTTTGAAGTATTGCTGTTAGCCTCTTACGGTCTATTACTTCACGGTGGTGGTCGTTTACGCACCAAAGCAGGCTTACATTATGTCGTGATTAACCTGATTGGTTCGACCTTGTTTTTATTTGCCGTTGGTGCACTTTACGGTGCACTAGGTACGCTCAATTTGGCCGATATGGCGGATAAAATCGCCCAAGCACCCGAAGAACGTCATGGACTCATTGCCAGCGCAGGGCTATTACTGCTGATTGTGTTTGGACTCAAAGCAGCCATGTTCCCACTCTATTTGTGGTTACCTGCTGCTTATTCACAAACCTCTGCGCCGGTTGCAGCACTATTTGCCATTATGACCAAAGTAGGGCTTTATGCCATTATTCGTGTGCACGGTACGCTATTCGGTGAAGCTGCTGGTCCACTTGCTCACCTGCACATCGACTGGGTGTTAGTCAGTGGCTTAATCACCCTCATTTTAGCTGCTTTAGCGGTTATTGCGGCTAAAGGCTTGCGTGAACAAGTCGCTTATTTGGTGTTGGCATCGGTAGCAACGCTGCTCATTGGTATTGGTTTGAATCGCGATGGCTCTTTAGCCGCAACGCTTTTCTATTTAGTCCATTCAACACTGATTGCCGCTGCGCTATTTTTATTAGCCGATACCATCAGTCGCGGCAGGGGTGATTTTGCTGACAAGTTCGTCTCAGCGCCCGCTGTGCCGCAAGCTATTTTTGTCGGTGCGGTATTTATGTTTGCTGCTATTGCCATAACTGGTATGCCACCACTGTCGGGATTCTTTGGTAAACTAGCATTACTCAATAGTGCCTTGACACATCCTTGGGTGTTTGCCATCTTTGCTGTGGTGTTAGTATCTAGTCTATTACTGATTATCGCCATGGCGAGAGCAGGTTCTTTGCTGTTCTATCGCACGCAACCAACCACTGAGTCGGTTACACCACCAGCTAATCGACTGGCGTTGAGTTCCGTATTAGCCTTGTTATCGGTAGCCGCCTTAATGGTACTATTTGCCAATCCAATGCACAGCTGGACAGAAGGCATCGCCCTGCAACAACAAGATCATGCCAGCTATTTGAACGCTGTGCTATCCACACCAGCGATAACTCGTGAGGTAAGCCCGTGATGAAACAACTCATCCCCCATCCGATACTCAGCCTAACACTCTGGGCGATGTGGCTATTACTCAATAACACCTTGGCAATGGGTCATGTTGTGCTGGGATTAATCCTAGCCATTCTCATTCCCTGGTTCAGCCAACGCTTTTGGCCAGAGCGCATCTGCATTCATCAACCACTGACATTATTACGATTTATGGGCATTGTTATGTGGGATATTTTGGTTGCCAACATCACCGTGGCACGTTGGGTGTTGGGATCTAACGACAAGCTACAACCAGCGTGGCTAAGCATTCCACTGGATATTCAGTCTCCTTTAGGTATCAGTTTATTGGCCAATACCATTTCCTTAACTCCGGGAACGGTTTCTTGCGACTTATCAGCCGATCAGCGTAGTCTGTTGGTTCATGCCTTACATGTTGAAGATAGTGCTAGTGCTATTACCGAAATGAAACGTCGCTACGAACAACCTTTAATGGAGGTATTTCGCTCATGCTAAGTAGCGCTCTTTTTATTGCCTTGGGCTTGGTCAGTCTGGCACTGTTACTCAGCTTGATCCGACTCGTCAAAGGTCCATCAACTCCAGACCGTATTTTGGCGCTCGATACCCTTTACATTAACACCATTGCCATTCTCATATTATTGGGTATTCACTTGAGTTCGGCATTATATTTTGAAGCCGCTTTGCTCATTGCCGTGCTCGGTTTTGTCGGCACTGTTGCCTTAAGCAAATATTTACTACGTGGCGATGTGATGGAGTAACGGCATGACGGAAATAATTATCTCTTTACTCATTGTTATTGGCGCTGGTTTCACCCTCGTTGGCTCGATTGGTTTGGTGAAACTACCCGATTTTTATATGCGCTTACACGCACCAACCAAAGCCACTACCTTGGGAGTGGGCGCGATTTTGATCGCTTCTGCAATTTATTTTAGTCTTCAAGATGAAGGTCTTAGCTTGCATGAATTACTCATTACGCTGTTTTTATTCATTACCGCCCCAGTGAGTGCTCATTTAATGGCCAAGGCCGCCTTGCATATTCAAGCAAAACAAATAGAACGCACTCAGCAAATACAAAAGCAAACACACAGTAGCGAGTCATCTCTATGAAAACCCTCGTTATTATGGATCCTATCGAAGGCATTAAACCCTACAAGGATACCAGTTTTGCCATGATGCTAGCCGCACAAGCACGCGATCATGAGCTTTATTATGCTAGGCTTCAAGACTTGAGATTTAAGGATGGTGAAGCCAGCGCAACTGTCTTTCCGATAAGTGTATTTGACCAGGCAACTGATTATTTTCAGCTAGGTGAAGCAGTAACACTCGCTTTAACCAACTTTGCCATTATTTTGATGCGTAAAGACCCACCTTTCGATAGCGATTATTTATATGCCACCCATCTGCTCGACCATGCGCAAGCTCAAGGTGTAGTGGTCGCCAATGCACCACAAGCCCTACGCGATGTGAATGAAAAGCTCTTTATCCTACAATTCCCGCACTGCATTGCACCAACACTGGTGAGCGCCAATGCCAGTGACATTCGCGCATTTTGGCAACATCATGGTGACATTATTCTTAAACCTTTGCACGCGATGGGTGGCGCAGGCATTTTTCGACTACAAGCGCAGGACCCGAATGTCGGTGTGATTATCGAAACGCTGACGCAACATGGTCAGCACCTGATTATGGCGCAACGTTATCTGCCCGAAATTGTCCAAGGTGATAAACGCATTTTACTGATCGATGGCGAGCCCGTGCCCTATTGTTTAGCACGACTGGCAGCCGATGGCGAAACCCGTGCCAACCTAGCAGCGGGTGGTCGTGGTGTGGTACAGCCACTTTCCGAACGCGATTATTGGTTGGCAGCACAGGTCGGACCTCGACTTAAAGCCATGGGACTGTGTTTTGTTGGGCTAGACGTGATTGGCGATTACATCACTGAAATTAATGTCACCAGCCCTACCTGTGTGCGTGAAATTGATGCCGCAACGGGCATGTGTATTGCCGATCAACTATTGGCAACACTGGAAAAAGCCTGCTCCTCAGATGATTAACCGTCGCACCTTATTTTGCCTTGCGCTAGCATCTACCCTCAGTCCATTGCTCGCCTGCTCTCGCCCACCGCAAGCCTTTCAAGAAACCATTGCTGTGTTCGGCACACTGGTGAAACTCACTGTTTATGCGCACCAACCCGAACAGGCTAGTCGTGCATTCGCTGCCGTTAATGCGCGTTTTCAACAAATTCATCATGAATGGCACGCTTGGGAAAAAGGTGGCTTGGTGAGCAAAATCAATCAAGCAATCAGCCAAGGTGATTCAATTGAAGTTAGCGAAGAAGTAGCGCAGTTTATTCAACGTAACCAACAACTGTGTCAGCAGACCAATGGCTTATTTGATCCTGGTATTGGTAAACTCATTAAACTCTGGGGTTTTCAACAAAACAGTTACGAACTCAACCGTGCGCCCAGTGCTGAATCACTAGCCGAAGTACTGGCTTATAAAGCCAGTATTTTAGACCTGCACTGGCAAGGTAATCGACTCAGCTCCAGCAATGACAAAGTAGCCTTAGATTTCGGTGCCAGCGGTAAAGCCTATGCCTTGGATGCCGCGACACAAACACTGACAAAAGAAGGCATTCGTCAGGCCACTATGATGATTGGTGGTGACCTACAGGTACTGGGCGAAAAGCCAGATGGCCCTTGGCGCATTGGCATCAAAGACCCACTCAATCCGAATCAAGCCAAAGCCAGCCTGAATTTACATTCGGGTGAAGCGGCCTGCTCTTCAGGAACCTACGAACGCTTTTACACCGATCAGGGTAAGAAAGTCAGCCATATTATTCACCCCCACAGCGGACAACCCATCACCCACTTATTACACAGCACGGCTATTCATAGTGATGCACTGATTGCTGAAGTCGGTGCTTTAGCACAACTGATTGCGGGTGCTGATCACTGGCAGAGCATCGCCCATAATCTTGGCGTGGAATACAGCTATTTAATTGACAATCACGGTACATCCATTGCCAGCCCAAAACTAACAAAACGTCTAATATAACCAATTGATTCCTATCGCCAATTTTAATTTTAAACGCTCTTATCGAAGAAAAGATGATTAATATCATTTTTGCGTATTAATAAATGCATATACTTTCTTGAGTTGTGCGATAATGCAGGCATGAATACGCCAAATCAATTTATGGGTTTTTATTTGCTGACACGCAACGGCTTTGAAGCCGAAGTTGCCAGCGAATGCAACGAACTCAGCGCCAGCAACGACTTGCCAGGTTATGTGCAAACCAAGCCAAATACGGGTTATGCTGTTTTTCGTTCCTTCGAAGCGTACAAACGCCTGCCGAATGGTCTCTGTTTACATCACTGGATTTTTGCCCGTCAAATTGTACCGCTGTTAGGTGAATGCACGAGATTATCTCCCGATGATCGATTAAGTCCTATTTTTGAGTTACTTGGCACACAAGCCGTTAGCAACATTATTGCCGAAACACCAGACACCAACGACGGTAAAGCACTTAGCGGACTAGCGCGCAGCCTAACCAACGCCGCCCGCCAAGCACTGAAAAAACTGAATCAGTACCATGAAGGCGACAAACGCCTACCCGCTTTACATCTGCTTATTTTAGATGGTGACCACATACTCGTCGGGCTAGCATCGCGCGGTGAAGCCAGTCCTTATGCGGGTGGCATTATGCATCTAAAACTACCTAAAGATGCCCCCAGTCGCGCTATTTTAAAATTGGAAGAAGCGGCTATTAGTCTCATAACGCCCGATGAGCGTGCCTATTGGTTACGCTCAGGCATGAGTGCTGTTGATTTAGGTGCTGCTCCCGGAGGCTGGACTTGGTGGCTGGTGCAGCAAGGGTTGGTGGTCGTTGCCATCGACAATGCCAATATGTCCGATGCGGTCATACAAACAGGACAAGTCGAACACATTCGCACTGACGGCTTTAACTGGCACCCACGCCATACCAATCATTGGATTTGTTGCGATATGGTCGAACAACCCCAACGGGTTGCACCACTCATGGCAAGATGGCTGAAAGAGGGCTGGGCACAAGCTGCGCTATTTAATTTAAAACTACCAATGAAAAAACGTTATCTCATGGTGCAGGAATGTCTCGCTTGCTTAAATGATCTGCGCGAAACTCACCACATTCGTGCGCAACAACTCTACCATGACCGTGAAGAAATTACCGTTGTGGTCATTCCTAAAGTTTATTAGGAATGACTTAAAACAATCTACCCTGATGTGAGCTAAAGCGCATTAACTCTTAATTACAACCAAGAGTGGGCAGCGTTTTAACTCGCCTGATCTTGCTGGTAAGCCTGCATTAACTTGACATAATGTTGTGCTGAATACTTAAAAAAGGCGATTTCCTGTTCAGTCAGTTCACGTACTGGCTTGGCAGGAATACCCATATACATCCAGCCACTTTGTAACTGTTTACCTGGCGGCACCAGGGCATTAGCACCGACAATGCAATGTTTAGGCACCAAGGCACCATCCAAAATGGTCGCATTCATGCCAATCAGCACTTCATCTTCAATGGTACAAGCGTGTACCGTGGCATTATGACCGACAGTAACATCCTGACCAATCACCAAGGCATAACCCTTACCATGCTCTCCTTCGTGCGCCACGTGCAGCACAGCACCATCTTGAATATTGGTTCGATCACCAATGCGAATGTCATTCACATCACCGCGCACAACAGCACAGGGCCAAATATTGGTTTGCTCACCTAGGGTTACACGACCAATCACCACAGCTTGTTCATCGACATAAGCGCTGGCAGGCACAACGGGCGTAACACCCTGATAGCTTCGAATGGTCATAGTCGTTCCTTAATCATCAGTATTATTGGCATATATGCTATCATAGCAAAGTATAAATGGGAGTATTGCCATGTCATCTGTCGCTTTCGACACCTTAAAATTCACGCAAAAGCTACGCGAATCAGGTTTTGAACAATCACAAGCCGAAGCTGTTGCAACCGCTTTTAAAGAAGCGACCAGTGAAGAACTCGTTACCAAAGATTATTTAGAAGCGCGCCTTGAAAAACAAACCGCCGACATTTATCGTGCCATTTTGTTACAAACCTTTGCGATTGCTGTCCTAGTATTTGCCGCAATTAAATTAACCAACTAAGCCTATGCGCATCGATCAACCTTGGCAGCGTTTTGTCTCTTGGCTGCATCTCCATTTTGTTGACCACGGCATTATTCGCCTTGCTTACAATAATTTTTACCAAGTTTTGCCTGGCGTTTTTCGCTGTAGCCAGCCATCACCGAGTCAAATTAAACGCTACCAACAAGAATATGGCATTAAAACCATCATTAACTTGCGTGGTCATAACGATGACATGAGTTTTTGGCTGTTTGAAAAAGAAGCCTGTGACCAGCTTGGCATTCATTTTATCGATCACCGTTTACTCTCGCGCGATTTGCCCAGTAAGGAAGCCATTCATAGCACGAAAACCTTACTGGAAAACGTCGAATACCCTGTTCTCTTTCATTGTAAATCGGGAGCTGATCGGGCGGGGCTGATGGCGACGCTGTGCCGCATTTTTATCGAACAAACTCCTGTTGAAAATGCGATTGAAGAACTAGACTGGTACTATGGTCACTTTAAGTTCGCCAAAACGGGGATGATCGATTTCTTTTTCGACGCCTACCTAACCTACCAACGCGAAACGGAAAATCCCTTACCCTTTTTACACTGGGTGGATGAAGTCTACGACTACGATGCGCTGTCAAAGCAATTTCATAGCAACTGGTGGGGCAACCTGATTACCGACAAAATCCTACACCGCGAATGAACATGAGTAGCAGCCAACTTTATCGCCGTCTGCTCACCTACCTGCGCCCCCATTGGCGACTAGTGGCTGTTGCCTTAGTTGCCATGGGTGTCATTGCCGCCTTAGAACCCATGCTTCCCGCACTGATGCAGCCTTTGGTTGACGATAGCTTGATTGCGAAAGACAAACAAGCGATGCTGTGGGTACCGCTCGCCTTACTCGGCGTGTTTGTACTGAAAGGTCTGGCAGAATATGTCGCCAACGTGGTCAGTCAAGGTGTGGCGCAACGCACCATGGCCGACTTACGCAGTGCCATGTTTGCCAAAATGATGACCTTGCCCATCGACAAACAACAACAAATGGGTAGCAGCAATCTGCTGTCTCGCGTTACTTTCGATGTCACCCAAGTGGCAACGGCTCTTTCTGAAGTGTGGATTGTCATTATTCGTGACACGCTGATTATTTTGGGGCTGGTCGGCTTTTTACTCTACACCAGTTGGCAGTTAACGCTGTTCATTATCGCTATTGCGCCCATTGCTTCTTGGATTATTCGTAAAGCCAGTGGTCTGATGCGCACTTCCAGTAGCGAAGTACAAGCCAGTATGGGACGCGTGACACAAATTCTCGATGAAGCACTCAGTGGACGCAAAGAAATCAGTATTTATGCGGGTCAAGCGCATGAACAAGCACGTTTTAATCGTGCGGTTGACCAACTGCGTCAACAAACTATGAGCATTGTAAAAGTGGCCAGTGCCAATGTGCCTTTAGTGCAAGTCATTGCTGCGGTGGCGGTGGCTTGTGTTATTTTTGTCGCCACCCATCTTTCTGAGCAAGAACTGCTCACGCCAGGTCAACTGATTGCCTTTATTGCCGGCATGAGCATGCTCTTTGAACCGATCCGACGCTTAACGGGTATTAATGAGCCCCTACAAAAAGGACTGGCAGCCGCCACGACCATTTTTGCCCTATTAGATGAACTCGATGAGCCAGACGAGGGAACACAGAAACTGAACCAGTCAGCTCCCGCCAATATACAACTACAAGCCCTTAGCTTTACCTATCCCGAACAAATCAACCCTGCCATTCAGCCCCTCGACATGCTCATTCCAGCTGGAAAAACACTAGCATTAGTGGGCTCATCTGGCAGCGGCAAAAGCACGCTCATTGGTTTACTGTGTCGTTTTAACGAACCCAGCTCAGGACAAATTGTCTATGGCGATACGCCCATTCACCAACTGACACTCGCTAACTGGCGTGAGCAAATTGCCTTAGTCAGCCAACACATTGTGCTGTTCGATGACAGCATTGCTGCCAACATCGCTTATGGTGAGGCGGTGACCAATCACAACCTCCCCGCTATCGAGGCTGCTGCGCGTGCTGCCCATGCTTGGGAGTTTATTCGTCAACTCCCCGAGGGGTTAGATACCTCAGTAGGTGAAGATGGCACACGACTGTCAGGTGGTCAGCGTCAACGACTCGCCTTAGCTCGCGCCTTCTACAAAAATGCGCCTATCCTGATTTTAGATGAAGCCACATCCGCGCTAGACACTGAATCGGAACAACTCATTAATCAAGCGCTGCGAGAACTGCACGGTCAAAAAACCATTATTATCATCGCCCATCGCTTATCAACAGTGCAGCATAGCGACCTGATTGTATTGCTAGAAAAAGGCGAATTGCGTGAGCAAGGCACCCATCATCAACTGTTAGCGCAAGGGGGCAGTTACGCCAATTTGGTTGCCCACAGCGAACTGAAATGAGCAACATGAAATGACACTCGCGCCTTTGGCTTTATGGCACCCGCGTTATTGGTTGTTATGGTTAGGTTTAGCCTTGGCTTGGTTGATTGCACAACTGCCCTTAGCCTGGTTATGGCGCTTGGGGCGCGGCTTAGGATGGCTGTTTTTCAAACTAGCCCACACCAGACGATACTACACTGAATGTAATATCGCCCTCTGCTTTCCACAACATTCAGAAAACGAACAAAGGGCATTAGTTAAAGAACATTTTGCTCAACTCGGCATGGGCTTAATGGAAATGCTGGTGGTGTGGTTCGGGCAAGCTAGCGCCCTGAGTCAACGCTGTGATGTGACGGGAGCGCAACACCTCCAACAAGCCACAGCCAACCAAAAAGGGACAATTGTGTGTGTTTTTCACACCGTCCACATGGAAGCGATGGGGTTACTGGCTGGTCAACTCGCGCCCATTCATCCCGTCTATCGACCACATGAAAACCCCTTACTGGAATGGTTCATGGCACGAAATCGCTCACGCCATACTGCTGGAGCTATCTCTAACCGTCAAATTAAAGTCATTTTATCCAGCTTGCACCAAGGTCAATTGGTGTGGTTATCGCCAGACCAACGCAATCGTGGTGATGGCATTGTCGTGCCTTTTTTTGGACACGACACCCTAACCCACCCTTCAATTGCGCGTATTGCTCGCCTGACTAACGCACAGCTCATTCCCTTATTTTGCCGGCTGAATTCAGCAGGTCGCTTTGAAATAGAGATATTACCTCCCCTAACCGACTTTCCTGGTGACGATGACACGGCAGCGCTCACTCGCCTGATGCAGTTGTTGGAAGCCGATATTGCCAAGGCGCCAGCACAGTATTTGTGGGCGCATAATCGGTTTAATTTAGAAAAACCAACATAGCATAAACTTCACCCTTAGCGACTGGTAAGTCGATAGAGTAAAGGCAATGTAAACAGCGTGAGCGCGGTCGAAACGACAATGCCCCAGACAATGGCGGTAGCGACTGGACCAAAAATAAGCGAAAACCCGCCCACACCCAATGCCAAACCAATCAGACCCGCAATGGTGGTGGTAGAGGTAATCAAAATGGGCACTAAGCGACGACGCGCAGCGTAGACACTGGCGTGCAACACACTCATGCCCATGCGGCGTCGATCATTGGCAGCAGCAATCAGCACGATGGCAGCATTGACGGCAATACCCGACAAAGCAATCACGCCATATAAGGTGTATAAACTCAGCGCGATATCATTTAGCCACAAGCCATAGGCAACGCCCGTAAAGGCCATAGGCACAGAAACCAGAATAAGCAAAGGCTGCCAGTAACTCTTAAACTGAGCCCCCAAAATCAGGTACATTAAACCAATACCCATAACAAACAGCATCACCATACTGTCCAGCGACTCATTCAAGTCATCCAGTTCTCCCGAAAAATCGAGGCTAATTTCTGGATAATCAGCCGCAACCTCAAGCCAAGCCTGCTGAATCCGACGATTTGCTTGTAAAGTATCTATCACGGTCTTATCTAAATCCGCCTCGACTGTAATGGCACGACGATAGTTATGATGGCGCAAACTGGCAAATCCCGCCCGAATCTCAGTATCCACCAAAGCCCCTAACGGCACTGTCTTTCCCGATGGAGTTGATAAAGGAATCGCTTGCCATGTCATTAAATCAGCAACTTGCTGACTTTGACTGCGCAAACGCAACTCGACTTTCTGACCTTGATCGGTCAACTGCGCTAAAATTTCGCCATCTGAGAGAATGCGTAAACTGCGCACCACTTCGGCCACACTCAAACCCGATTTTTCAATGGCATCGACATTCAAGTGCGTAATCAGCTGTTGAGAACCCAGCGCTGCATCATCACTGATATTCATCACCCCATTAATGCCTTGCATTAACTGCATTAACGCTTGGCTGGCAGCGCGAATTTGCCCATAATCATCACCACGAACCTTGATGCTAACTGGCTTAGAGGAAGGAGGACCATTGCTTAAGCGTAATAAGCTCACTTTGGCCATTTTAGGTGCATCAACGAGCGCATCATTGAGTTCAGCTAAAATAGCATCCACACTCCGACGCTGTTCATTCGGCTCACTTAAGCTGACGAAAATTTGACCGTAAACATCGCCCAAGCGCGGTTCTGTTTCAGTGAACATTTGCCCTGCGTAACTGACAATCGCTCGAGTTTCACCTTCATGTAACCAGCGACGCGTCAATTGCTCAACCACCAGCGTGGTACTGAGCGTTTGCGCTAAAGGTGTACCGGCAGGCATTTCCACATTGACATAAAAAGCCTGTACCGGATCGGTAGCGAAAAAGTTCGTCGTGATACGTTCCGATACCACTAACCAAACTGCGGATACAAACGAAAAACCTAACAATCCGAGTGTTAGTAAGGGATGACGAAAACTCTTCACCAATAATCGACCATAGCCGTTTTGTAATTTGAGTAAATAATGCGCTCGGCGTTGTTCAGAAACTGAAGGCCTAGCCTCTTGTCGGTGCTGATAGAGCAAATGGGTATGCACAGGCATCATCCAGAAGGCTTCAATCAAGCTCACCAATAACGCAATGGTCACCACTAAAGGCACCACACGCATAAAGTCACCCAAAATACCGGGCAATAACATTAAAGGCAAAAACGCCGCTACGGTCGTTAACACAGCCGCTAACACTGGCCAACCGACTTCGGCAATGGCCACTTGTGCCGCTTCCAAACTCGACATCCCTTGACGTATGCGCCACGTCATCGCCTCGACCACCACCACAGCATCGTCAACCAACATACCTAAGGCAATAATCACGCCCAATAACACGGTTAAATTAAGGGTTTCACCCGAGACATAAAGCACAATAAATGCGCCAGCCAACGAAAAAGGAATACCCAAAGCGACCAACACACCCACACGCCAACCTAAAAACAACCAGGCCACTAACAGCACCAGAATCAACCCTTGTAACGCATTACTTTCCATGGTGTTAATGGCGCTGCGCGTCGCCAGCGTTTGATCATCAGCCAATACCGCGGTTAATCCAGTCGATTGTTGTTGCGCATTAAAATCAGCTAAAAAGGTCGACAAACGCTCAACCAGTTGCAAGGTGTTCGCGGCATCTTTTTTCATCACCGCCATCATAATCGCAGGATCACCATTAAAACTGACCAGCTGACCCGCATCTTTACGACTGCGATAGACTTGAGCGATGTCGCCCAAACGTAGTTCACCCTGATCTCGGCTAATGATGAGGCGGCTTAAGGCTTCAGGCTCGACACTTTGACCAATATGGCGCAATAACCACTGCTGACCGCCAATGAGCAGCTTGCCCGCCGCCACATCTTGCCACTGCGCACTAATGGCATTGGCAACACTCCCCACCGTTAACTGATGGTTAGCAAGCGCTCCCATATCGAGTGCGACTTGTAATTCGGGATCATCTAAGCCAATGGTATCTACCCGATCCACACCCGATAAGCGCTCTAATTCTTTACGCAGCGTATAGCCCGTAGCACGCAATAATTCATCATTGGCCTGCCCTTTCAACACAATCGTCGCAGTGGGAAAGGCGTTGGCACTGGTGATTTCTAAAATCA
>CAZYER010000012.1:0-17728 GCA_964646525.1 uncultured Francisella sp. | reverse complement strand
CACCAGCACAAACACCAAATTGGCTAACACACTGTTGCCCATTAAGGCACGTAACATCATGGTAGCGCTTCTCCATCAGTTAAGCGCTGAAAGCCTTCAGTAATCACCACCAATTTTGCATTGTGCAAACTGGGCGGCAACGGATTGGCTCGCCCTTCTTGCGCCATCGGCAAAGCAATAAATTTTGCCTGTGCCTCACTGCGGGTAAAAAAGCCATATTGCTCGCCACGTTTGACCAATAAATGGGCAGGCAAATGCGGGGTTGTATCTTGAATGAGCAACTGCCCTGCCAAGCCAATACGTAAGGGCACACTCGTTTGATACCAAGCGTTAACACTGCGTGTTTGAGGCTCAATCGCACTGCTGATACGCAGTAGCTTAACGCTAATTTCATCAATCACATTCGCTTTAAAACGTGCGGGTGTGCGTTGCAAATTACCTACCAAAGATAAAGGAACCGCTACTTGTATCTCAGCACCTTCGGTTTGTACTAAGTTGAGCAACGGCGTACCCACGCTCGCCAGCGAACCAATACCCATCAGCTGTGCTTTTACCACGCCTTGATAAGGTGACTTAATCTGACAACGCTCCACTTGCTGTTGCGCTTGTTTTTGTTGGGCGGTTAATCCAGCCAGCATGGCTAAACGACGTTCAACATCCGCATTCGCTTCTTCCAACTGACTGGCCGACGCAAGCGATTGGGCTTTGAGTTGACCAAAGCGTTTACGTTGTGCTTCGCTGTAAGCAAGCTGGGCTTTATGTTCTTTAATGGCCGCTTGCGCACGGTCTAACTCAAGTCGATAATCACGACAGTCTAGTTCAACCAACAATTGCCCCGACTTAACACTATCGCCAGGGCGAACCAACACCCGTTCAATTTTGGCGTTGATTTCCGCACTGAGTTGACTCTCATTTTGACTAATAACCTGAGCAGGTAATTCGAATTGGGGATAAATTAAGACTTCCGATAAGGGTTTTAGCCCCAAAGAAGCTGCATTGACCGAAAATGTGATGATACTTAACAATAACATACCTAATCGTGTCATCTGTCTTTGCCTTTTCACGCTCATTAACCCCAATAACCAAACTTCAAGGCTCATTATCATACCCTAAGTGCTAAAATAAACGCACTGATTGCTGTATTAGAAAGCAAAAAACCACCGAAGGTGGTTTGATGAGATGCCAGCGCAGGCGCTTCTAAACTGAGCGAGCGGGCAAAATAGCGAGGCGCAAAGCGCACAGAACAAGGAGTGTACAAAAAGTACATGACGCTGTTCGAGCACTGAAGCAACGAAGCTAGATGCCAGCGCAGCCAGTTTAGCGTAGGGTGACGATTTCTTCCGCAATACTCGGATGCACCGCAATGGTGTTATCAAAGTCGGCTTTGGTCGCACCCATACCCATTGGGATAGCGAAACCTTGAATGCCTTCATCAGCACCTTCACCTAACCAATGCACACCGACCACTTCTTCATTGTCGTTGGCACAGACCAGTTTCACATGCACAGGCATGGGGTGAACAGACATTAAATGACGCATCGGCGTGAATTTGCTGCTGTAAACTTTCACGTTGGTTTCACCATATTGCGCTTTGGCAGCGGCTTCGGTTAAGCCAATCATCGCTAAGGGCGGATGGGTAAACACTACCGTTGCCACGTATTTGTTATCGAGCTTACGATGTGGTTTATTACCCCACAAACGATCGGCCAAACGACGACCTGCAGCAATCGCCACGGGTGTGAGCGCGATTTGACCTGTGGCATCACCCACTGCGAAAATGTGGTCAACACTGGTTTTTTGCCATTCATCGATGGTGATAAAGCCACGCTCAGTCGCTACGCCAGCGGCTTCCAAGTTTAGGCTCGCGGTGGCTGGCTTACGACCTACTGCCCAAATCACTTTTTCCGCTGTCCAGCTTTGACCATCTTCAGCGGTGACTGTAACGCCGTCGCTGGATTCGCTCAATGCTGTGACTTTAACACCGCCTTTAAACACAATGCCTTCTTTTTCTAAGACCTCAACAAAGGTATCGCGAATGTCTTCATCAAAGGCGGGTAGTGGCTTATCGACCATATCGACCAAGGTAATTTCGACCCCGAAAGCCTTCATGGCGCTGGCCAATTCAACACCAATATAACCACTACCGATGAGAATCACAGATTTGGGCATGGCTTCCCATTTGAACACGTCGTCGGAAGTACCGCCGAACTGAGCGCCTGCCACTGGTGGCACAATCGGCACACTACCTGGCGAAAGCACAATGCGCTCGCCTGTGTATTCGACATCACCAACTTTAACGCTATTCGGGCTGGCCATGACCGCATCACCAACGACACGCGTGATGCCTTTGCCTTCTAAGTAGCCACCGTACCAGTCACCAATGCCAGTAGTGTAATTCAGACGACGTTGAGCAAAATCAGCATAATTAAAGGTAAAATCGAAATCTTCACCAGCGGTTGGCGAAAAGCCCCAACCCTTTGCATCTTTAAGCGCCGCTGCATGACCTGCCGCATACCACCACACTTTTTTCGGCACACAACCACGGTTGACGCAAGCGCCGCCAATACGATCACGCTCGATTAACAGCACCTTAGCGCCGTACTCTGCCGCGCGCTCGGCTACGGACAGACCACCCGAACCACCACCGACGACGATGACATCAAATTTATCCATGCGAATTACTCCTTAATTGAGTCGATTTTGCGGAATGCTATCCATAAGATATCCAACAGTCATGACGACCGTTACACTGTCAGATAGCTTATGAATATAAAAAGTAGGCAAACGGCATAAACAAATTGACGTGGTGCCTGTCATTTGAACCGTTTAAGCAATCCCATCCGATAACGGATGGGATCCGAGCGTTTGCCCTAGAGAGAGAAACCTTATTTAGCCGCCATGAATGCTTCTAAATCGTCACTACCACCAATGTGCTTACCATCTAAGAACACTTGAGGTACTGTCTCACGACCCGTCAAGGCACGTAATGACGTTAAGCCAATCGCCTCAAGAGATAATTCAACATACTCAATGCCCTTGTCTTCTAACATAGTTTTCGCCTTGTAGCAGAATGGGCAACCATCACGCGTAATCACCACCGCATCGGTTGGCAATGCCGCATTAGGATCCATGTAACGCAACATAGTAACTGCGTCTGAAACTTCAAATGGGTCGCCATCTTTCATTGGCTCAATGAACATTTTTTCAATCACGCCGTTTTTAACCAGCATTGAATAACGCCATGAACGCTTACCAAAGCCCAAGTTATCTTTATCAACTAACAGACCCATACCAGCAGAAAACTCACCGTTACCATCAGGAATGACTTTAACGTACTGTAAGTCTTGATCAGCCGCCCAAGCATTCATAACGAAGGTATCATTAACACTCAAACAATAGATGTCGTCCACACCACGCTCAAAAAACTCCATCGCTAACTCTTCATAACGTGGCAAGTGAGTTGAAGAACAGGTTGGTGTGTAAGCACCCGGCAAAGAGAAAACAATAACCGTTTTATCTTTGAAAATATCGTCAGATGTTACGTCAACCCATTCATGACCTGAACGTGTACGGAAAGTAACTTGAGGGACTTTTTGACCAGTCATATCTTTAAGTTGCATATGAAACGACTCCTAGTTGGTGTGAAAAACAATAAAAATTAACGGTGAACAATCTGTGCATTGAGCATCCATGCTGTTTTGTCATGATCGGCAGCACGCACGGTTAACAGATCAGCGGTAATACGATCTCCCGCTTCATCGGCCGCATTAGCAAAACTAACCAAAGACTTAGCCATACTTTGATGATCTTCAGCTAACTCTTTCAACATCTCTTCTGCACTTCTGGCGTTGGGAGATCCTAGCTGACTGTTTTTGGCAAAAGTCGGTAAACCGCCATGCACCATTTCACCCAATTGACGTATGCGCTCGGCAATTTCATCAACGGCAGCGAATAAGGCTTCATACTGTGCTTGAAACTGCGTATGTAATGACATGAATCCAACACCTGTCACATTCCAGTGATACAGATGGGTTTTTGCCATTAAACTGTAGGTGTCTGCCAACACCTGTTGCAATCCATGTTGAATATCAGTACTCATCTTTCTCTCTCCACTTTGTTGTCTTGATGGCTAAATCATACCCCGATACGAGGGTGAAAGCTAATGAATGTTTTATGATAAGTTAATCGAATTTTTCAATTAAAAATCCATTAATCCATGATAAAAACGATAAAAAATACCCACCTTATCCCGATACGATGCTGAATACCGCTTGTCTTCGTTCTGCTTCTGCCAACAACTCGGCAAACCCCAATGGGGTCAAGTTTGCATCGCCCGCACAGCCCAATTCAATATGCCGACTACCATCTTCCCCTAAGTGAGGTAGACTGTAAATCTTTAATTGCGGAAAACGCTGTTCGAACTGATCCATCCACTCCACCCACAAAGATTCAGACTGACCGTGCACCAAAATGCTCGACACCTGCTGAGATACTCCCATCAAGCTCGGATAATGGGTATCGAGCACCCAACGCATCATCGGCCAACTCATTTGCGGAAAACCGGGCATAAAATAGTGTGACTTAATGGCAAAACCCGAAACACGATTAACGGGATTAGGGATTAAGCTCGATCCTTGCGGAAAGTCCGCCATACGCACCCGAATCGGGTAAGCTTCAGCACCAAACTGAGCTTCAATTTCGGCAACACCTTGCACATGACGCACTAAGGGAAGCCCTAGCGCAACGGCAGCTGCCTGACGTGTTTTATCATCGGGGGTTGCACCAATACCGCCAAAGACAAACGTAATCACATCACTTCGCGCAAAGCTTTCTTGCAAGGTTTTCACCAACTCGGTGGTATCATCGCCGACATAACGCACACTGGCTAAGCTTAAATGACGCTCTGCCAGCAAGTCACGAGCAAACTCGAAGTGTTTATCGGCACGACGACCCGACAAAATTTCATCGCCAATGATAATCAAATGAATACTTGGCATTAACGACCTCCATCGACGCGACAGGATTCTCCATCACAGCCAGCGCCCGTATTGGGGAAAAACCAACGCAATAACAGCGCCATGAATAAGACGCCGAGCGCCATCAGTAACCAAGAAGTCATTGTCATTTTTCATCAACTCTACTATGCTGATCCTATTATGCGTTTTATTCTATCATCATGACACTGACCGAACTACGTTATTTAATGGCATTACACCAGCAACGTCATTTTGCGCGCGCGGCTGAAGTTTGCCATGTCACCCAATCGACCTTATCTGCCGGCATTAAACACCTAGAAGATAGTCTGGGTGTCGTGCTGGTCGAACGTAGTCGTCAGTTTTTGCAATTTACCCCCATCGGTGAATTGGTGGTGGAACATGCCCAAGACATATTGGCACGCAGTGATGACTTGTTACGCCTAGTAAAAACCAACGACCCATTACAGGGTGAATTGTCTCTTGGCATCATTTTTACCATCGCCCCCTATTTGTTGCCTAAGCTGATCCATCCGTGGCGAGATGCCGCACCCAAAGCGCCATTGCGGCTGACCGAAGGCTACACGCATGACTTGTTACATAAGCTCACACAGGGCGAACTGGATGCCGCCATCATTGCGCTACCCTTCCCCGGAACCGATGACTTTACCGCTTGGCAACTCTATCGGGAGCCCTTTGTCGCGGTGCTACCCGAGCAACACCCCCTCACTCAAAAGCAGCAACTTTCGGTTAAGGATATTCAAGACGAACCCTTGCTTATTTTAGGTCAGGGACATTGTTTCCGCGATCATGCCTTAGCCGCCATTCCTCATGTCGCCGATCACCCCTGGCAATCATTAATTGAAGGCAGTTCGCTAGAAACCATTCGGGCGATGGTTGCTGGCGGTATGGGTGTGACCTTATTTCCCAGCTTAGCGGCTGCCAATGCATGGCAAGGACTGGTTACTCTGCCACTCGCAGATCCTGCACCTTTTCGAGACGTGGTACTCATTGCTCGCCCAACGCATTCACGTCGAGAAGCCCTACGTTTATTGGCACAAACCATTAAGCAACTTGCCTTAACCCATTCTGAACCGATCAAAACCAACTCTATTACATAGGAATCTGAATCATGCGTGACGTTATTTCTACTCCCAATGCTCCAGCCGCTATCGGCACTTATTCACAAGCTATTTGTTCGGCTCGTACACTTTATTTGTCCGGTCAAATTGGGCTAGATCCTAACACCATGCAACTGGCGGAAGGCGTCGAAGCACAAGCACATCAAGTATTCAAAAACCTCATTGCCGTGATTGAAGCAGCTGGTGGCAAAGTACAAGACTTAGTTAAGTTAAATATTTTTTTAACCGACCTTGGCGATTTCGCGCTGATTAACAGCATTATGGCGCAATACTGCCCACAGCCTTACCCAGCACGCGCTGCGGTACAAGTATCTGCCTTACCCAAAGGCGCACTCGTTGAAGCTGACGGCATTGCGGTGCTTGATAACTACTAATGTCCGCCCTGTTAACCCCTGTTAACCAACTGGCAGGTGTTGGGCCTGCTGCCGAAGATAGCCTGCACAAAGCAGGCATTTTCACGCTATGGGATTTGCTCCTGCATTTACCCTTACGCTACGAAGATCGAACGCAATTAACGCCTGCTAATGACTGCCAATCAGGCAAGCTGGTGCAATTAGAAGGCATCATTAGTCGTAGTCAAGAAATACCAGCTCGTCGTCCCATTCATTTGCTGAGCTTGCAGACGCAAGGACAGACGATTCAACTGAAGTTTTTGAACTATCAAAAATGGTCGCATACCCTACCAAAAGTTGGGCAATCAGTACGTGTCTTTGGTCAACTACGTAGCGATATACAGGGTCAATTGGAACTCTTGCATCCGACGATGACCCGCTTAGATGCACACAAACCCAATCCACTGCCCGATCGACTCACCGCCGTTTACCCCAGCGTTGGCACACTCAAACAGGCGCTGATGCGTAAAGCGATAGCCGATGCCTTGGCTCGGCTCAGTCAACAACCACCCAGCGAGTTACTCTACCAAACCCAAATCACGCTCATTGAGGCACTAAAAGCAGTACATCTAGCCAAACCCAGCGATGCGGTTGCGTTAAGCACTGGGCAGCATCCTGCCATACAACGTTTGGCGTTAGAAGAACTGACCGCGCAACAGCTGTTAGCACGACAGGCCCGTCATGCCTTTGCACAAAGCGAAGCGCCAGCATTAGTGGCACAAACCTCGTTAGTAACACAACTGATTGAACGCCTGCCCTTTCAACTCACCCAAGGTCAAGCTCATATTTGGGCAACCATCGCTGAAGAACTGCAACAGCCGCACCCCATGCATCGGTTATTACAAGGTGATGTCGGTAGCGGTAAAACGGTATTAGCTGCTTTAGCGGCAGCGCAAGCGGCTAGTGCTGGTTATCAAACCAGCATTATGGCTCCGACAGAAATTTTGGCAGAACAGCTTTATAGCAGCCTAAACGAGTGGTTTACGTCGCTTGGAGTCAGCTGCGCTCTACTTACCGCCAGTGCCAAAGCAGCAGAAAAGCGACAAACACTGCTCGACTTACGGGATGGCCGTCTACAAGTGGTGATCGGCACCCATGCCTTATTTCAAGAGCAGGTGAACTACCACAAACTCGGGCTAGTGGTTGTCGATGAACAACATCGTTTTGGCGTTGAACAACGACTGGCTCTGAAAAACAAAGGCACACACGCCAGTCAAATGCCGCATTTACTGCTCATGACCGCCACACCCATCCCACGAACCCTCGCCATGAGTTTATACGGGGATTTAAGTGTCTCCAATCTAACCGAGCGACCACCAGGCAGACAAGCCATTGAAACCGTGGTCATTCCCGAAGCAAGGCGAGATCAAGTCGCTGAACGCTTAGCATTAGCCTGTCAGCAAGGTACACAAGCCTATTGGGTAAGCCCCTTTGTGCAAGAAAGCGAAAGCATCGAAGCCCATAACGTCAACGACACAGCACAATGGCTCAAAGGGCGCTTCCCCTCGTTGCGCGTGGGCTTAGTACATGGTCAACTCAGCAATAGCGATAAAGACAAACAAATGCAGGCATTTAAGGCAGGTCATTTAGACGTGTTAGTAGCAACCACGGTGATTGAAGTCGGCGTTAACGTCCCCAATGCCAGCTTAATGATTATCGACAACAGTGAGCGCTATGGACTGGCGCAACTGCATCAGCTGCGTGGTCGCGTCGGACGAGGCTCGCTGAAAAGCAGCTGTGTTTTGCTCTACAAACCGCCGTTATCTGAACAAGGGCAGGCAAGACTGGAAGCCATTCGCAACAGTCAAGACGGTTTCGCACTGGCAGAACTCGACTTACAATTACGCGGTCCGGGCGAGGTACTAGGCACACGACAAACGGGGCTGAGCGAGTGGCGTATTGCCGACTTATTACGCGATGCCAGTTTGCATCAGCCCGCACTGGCGCAAGCCGAATGGATTGAACAGCATACACCAGAGCGCATTGCACCACTGATTGAACGCTGGCTCAGTAATCGGCTGCGTTTTGTGCAAGCTTGAATCTACCCCATTTACGCACTTGGAGCACCCCATGACCCAACTCCTGATTCGTCCCGAAGGCTCACTACAAATCTTGTCTCGCTATGAAGTCCAACAGCTATGTGATCAATCAGACGACGGCTTAAATGACTTGTTGCGCCAATGCGCCTTAGCCGTACTCAATGCTGGTGATGATGAAGACAATGGACTCAAACTCATTAAGCGACACCCCGATTTTGACATTCAGGTACGCTCACACGGTCGCGGCATGCAACTGCAACTGACCAACCCGCCCGCTCGTTCTCTAGTGAATGGTGAGCTGATTACTGGACTGAAAGAGCATTTGTTTGCCGTCGTACGCGACTTGATTTACACCAAAAACGAATTGCGCGCTTCAGGATTGTTTAATTGGAATGACTCATCGAGTATTACCAATGTTGTTTTTCACCAATTACGCAACGCACAACTGCTCAAGCCCAATCTTTCGCCCAACATTATTGTCTGCTGGGGTGGTCATGCTATTTCGCGTTATGAGTATGATTACAGCAAATTTGTCGGTTATGAGCTGGGGCTAAGAGGCATTGATATATGTACTGGCTGTGGTCCGGGTGCCATGAAAGGCCCGATGAAAGGCGCTGCCGTTGCTCACGGTAAACAGCGCACGACCGCCAGCGCACGCTACATTGGTATTACCGAACCAGGTATTATCGCCGCTGAAGCCCCAAATGCGGTGGTGAATGAATTGGTCATTATGCCCGACATTGAAAAACGACTCGAAGCCTTTGTGCGCTTAGGACACGGCATTGTCATTTTTCCCGGTGGTGCTGGCACCATGGAAGAATTGCTCTATCTACTCAGCATCCTGATGCACCCCGACAATCAGCACATTGAATTACCCCTTATTCTGACTGGACCGCGTGGCAGTGAAGCCTATTTTTCTGCCATTGAAACCTTTATTACCAGCACACTAGGCTGTGCAACTTGGCAAAAAATAACCCTGGCTATTGATGGCGCTGAAACGGTAGCTCAAAGCTGTTTAACCGCCCTACAGCAAGTACGTGCTCAGCGAAAAGCAAACAGTGATGCCTATTACTTCAACTGGCAACTGAATATTCCGTGGGAATTACAGTGCCCATTTGAACCCACGCATGACAATATGGCGCAGCTCAACTTAAGTGCCAACCAAGCCACTCATCTGTTAGCCAGCCAATTACGCAAAGCCTTCTCTGGTATTGTTGCGGGCAATGTGAAAGCCAGCGGACTCAGGGCTGTACAACAACACGGCCCCTTTCAATTGAAAGGTGACGCCAGTATTATGCACGCCATCGATGCTCTGCTCAGCGTTTTTATCGAACAGAAGCGCATGAAACTAGGTGATAAGCCTTATCACCCCTGCTATCAAATTCATGCCATCGATTAACAGAGCGTCGGAGATTCGAAAGAAAATTGATCGGCAGGAACGGGACGCGCAAACAAATAACCCTGCCCTTCATCACAGCCCCACTCCTTCAACAGCTCATACTGTGCCTGAGTTTCAATCCCTTCTGCCAACAGGGTCAATCCCAAGCCATGCCCCATTTGAATAATGGTCTTTACCAACACACGAATTTTTTCACTGTGTTCTAACTGGGAAACAAACGACTGATCAATTTTTAAGGTATCAATATTTAATTTGGTGATTTGAGAAAGCGATGAATAGCCTGTACCGAAATCATCCAAGGCAATACGTATCTGGCGCTGTGCCAAATGCTGAATAAAGCTAAAACAAACCTCACTATCGGCAAAAGCATTTTCCGTAATTTCCACTTCAATACGCGTGCTATCGACACCACTGGCATCGATACGACCAAGTAATTCAGCGTAACTATGTTCTAAACGCATTTGCACTGGCGACACATTAACGGCCACCTTAGGCACATGCTGAGATTGCGCATCCCAACGTTGAATATCCACCAAGACTTTTTCTAGTATTTGTAAGCCCAATGCATGAATATGCCCCGTTTTTTCAGCCAAAGGGATGAGTAAAGCAGGCGACACCCATTGACCAAAGCGTTGCCAACGCATCAGCGCCTCTACACCAGACAATTGCAAATCAGATAAACGATATTGGGCTTGATAGAAAACTTGAAGTTGCTCTTCTTGCAAAGCTTGCTTTAACGCCTGCTCCAGATCTAACTCATCGTACATTGCCTGTAATAGGTTAGTATCGAACACCACGGCGCGACCTTTACCCAGTGCTTTTGCCTGATACATCGCCACATCAGCAAAACGCATGAGCAAATCACCCGCTTGGGCATGATCTGGAAAGCGCGCAATGCCAATACTCGCATTTAAGGCTTTCGCCGGACCATAATGCTCATCTAACTCGGCAATACTCGCTAATAAGAAACGAATGACCTCCTGCTCTTCTTCTGGGCTGGTATCTGCTAAAATAATGGCAAACTCATCACCTCCTACACGAGCAACAATCCCCTCAGCGATAGGTGAATCTACTGCTTGCAGTTGATGTGCAAAACGGTTAAGCAATTCATCACCCACAGCATGTCCTAGGGTGTCATTAAACCACTTAAAGTTATCTAAATCGATCAGCAACAAAGAAAACGAATTGCATTCACGGAGCGAATCTTGCAAACAATGCTCAAAATAACGACGATTATACAAATTGGTAACCACATCAAAATGCGCTAATCGAACTAACTCTTTATCAGCTTGCTCATAAGCGACGGTTTTTACGACCAACTGATCACTTAATTGTGCTTGCAACTCTTCCTGCACTCGACTCAATTTTACCAAGCGTTGTATCACAAACACCGCCATCGCGAACAGAAAGATTAAGTAAAAGGCTGTTGAAGCCTGCAACATGTGCATTAATATGTTGCTATCTGCGTCTATACGCTGCTTATTAATTTCACGCTGTTGCGCTATGTAGGCATGCAAAGCATCTAATAATGCCAAAGCATTCTCCAGAATAGGCAGGCTGATCTCGGTATACTCTTGGATTGCCTGCTCATACTCACCCTCTTGCAACAAGGTTAATAAATAGTCTTGTTGTACCCGATTAACACTAGCCAATTCATAATGCTGATTTAACAATTGCTTTTCATAATCATCAGCAATACTAAAATAAGCCTGACGCAATTCAGTAATCACCACCGCTTCGCGTTCAAATCGCTGCACTAAATCAGCAAACCTCTGGTCTTTGTTATTTTTAAGAAACAGCATTTGTGACACGATGACGGAGCGATTGCGTGCAGATATAATCAGTTTTTCAATATAGTTGCTTTTAACAATTAAATTTTCCGTTACCTGATGTTGCTTAATTTGATCCTCAAAAAAATGTAAATACAAACCACGCCATATCAAGCCAAAAACAATCAGCAAAGCGAACACAACACCCACAAACCAAGCAGAGCGGTAACGCTGAAAACATTGGTTGCATATCACTTTTAGCGCCATTAGAGTGTACTCGACACTCGATTTCGACCAGCAGCCTTAGCTTGATAAAGCGCATCATCAGCCGCTTTAATGAGTTGCAGCTCGTTTTCAGTAAACGCGCGAGGAATCGCACTCACTCCCATGCTGGCCGTAATCGGTAAACGCTTGCCTTTATCGTCATTTAACTGCACATCTTCGATTAAGCGTCTCACGCGATCTGCAATCGAAATACCCGTTTGCAAATCCGCACCTGGCAGCACCATCAACATTTCTTCGCCACCATAACGAACGAGAATGTCTTCATCGCGCAGCGCATTTCGGACTAGGTTACTCACTTCAATCAATACCCTATCACCCATTAGATGACCATAGGTATCATTGATGTGTTTGAAATGGTCTAAATCAATCATCACCACCGCCAAAGGTAATTGGCTTCGTTGCGCTCGTTGAAACTCCTCGCGCAAACGGTTTAATCCAAAACGACGATTGTAAATATCGGTGAGCGGATCCATCGCCGCTAAGTCTTGCAAACGGTCATGGGTTTGCGCATTCGACATAGCCATACCCAACCCTTGCCCAAACAGGTTAATCAGCACCAAATCATCTTCACTGTAACCCGTGGCACTCGCCAAAATCAGCACGCCTTGTGACTTTTCTTTATAAAGAATCGGCATCACCAACATTTCTTTGGGGCGAAAACTGGTTAGTAGGGCATTCACTTCTATATCTTCTGGCAAAGAAATGCGTTCCAAACGCCCAACATCCATACAGTAAAGCACAAAAGGATCTTTAGAGAGCTTAACGGTGTTTTGAATACCCAAATTAGCCACTAAACCTAAGCGTCCTTTATCTTCAATAAACAAACAGCCAGCACTCGAATTGGTGCGAGAGGTCATCATACGTAAAGATGCCTCACCCATTTCCGAAAGCTCTAACGAGCTAGACAGGGTGTGACTTAATTCTTTTAAGGTTGTTTCTATATCGTGCGACTTAACCAGAGCGCGTAACAGTGCATTGAACGATTGCGCTGAGGCTCCAATTTCATCGTTGGAGTTTTCATCAATAAAACAGGTACGATTTTGGCAAGCTGCTGACCAGTCTTCCTGTTGAATGGTATGTTTCAAAACCGATTCAATCCCTTTCATACGATCCGCCAATAAACGCAGATGAGGACGAACCGTTACATTCACCCAAAAAAAGTTGATAGCGCCCATGACAACGCCAGCGAACATAGATGCCATAAAAATCTTCAAGGTGTAAACACTATCAGCATCAAAGCCAAGCCACGTCATCATGGTTGGAAACGCCAGCCCCATCAACAAACCAAATACGACCATATAAATCAACAGGTCAGTAAAAATAGCTGGGGTTAATCTGAGCATATTCATGTATCAATCCTAAAAAATTGCCATTAACAGACCATTTAATGGTGTTGAAATTATGCCCTCTAACTGGTTAAACCACAAGATTATTAGCAATGGCTTCTATAAAATAAATACTCAAACCTACAGTAACGGGGCATATTCAGGTACAATAAGTAATATTACTATAAAAACCATAGAAAACATCATGCTATCGACTGAATTGCTTTCTCCTGCGGGCTCATTAAAAAGTCTTCGTTACGCCTATGCCTACGGTGCCGATGCCGTTTATGCTGGTCAACCCCGTTACTCGTTGCGTGTTCGCAATAATGAATTTGATCTAGAGGCGCTTGCCACTGGCATTCATGAAGCCCATTCCCAAGGTAAAAAACTCTATGTGGTAGTGAATATTTCACCGCACAATTCAAAATTAAAAACCTTTGTGCAAGACATGAAAGAAGTGATCGACCTCAAACCCGATGCGCTCATTATGTCTGACCCAGGCTTAATCATGTTGGTACGTGAAGCCTACCCTCACATAGACATTCACTTATCGGTACAGGCCAACGCCGTCAACTGGGCATCAGTCAAGTTTTGGCGTCAGCAAGGACTAACCCGCGCCATTCTCTCACGCGAACTGTCGGTGGAAGAAATTGCCGAAATTCGCCAAGCCGTGCCTGATATAGAATTAGAAGTCTTTGTGCATGGTGCCTTGTGCATTGCTTACTCGGGTCGTTGCTTACTTTCTGGCTATATGAACAAGCGCGACCCCAATCAAGGCGCTTGTACCAATGCGTGTCGTTGGAAATACGATGCCCATCAGGCCAAAGAAACTCCCGAAGGTGACCTAATCACTTTCGACCCCAAAGCACTGAACAGTCAACCGATTGCCATGAACAGCGGAAGTTGCGGCTCGGGCGGATGCGGCAGTTCCGATAGTTTAACGCCACTGGAAGATCGCACTGCTCGGGATGAAATCTTTTTACTAGAAGAAGCCAATCGACCTGGTGAGCTCATGCCCGCCTTTGAAGACGAACATGGCACTTACATCATGAACTCGAAAGACCTGCGTGCGATTGAACAGGTTCAACGCTTGATTGATATTGGCGTGCATTCACTCAAAATTGAAGGTCGTACTAAATCACACTATTATGTTGCCCGTACGGCTGCCACCTACCGTGCTGCGATTGACGCCGCCCATGCGGGTAAAGGTTTTGATCCGCAATGGCTACGCGAGCTAGATGGCTTAGCCAATCGGGGCTATACAGAAGGCTTCTTACGTCGTCATCGCGCCCCCGAAGACACACAAAACTACGATACCGGTAGCAGTGTGTTAACACACGAGCAGTTTGCTGGTGAAGTGATCGACATTTCTGACTCTCACATTATCATTGATGTGAAAAATCGCTTTACCGTAGGCGATACCCTTGCTTTGCTCATGCCGGGTCATTCACCCCATACTTTTGTGTTGCGTGATATGCTCGACAACAAAAATGGCAAACCGATCGAAGTCGCCTCAGGTAGTGGTCATGTCATGCAAATCCCGCGTCATCACTTCCCAGCATTGGTAGAAAGCAGCGCACTACAAATGGGCTTATTGGTACGTCAGTTCAGTTAGTTAACATGGCGCTTATCATTACCAAAGACTGCATTAATTGCGATATGTGCCTACCCGAATGCCCGAACGAGGCTATTTCGGTGGGCGCTAAAGTTTATGTTATCGACCCTAATCGCTGTACTGAATGTGTCGGCTTCTACGACAAACCTCAATGCGTTGAAGCCTGTCCTATCGACTGCATTCCGAAAGACCCAAATCATGTTGAAACGCATGAACAACTATTGCAAAAGCAACGCGCACTGTGGAGTAACAAAAGCTAAACACTAAACCACCCCAATCACGCTATAATGACCTCATAAAACGAATAACACCTTTCAGCCTAGTTTTGAAGCCTAACAAAATCAAATTTGGTGTAAGGGTGTCGGGTCATACTTAAAGAAATAAAGAAACGTCACAATATGAGGATAATACCGTGTCAATAAAGGGTAGATTTTGGCTGTTGGTGGGATTGTTTTTGTCTGCCTTAACCATCGCCGCCAGCATTAACTGGTTTTCATCGTCACAACAAAAAGCCATGATGGATGAAATTGCGGATGCCGTGATTGCCTCTCAAGCTGTTGGCAACATCAGCCGTCTCATGGAATCCAATCAATCACAAGTACTCTACGCACTCCAATACGACCCTGCTAATCCCACGTTAGCAGCAGCACACTACTTTCCGGTCGAACTCTATTA
The DNA here is from genome assembly GCA_964646525.1 of uncultured Francisella sp. Taxonomy (GTDB): domain Bacteria; phylum Pseudomonadota; class Gammaproteobacteria; order Thiomicrospirales; family Thiomicrospiraceae. The sequence continues at coordinate 2,114 of CAZYER010000012.1, read as the reverse complement.
TGACCAAATTAAAACCAACGTTGAACTCATCAATGAAAATTGGACTAACTACCTCAACACCCAAACTGCTCAAATCGTGAAAGAGGAAACGGAGCTTTTTCAATTAGTACGCGGTGAATACCTCAAAGTTGGCTTATTGGACATCATTGCACTGATGAAAGAAAACCGATTTACAGATGCCTACACACACTTTCAACAACAAACCGAACCTCTGTTGATGAATGCTCGCCCAATGGCAGAAATGATTGGTGTTAAAGTCAGTGAGCGTGTACAAAACCTACAGCAAACTGCTGAGGCACTCACTGAACGCATGAACCTGATCTTGCAATCCATTGTTCTCGTAGCCATTATCATCGGTTTTTCGTTGGCATTTTATAGTATTCGCATCATCGCCTCTAGTTTACACGCAGCGCAAACTTGGGCTGAACGCATTGCCAGCACAGGTCGATTAAACGAACGCATGAACGTTCATCATCGTGACGAAATTGCCATCATGCTCGCTCACATACAAGGCGTTTTTGTACACCTCGACGAAGGCATGAAAGAAGCTCGACGTGTGGTGAGTGCTATTGCACAAGCCGACTTTTCTCAACGTATGCAGGGGGAGTACAACGGAGACATGCAAGACCTTCAACTCGGCGTGAATGGTTCTGCGCAAAGCGTCGCCTTCATGATGCGGGAACTGGAACAGGTCATGCACAGCCTTGAACAAGGTAGGTTCGACGTCAAAATGGATGCTCGCGTACCCGAAGGCTTCCGTTATATGGTAGAAAAAGGGCTAGGCTCCATTCATGCCGTAGTGGAAGAAATTAACCGTGTGATGACTGAAATGGACATGGCTAACTTTAGCGCCCGCATTGGTGCCGAAGCACAAGGCAGCCTGAAGCTGATGAAAGACAAAGTCAATCATGCCATGGATACCATTGATCAGGTTATTAACGCCATTGTCATTGTGATGGAAGCACAATCAAAAGGCGACTTAACACAAACACTAACAAACTCGGTCCAGTATCAGGGACAATTTTTAGAACTTCAGCAAGCACTATCACTGTCGATAGAACAAATTAAGCAAGCAGTAGAACAAGCCATCGAAATTTCCGCCATTGTTAATGAAGAAGCCATGCAAGTCTCTCAAGGTGCTTATGATCTTTCCGACCGCGTACATAAGCAGGCTGTTGCACTAGAAAAAACCACCACAACCATGGATGAAATGGCTCACGAAGTACAAAGCAATACGGCCAATGCGCGCAATGTTGCTGATCTTGCCTTAGCGGTAAGAGAACAATCGCTTGCAGGCGCGTCGGTAATGCAAGAAACCATTGCCGCTATGCAGTCCATCCGTGTTTCGAGTAGCAAAATTGCTGACATTGTTACCTTAATTGATGGCATTGCTTTCCAAACTAATTTATTAGCTCTAAATGCCGCGGTAGAAGCTGCCAGAGCAGGAGAACATGGACGAGGCTTTGCTGTCGTTGCGGGTGAAGTGAGAGCGCTAGCACAAAAATCGGCGAGTGCTGCCAAGGACATTAAAACACTCATTCAAGACAGCGTAAATCGCATCGAAGTCGGCACTAATTTAGCAGACAAGTCCGGAGCTATGTTACAAGACATCACGGCAGCTGTTGCCAATGTCGCTGGTATGATTGATGAGATCGCCAAAGTTTCTCATGAACAAAGTGAAGGCATTGATCAAGTACGTGCCGCTATCGCACAAATTGATGACGTTACTCAACAAAATGCGGCGTTAGTAGAGGAAACAACGGCCGCAGCTCAACACCTTAGCGAACAAGCCAATCGGTTGCGCGATAGCATGAATTTTTTCAGCTTAGCGACTCAGTCCACCAACCAAACAATACAAACTGAACGGTTCATTTCAGACCAGAAAACAACAAGGTAATTTCATGCATAAAGACCCATTTAATACTTCTAATTTTATGCTATGATCAAACTATTGAATTAATATTATTGTGCAGGGTGTTCTTTTGCCAAACGAGTTTAATGCAAAACCATTAAAACAAAGCCTTGGATAGCGCAAGATGCTATCCAATTACATCGCTTGTTTGCGGAAAATTAGCTAAAGAATGGTAAAATATGGTCATTAAATTCAATAAGAT
>CAZYER010000011.1:0-40980 GCA_964646525.1 uncultured Francisella sp. | reverse complement strand
GGTTTGGCTAAGAAACCATTCATACCAGATGCCCGACAAACTTGTCGGCTTTCATTATCATCATTACCTGTCATCGCCACAATCGGTGTTGCAATACCCGCTTCACGTAAGACCTTGGTCACATCAGGACCATCCATGTCTGGCAAACAATAATCCATAAAAATGAGTTGAAAATCGCCCGTTTTAGCCTTACTAATGGCTTCAGAACCTGTAGAAGCAACCTCTACATGACAGCCCAGCATGGTTAATTGCTCTTTTAGAATAGTTTGAATAATCAACTGATCTTCTACCACCAATACCTTAGCATTCATAAAGGATCTTTCCTTAAATAATCTTCGAGAACTTGCCTGTTGCCTTTTCACGGTTATAAACATCAAATAGCATGGCCATGGTTCGCACCATCATACGTCCCACCGGTTGTACTTCTAAGCGAGACCCTTGCATGATCAATAAACCATCGGCAACAAACTCCTTCAACAGCTCACGCTCCAAGGCAAAATAAGCCATTCCATCAATACCCCAAACTTTGCCAAACTCAACAAAGTCTAAGGCAAAATCACACATGAGGCGCATAATAATGGCACGACGAATTTCATCGTCGCGCGTTAGCGCCACACCACGAAAAATGGCCAACTCGTTAGCATCAATACGTGCGGTATAATCTTCTAAGCCACGCAGGTTTTGTGCATAAACATTGTCCACCATCGAAATGCTGGTTGAACCTAAAGCAACCAAGTCACAGTCGGCGTGGGTCGAGTAGCCTTGAAAATTACGATACAACTTACCCTGGCGTTGCGCAATCGTCAATTCATCATCGGGTTTGGCAAAGTGATCCATACCAATGTACACATAACCCGCCGCTTGCAGGTGCTCAACGGTCATGGCCAGCATGCGCAATTTCGTATCGCCATTGGGCATATCAGATTCATTCATGCGCTTTTGTGCTGGGAACATGCTGGGCAAATGCGCATAATTGAAAACCGTTACACGATCAGGGCTAGCTTCGAGCACTTGATCAACGGTACGAATAAAACCAGCTTCATTTTGTAGTGGCAAACCGTAAATTAAGTCGACATTAATCGACTTGAATCCATAGTCGCGTGCCGCTTGCATCACTTCAAAGGTTTCCGCCTTGCTTTGAATACGGTTCACCGCTTTTTGCACTGCTGGATCAAAGTCTTGTACACCGAGGCTCATGCGGTTAAAACCCAACTCACGTAACAACTTCACCGTACCTGCATCGGCTTCGCGCGGATCAATTTCAATGGAATACTCGCCTTCGTCATCATCTCGCAAGTTAAAGTGAGTACGAAACTGATCCATCAGTTCTTTCATCTCATCATTACTGATAAACGTAGGCGTACCACCCCCCAAGTGCAACTGATCGACCACTCGTGAGCGATCGAACAACTGAGATTGCATAGCCATTTCGTGATAGAGGCGCTCTAAATAAGGCGCAGCACGAGAACGATCTCGCGTCGGGATTTTATTGCAAGCACAATAAAAGCAGGCCGTATTGCAAAACGGAATGTGTGCATAAAGGGAAAGCAACCGATCACTCTGGTTCGAGCGTGCAATCGCTTGCTGATAGTCGGCATTATTAAAGGATTCTTGGAATTGTACCGCTGTCGGGTAAGAGGTATATCTCGGCCCGACACGGTCATATTTTTTAATCAGTTCAGGATCGAAGGTGAGGGATTGATGCATGGTCACTTTCCATTAAATTCACAGCAACTTGGAATCATAACAGAAAGCCAGCAGTGAGAGCGTGAGCTTAATGGGTCAAGTGGTGCGTTGCTTGCGTTGAATCAAGTTGCGTGTCGTGAGAGGCAAAAAAATGCGACTGAACGTAGGTTAAAGCCGCCAATAACAATAATGCAGCGACATAAGCCCACACAGGTTTTTTATGGTGCGATCGATTGTTCATGAAGACTCCTTTCGGTTGTTGATATAAGTTTATTCTATCAAAACTAAAATTTTATTTATGACAAATCTGTCACAAATTATCTTTTCAAAACAGTAGACTTGATCAACCCGTTTGTTCATACATCACAAGACAATTTCTTCCCTCTGTCTTCGCCCAGTACAAGCATTGATCAACGTGATGGTACATAGTGTCGATATTCATCGCCAATCGAATTCAAGTATAGACACATGATCAGCAATGCAATGAAATGAAATGCACGCCGACCTTAATCTGTAGATAAATGTATTGAATCTTAACGCGCGACATAAGAAGTCACCTTTTAGTAACCTTTGCTACTAAAATCACACAAGATCAATCAATTGTCTAGCTGGCTTACAAACTCTCTAACGCATCTTGTGTTTCTAGCCATTGTTCCTCGACTTGTGTTAAGCGAATTTTAAGGCTAGCTTGCTGCTGTAAGGCCTGTTGTAGCTGCGTTTTTTTCTCAGTTTCATAGATAGACGCATCAGCTAATCGACTTTCTACTTCTGCCAATTCAGCAGACAGCTTATCCATTTGTTTTTCGAGTTTTTGCAATGCTTGCCTTAAAGGGCGCTCTCGTTCACGTTGTTCGGCCGCTTCTTTACGGTCTTGTTTTTTATCGACCCTCAACTCAGTTTTGGGATTTTCTTGTTGCGCTTGCGCGTTCGCTAAGGCTTTTTCTTGACTTTGACGTTGCTTGAGCCAGTCAGCATAGTCTTCTAAATCACCATCATAAGGCTGTACTTGACCATCAGCCACCAACCAAAACTCATCGACACAGCTGGATAACAAGTGACGATCATGCGACACCAACACCATTGCGCCAGCAAATTCTTGCAAAGCCACCACCAAAGCTTCGCGCATGTCTAAATCTAAGTGGTTGGTGGGTTCATCGAGTAATAATAAATTCGGTCTTTGCCATGCCAAAAGCGCCAGTGCTAAACGGGCTTTTTCACCGCCCGAAAAGTTACCTACTGTGGCTAAGGCAGCATCGCCAGCAAAGCCAAAGCCGCCCAAAAAATCCCGATGCACTTGTTCTTTGGTGTCAGGCGATAAACGTTGTAAATGCAATAAAGGTGATGCTTGTGCATCTAAGGCTTCGGTTTGATGTTGCGAAAAATAGCCAATGGTTAAATGATCACCGACCAGACGCTTACCCGTTAGTTGGCGTAACTCACCCGTTAGCGTTTTAATCAGCGTCGATTTTCCTGCCCCGTTCGGACCTAATAAGCCAATACGCATGCCCGGCAACAAAGAGAAATTCACCTTATTAAGAATGGTTTTATCACCATGCCCTAAATCGGCAAATTTCAGCGTCATTAGTGGGCTAGACAGCTTGTCGCTAGCCAGCAAGCTGAAGCTAAATGGCGAGTCGGCATGAGCTAATTGTACCATCGGCATACGTTCTAGCGCTTTTAAGCGACTTTGTGCTTGCTTGGCTTTGGTGGCTTTGGCACGAAAACGACGGACAAAATCTTCTAAATGTGCGCGTTGTGCTTGTTGCTTCACATACATGGACTGTTCCAGTGCCAGACGCTCAGCTCGTTGACGCTCGAAGGCCGAATAATTGCCCGTATAAAGCGTGAGCTGTTGCTGATGGACGTGCAAGGTATGGCTACAAACAGCATCGAGAAAGTCACGGTCGTGCGAAATGAGTAGTAATGTGCCCGGGTAGGCTTTAAGAAAATCTTGCAGCCACAATACCGTTTCTAAGTCTAAGTGGTTGGTCGGCTCATCGAGCAACAGCAATTCGGAAGGTTGATACAGCGTTCGCGCTAAATTTAATCGAATACGCCAACCACCTGAAAAGCTATGTACGGGTTGATGTAGTTGACTTTGCTTAAAGCCCAATCCCGCCAATAAGGCCTGTGCTTTGGGTTTGGCTGAATAGCCGTGCATGCTATCAAAGGCTTCGTGCCAATGTGCCAGTTGCATCGGGTCGGTATGTTCATCAGCAGTGGCTAAGCTCTGCTCCACACTGCGTAAAGCGGTATCGCCATCTAACACATAATCTAATGCCGACTGTTCTAAGGCTTCGACTTCTTGCGCCATGTGGGCAATACGCCACTCTTTAGCGACCACCGCATCACCTGCATCGGGCAAAAATTCACCCAACAATAAAGCAAATAAGCTAGACTTTCCTGTGCCGTTATGACCGACAAAACCCACCTTCCAACCGTTATTAATGGTCAGGTTAGCGTCTTTAACCAGTTGTTGATCACCACGATAGTAACTGAGATTGCGAAAGGAAATCACACCGTCACTCCTAGCGCACGCAAGCCATCGATGCCTATTTTCTGTAAGGTTTTGATGTTATTTTCATAGACCACATCGGTATTGGGAATGGAAGCAACGGCTCGGTCAATACTCGCTTCACGCAACAAGTGTAAGGTCGGATAAGGGGCGCGATTGGTATAGTTTTCGACGTCATCGGCTTGCGTGCCATCGAACTGAAACGCAGGGTGAAAATACGCCACCTGAAACTCATCATCCAGTTCTAAATCGGCAATAGCATCCTCACACACACCAATAAAGTCATTAAAATCAAGAAAGTCATGCATCGTCCAAGGGGCAATGAGTAGTGTGGTTTCCCGTTCACCCATGTCCTTTTCTTTCAACTCCCACAGGGCATCGGTAAAATCTTTAAATAAGGCTTTAGCCGAACGCGCTTCACTGACTTGATAATGCACACGCCCTGCATCCACCACGGGTTTGGCAAAAGGACACAGATTCAAGCCAACAACGACTCTTTCTACCCAAGCACGGGTTTGTTCAATTTCAGGGGTAGACATGCGGATTCCTAAACACGGAAAAATGAGGGTTATTATATGCTACAATTAAACGCAAGAATTTATCAGACCTACCTTTTATTATGATGGTGCTTGGTGTGGTGGCGTTGTTACTAATAGCCTATCAGGTGGCGAGTCGCTCTTAATCCCGCCAACACCAACCACCAACCCAATTGGTTTGGGTTCGATTCAGTCCCATCTCACCACGTGGCGCGATACGCCATTCCCAACGGGCATCGGGTGGTGGCTGCTCCAAACCACGCCAAGCATCAACAACTTCTCTTACTTGATTCGATTCGGCATAATGCCATTCCAAATCTGCGATTAAGCAAACCCTAACTCCTTTGTGCGTAAAAGCGCGCAGATAATCTAAATGCGCCTGCAACAACTGTTGTGACCATTCATCCAGACTCTTTTCGTCTTTAAAGGGATAATGTTTTTCTAACCAAGCTAAGGGCAGAACGGGTAATTGCCCCAAAATATTAGCTGATAAAACAAAGCGAATATCCGCATTGTCTAACCAACGCTGGGGATGTGACGGCAATAACTCACCCCGCGTTACAGAGGCTAACACCTCCGTCACATCCGCTTCAATAAAACGCACCTTAGCCGAACCTTGCCAAGCTTTACGTGTAGAACGCAAATGCACCATATCCACTAACCAGACTTCATCAAAATGATTCAGTAATGCCTGTTGCGGAATATCCAAGCCCAACCCAGAACCCAACACTAAAGCAATGCCACCCGTCGGCTGTTGTTCGATGCAGGACTGAGCAAACTGACTAGCCTGAGTTAAATGCGCGCGCCAACTGGATTCACAGCGTTTCACTCGCTCGCGCATGGAAATGGCTTCATACAAATAACCCAACTGACGCGCTTGAGGTGCGCAACGCGTGGTCAACCAGGTCACCAGCTCAGCAATCATTCGTCGATGCCTAACGCTTGCGATTTACGGGTGAGCGTATTACGTCCCCAACCCAACAAAGCTGCGGTTTCTTGTCGATGAAAACGGGTAAATGCCAAGGCTTCCTCAATCAATACCTTTTCAAACAGCTGCTCGGCTTCACCATGTAAATTACTTTTGCCTTGCTGTAAAAATTGGCGAGCATAGAGGCGTAACGGCGTTTCCCAATCCAAACTAGTGGCGGGTGCTTGCGCCGATTGATGCGCCTGATTCAGCTCCAATGGTAAATCATCCATGCTCACCACTTTGCCAGGAGTCATAACGGTTAGCCAAATACACACGCTACGCAACTGACGAATATTCCCTGCCCACTCTAACTGAGACAAATATTTTTCTACTTCAGCCGACAGCGTTTTCTCTTCCACACGTAGGGTTTTCGCTTCCGTTTTCATGTAAAAACGCAACAGCAAGGGAATATCTTCACGACGCTCGCGCAACGCAGGAATCTGAATACGAATAATATTTAACCGATAGAGCAAGTCTTCACGAAAACGCCCTTCCTTAACCAACTTATCCATCGGTTGATGGGTTGCGGCCAAAATACGCACATCTGCATGCAGCGGATCATGACCACCGACACGATAGAAACTACCGTCGTTCAGTACCCGTAATAAACGGGTTTGCAATTCAATCGGCATATCACCAATTTCATCGAGAAACAGCGTACCGCCGTCAGCCTGCTCGAAGCGCCCCGATCGTTGCGTTAATGCGCCCGTAAAAGCCCCTTTTTCATGACCAAACAACTCAGATTCTAATAAATCGCGCGGAATAGCGGCAGTATTAATAGCGACAAATGGCTTGTCTTTGCGCGGAGATAACTCGTGCAACGCCTTAGCAATCAATTCTTTGCCCGTTCCCGTTTCGCCATTAATCAGTACCGTTACATCTAAAGGAGCGACCCGTCCCATGACGCGAAACACCTCTTGCATGGCAGGAGCAGAACCAATAATGTTCAACGGCTGTTTTTCCGTATCTTTTTCGCGACGCTTACGCACATTAATGCGTTTCGCAATGGCGCGTTCAATCAGTGACAAGGCTTCATCAATATCAAAAGGCTTAGGCAAGTATTCAAATGCACCGCCCTGGTATGCTGATACTGCCGCATCCAAATTAGCGAAGGCTGTCATTAAAATAACTGGCAAATTAGGGTCTTGCGTATGCGCCGCTTTCATCAGCGTCAAGCCATCGACATCGGGCATACGAATATCACACACCAACACCGTTGGTACCATTTCTTGAATCGTCGCTAAGGCTTGCTTGGAAGACTCAAATACGCGTACTTTCCAGGGTTTTTCTGTTAAAGCCTGATCCAACACCCAACGAATAGAGGCATCATCATCCACCACCCACACTTCTGCAATTGTTTCAGACATCTTCGTTTCCTTGGTTCACATGACGATTGGTTAAGGGTAAAAACACACGGAATTGCGTATGTCCTGGCTGGCTCTCCACCAAAATCAGGCCATCGTGTTGATGTACAATCGTTTGTGCAATCGGCAGACCCAAGCCTGTACCTTCATCTTTATTGGTAATCATAGGTAAAAAAATCGCATCCATCAGTTCGGGAGGAATACCAACCCCCGTATCAGTCACTTCCACCACTAACACCAAGGGATGTAAGCGATTACCCAGCGTCATTTTGTGTGCAACACGGGTACGAATGACTACTTGACCACCGTATGGCATGGCTTGAATGGCATTACGCACTAAGTTCAAAAACACTTGTACCAAACGGTCAAAATCCATTACCAATTCGGGCAAACTAGGGTCATAATCTTTCACAATCTGCACGTTAGACGGCAACTGACCGCGCACGACACTGACGACATGTTCCAAAACTGCGTGAATATTGTGCTGAACCCAATGAACACTTTGATTACCGCCCAACATTTGATCTAGCAATGTATTCAATCGGGTGGTTTCTCGCACAATCACATCGACAAACTCACGCTGTTTAGGACTGGTGAGCTGACGCCCCAACAGCTGCGCTGATCCAGAAATGCCTGCCAAAGGGTTTTTAATTTCATGCGCCAAGGTTCGTGCCAATAAACTACTCGCTTCGTACTGAGACCACAGAGCCGCCTCTTGCGTAATACGTTCAAAACGACTCATCGGAATTATTTCCAGCACCCAACCTGCCAAGGGAATTTCAATCGGACTAAGGGTACAAGTCATTTGCACCTGTTTTTGATCGGCGCGCATCATGCAAATATCGTGCAAGGTTAGGGCGGTTTGCCCTTGATGTGTGAGCAGTTGTAAGTCCACTTCGTTAATCAGCGACGCTAGGGGTGTGCCGACAATACGCTTAGGACTCACACCCAATAGTGCAGCACCAGCAGGATTCATGTAACGAATGACCCTGTCTCGATCAATCAAGGCAATCGCTGTCTCCATCGTCTCTAAAATTTCTTGGTGCATAATGCGCCCCTTTTGAACAACAACCTTATCATGCCACAGTTAGCACAAATTTGTCAGCCAAATTGTTATTAAACTTTTTCATACCAACGCCGATAAGCCGATTAAATAAAATCTTAAAAAAGCATCGTTGCGTTCAAATCAATGCAACACACATCGCCTGGGAGGGCAAAGTCATGATCGTTCAATCGGGTAGCATTTCGATGCAATCGGCACATCTGCGTGCCAGCGTTCACCAACAACAAGCCAGTTTAACCCTCTGGAAAGAGCCACCAGCTAACTCAAGTCAGCCCGAACAAGCCAAGCTAACGCCTAAAGCCCTAGCGCAGAGTGTCTTAGCCATTCAACCAACCAGCAACACGGCGACAGAAGCGGTAGATGAAGACAGCAAGCTCTCGCCCGAACTGCTCAAAATGAAGCAAGCGATTGAATCATTAATGGCATGGATGTCGGGCAGAACGGTCAAAATTAAGCTGTTTTCCGAAGCGGATATGCAGCCTAAAACCGATGCATTCAGCGCACCCACACCCCCTAAAACTCAACCCATGACAGCCCAAAATAATCCCCCAACAGGACAGGAATGGGGAATCATCTATGAAGAGCAGCATCGCTATGCTGAAATGGAAAGCCTTTCGGTCGGTATGCAAGGCGCGGTCACCACCGCTGACGGTCGTTCGATTAACTTTAACTTGTCACTGGCATTGTCACGCAGCTATTACAGCGAAAGCAGTTTAGAAGTGCGAGCCAGTGCGGCGTTAAAAGACCCGCTTGTCATCAACTTTGGAGGGAAACCCGCCCAACTCACTTTAAACAAAGTTGAGTTTGATTTAGTCAAGCAAGAAGCTGGCATGGAGTCCATCACTCAATTAGCGGCTGGTAGTGGCTACTTAGCACTCGACCGCAATGGCAACGGTAAAATTGACGATGGCAGCGAATTGTTTGGACCCAACAGCGGTAATGGCTTTTCCGAATTAGCGCAACTGGATGAAGACGGTAATGGCTGGATTGATGAAGGCGACAAAATCTTTTCACAATTGCAAATTTGGCAGCCCAACAGCGACGGCTCGCAAAGTTTAACTGCGATTGCCAAGCTGGGGATTGGGGCAATTTATAGTCGTGGCATCGATGCACCCTTTGACTACAAAACCGCCGATAATCAATTACAAGGACAGTTAAAACAAGCGGGTGTGTTTTTGTTTGAAGATGGTCGTGCTGGCAGCGTACAGCAAATCGACTTGGCTGTTTAGCCTACAACGAGTCAAACTTTAGGCGCTTAATCTGCTATAATACGCCTATTGGAAGGGTGCCAGAGTGGTTGAATGGGCTCGCCTGGAAAGCGTGTATAGGCTAAAACCCTATCGAGGGTTCGAATCCCTTCCCTTCCGCCATTGTAAAAAAAACCGCACAAAATCAGTGCGGCTTTTTTAATTTGACATGAACAGCAATTAACAAACCCAACACAAACGAACGACGCAACATACTTATTCTTCCTTACTTACTGATAATATTTGCGTACTACGCTATTAATGCGAAGAGACAATTATTATATCAGCAAACACTAATATATCAACTCGCCATTAGCTCATATTCACCCAATGGCGTTTACGCATGCCGAAAAGCAATAAAGAGAATGCGTAGCTTAAAACCCCAGCCATGACTAATAAACACAGCACGCCAGCACGCTCCCACCCTGTTGCTAATGCCCAGTTAGGTAACCAATATCCAGGCAACCACATTAATAAAAGACCCATTAATACCGCCGCTATGAGGCTTTGCAGCACGAGACGTAACCAGCCCGCTTCGGGGCGATAATAGTCTTGGCGTCGTAATACCCACCACAGCAAGCCCGCATTCACTAAAGCCGAAATGCTCACCGCCAGCGCCAGCCCAATATGTGCCAAAGGCTGAATCAGTGACAATGCCAGTATCAAATTCACCAGCAACGCCACGATAGAAATCTTCACAGGCCAGCGCATTTCCTCACGCGCATAAAATGCAGGGGCTAACACTTTAACCGCTAAAAATCCCAGCAAACCGACACCATAAGCCGTTAATGCCTGACCAGCAAAACGCGCATCATCCGCGGTAAAAGCACCATAGGCAAACAAGGTAAACATCAAGGGTTCAGCCAATAACGCCAGCGCTACCGTCGCCGGCAAACCAATCACCCAAATCAAACGCAAGGCAATATCTAAGGTTCGATTATAGGCAGACCAGTCTTGTGCCGAACGTGCTTTAGAAAGTCCAGGCAACACCACGGTTGCCAAAGCAACGCCCAAAATACCCACTGGGAACTCTAACAGCCGATCAGCATAGTAAAGCCAAGAAACACTGCCCGCAATCAAAAAAGAGGCAAGAATCGTCGAAACCAAAAGATTAATCTGCGCGACACTCACCCCTAATAAAGCCGGTGCCATATTACGTAATACCCGCCCAACACCATCGTGCTTAGCTAATGACCAACGGGGTCGCCAACCAACGGGCGTCAGCGCCCACCACACCCACGCCAATTGAATCATGCCTGCGATTAACACCCCCCACGCCAAACTCATAGCGGGAATATCCAAGAATGGAGCGAGCAATAGCGCCGATGCAATCATCGCTACATTTAACCAAACCGGATTAAACGCAGGCTCCCAATAACGCTCATAGGTATTTAATACCGCAGCTAACATGGCGGTGAGAGAAATAAACAACAAATATGGAAAGGTAATACGCAACATATCCACTGCCATCGGCATACGCGCATCATCAGCAAAACCGGGGGCAAATAACCACATTAATGGCTCAGCAAACAACATACCTAGTAACGTCAGCACCACTAAGAAGAGTGCTAATCGCGTCCAAACCGCATCTAATAAGCGGTGAGCTTCATCTTCACCAGCCTTATGTCGCACATCGGAAAGCACCGGTACAAAAGCTTGCGAAAAAGCCCCTTCAGCCGTTAGTCGTCGGAAAAAATTAGGAATTTTAAACGCAACAAAGAAAGCATCTGCTTCGGCAGAAGCACCAAACACTCGCGCAATAATCATATCGCGCACAAAACCCAACACACGCGAGATCAACGTCATGCTACCTACGGTCGCGGCACCTTTCAGGATTTTTTGTAACAAGCCACACACCTCGGCAACATCAAAGACTCGAAAAGCAAAAAGCGGTCTAAAAGACCGCTTTTTAAAGCTATAAACAATTAAGCTTGCGATTCGCCAGCTTTACACCCCGTATTCATACCTACTAGGGTATAAGCAGGACAAAAACCCATAAACGCCGTAGCCAATGGAATTAAGCCTAACCAGCCCCATTCAACACCATAAAGCGCAAAAATAATTAAGGCAAAACCCAACACGCCACGAAAGATACGATCAACCAATCCGACATTACACATTTTGACAATCCTCTAGTCAATGACACATCTATTTTTACGCCATTTATTCTAACCGAAAGCTTAACAAACAGCACTCACTTTCGCTGTAACACCACACCGACTTCAATATGATGGGTATAAGGGAACTGATCAAATACCGCCGCACGAGTCAGCTCATGTGTGTCCTGCCAACTGGCGATATCTCTGGCCAAAGTTTCTGGATTGCACGAAATATAAACAATGGTATCAAAGCGCTGAGTTAATGCCCTAGTCAACTCATCTAAACCGGCACGCGGCGGGTCAACTAAAATACCAGCAAAGTCATACACTCGACCCTGCCAGCTTAACTGAGTACCAACATCTGAACTCTCTGACAGCGCAGCCGATACCGCCGCACTATCCATAGCAGCAATTGACACATGACTGAGCCCCGCTTGCTCAAAAGCCTGCTGTGCCGCCGCAACGGCTTGAGTCGATAACTCGGTCATTACCACAGCATCAGCGTGCTGAGCCAATACCCAAGTAAAATTACCCGCGCCACCATACAATTCTAATAAAGCCGAGGCTCGCGGTTGGCTTTGCCAAAAATCATCCACCCAATCTAGCATTTGCTGATTGATACCCGCATTGGGCTGACTAAAGGCATTTTCAACATGGCGCAAACGAATACCTGCGCCAGAAGCCAGTTGCAAAGACTCTTCGACATAATCGCGAACCAACACGTGCTTCTTACCACGCGAGCGTCCCATCAGCATCACGTTTTCCGGCAAAGACAAAGACGCTGCAGCTTGCTGCCATTCATCTGTTAGTGGCGTTTTGTAAATCAGTGTCACCAACACTTCACCATCGGAACTGGCCATAAAATCGATAGCATATAGCTTATGCGACAGCAAAGCATTAGCTAATAATTGAGACCGCAAAGGCTGCATTAAGGTCGCAATAGCTTCATGCACCATCGGACATTGCTCAATAAAGACTGGGCGCTTATTCTGCACATTAAACATGGCATAAAACCACTCATCGCCTTTGTGCCAGACGCGAAATTCGGCACGCATACGATAGTGGCTGGTTGCCGATTCAGCCACTGTTAACGCAACAGACTCTGACAGATTTAATAATTCCTTAACACGCTCGACCTTATCAGCCAATTGCGCGCTATAAGCTTCGGGAAAGACTTGGCAAGTCAATTTTGCCACTCCAGCATCAATAAAGGGCATAATAATACGTCTTTCATTCATTTTTACCAAGAATATGTTATCAACACCACGCCCACTACTCGCTGTTTACAGCGCCCAATTTTGCTCTGCTTTTGCCGACAATGCTCTCCTTATTACAGCTATCGCACTGCTTAAAAGCATGGATCAAAGTCAACAAATCCCTTGGTTACAAGCGGTTTTTGTACTGCCCTTTATCTTGCTGGCACCCTTTGTTGGTGTTTTTGCCGATAGCCATGCTAAAGGTCGCGTCATGATGCTGGGCAATGGCTTAAAACTAATCGGTGCTGCTAGTCTGATCTTAGACGTTTATCCGCTATGGGGTTATGCCTTAGTGGGGATTGGCGCAGCTATCTATTCGCCTGCGAAGTACGGCATTCTGTCACAGTTAGTTAGCTCTGAACAATTGGTTAAGGCCAATGCTTGGATGGAAGGTAGCACGCTAGTGGCAATACTCTTAGGTGTGGTTATCGGTGGTTTTTTAGCAGATTGGTCCGTCACGGCCAGTCTTTGGCTGTTAATGGGCGTTTATATGCTAGCAGCCCTACTCAATTTAGGCATTCCCAAACTGGTGGCCGAACGCCCTTATCAAGGTGAAAACCTAGGTCAACTCTTAGCTACCTTTGTGCACCAAGTCAAAGCCTTATGGCAGCATCCACAAGCACGCACCACACTGATTGGCACCAGCACCTTTTGGGCAACTGGCAGTGCACTACGCCTGATGCTCTTTGCCTGGGTTCCAGTTGCGCTACTGGTCGAAGACAATCAACTACCTGCCACCTTAATGGGCATGGTATCCATTGGTATTATGATCGGCGCTGGCTTTGCCGCTTGGCGTTTAAAACACCATCAACTGATGCATGCACTAGTTGGTGGACTACTACTTAGCCCCCTCTTATTTGCGCTTGCCTACACCACCAATCTGTCATTAGCCGTGCTACTGTTAATTGCGATTGGTGCCGCTGGTGGTTGGTTTATTGTGCCACTCAATGCCGCCTTACAACATCATGGACAAACACACATGGGAACGGGGCGTGCCCTAGCAGTACAAAACTTATGGGAAAATGTGGCTATGTTTGTTGCTGTCAGTATCTATGGATTGGTTATTGGCAGTGTTGACGTTATTTCACTGATTATTTTACTGAGCTTATTATTAGGCGCCATCCTCATCGCCTTAATGCTCAACTTAGCGCGCAAACAACAAACCCCAGCATGATACTGGGGTTGTATGAAAGGTTAAACTTTGCAGCCAGTTTAGTTTTCTAAACGCAGCGAAGTCTTAATATTCAAGGCACAAGCGACGCAGGACGAGGAGTGTAGATCACTACATGACGCAGTTAGAGTATGCGCAGCAACGATGAAGATTAAGACTTCAGCCAGTTTAGCACTGGTTCCAAGCCATATAAGAACCCATATTATAGACCTCTGAAAACCCTTTCGATTTCAGAATTTGCAACGCCATTTGGCTACGCTGACCCGAACGGCAAAAAACCACCACAGGACGAGACTTATCGAGAGCAGCATCACACTGATCTTCAATAACATGCAGCGGAATATTTTTCGCACCAGGTAACTGACTCGACATAAATTCTTCTGGTGTACGCACATCAACGAATTGAGCATTACGCTCTTTAATGAGCTTTTTTGTTTCATCACATGAAATGAACATGGAAAACTTCTCTCTGATTACTTATTTTAATGCGTAAATTGTAATTTAGCTTATAAGGTACATCAAGCTAAAAAAACAAATGACCGCATAAGCAAAAGCTAATAGATCATCCAACATCACGCCCCACGGCGTATGCCATGCATCAACTCGATTAATTGGAAATGGCTTGAGAATATCAAACACACGAAATAGCAACAAAGCCAAAGCGACATTCATCCAACTGAGTTCATAACTTAGCTCGATTACAGCTAAAAGCCAACCCATGGCAACAATCTCATCCCAAACAATACTGCCATGATCCACCTCGCCCAAACGCTCGCCACCAATACGACACACCCATGCACCAAAGGCCGTACCAAGCAACAGCAAAGCCCAAGTTAACCCTTCGGATAGCGACAGCAAACCCCAAAAGACAAGAGCTCCCGCAAGGGAGCCCCAAGTGCCGGGAGCAGGCTTTATCAGCCCACTACCCCAACCAACGGCTAACCAGTAGCCGAAAGGTTTAACGAATCGGTCCATGCTTACGCGCAGCCAAACGCAAACGCAAGGCATTCAAACGAATAAAGCCTTCTGCATCTTTCTGATTGTAAGCACCCGCATCATCATCAAAGGTCGCAATGGCTGCATCAAATAAGCTTTCGCTTGAAGAACGACCTAAGACAATGACATTGCCTTTGTAGAGTTTCAAACGCACATTACCGTTAACGTGAGCTTGGCTAGCATCAATCGCTGCTTGCAACATCAAACGCTCTGGACTCCACCAATAGCCGTTGTAAATCAGCTCGGCATATCGCGGCATTAACTCATCTTTCAAATGCGCTGAACCTTTATCTAGGGTAATCGATTCAATGGCACGATGCGCGCGCAGTAAAATCGTACCACCTGGGGTTTCATAACACCCACGGGACTTCATACCGACATAACGGTTTTCAACTAAGTCCAAACGCCCAATACCGTTAGCACCACCCAACTTATTGAGTGTTTCGAGCATAGTCGCAGGAGACAAACGCTCACCATTCAAAGCCACAGGATCACCCTTTTCAAAAGTAATATCAATCACCGTTGCTGTGTCTGGCGCTTTTTCAGGAGAAACTGACCAACGCCACATACCTTCTTCATGCTCAGCCGCTGGGTCTTCTAATACACCACCCTCATACGAGATATGCAACAAGTTGGCATCCATTGAATAAGGTGACTTCTTGCCCTTATTAAAATCAATGGGAATGTCGTGCTCGGCAGCATAAGCCATCAGTTTCTCGCGAGAGTTCAAATCCCATTCACGCCAAGGAGCAATCACTTTAACCTCTGGCATTAGCGCATAAGCACCTAATTCAAAACGCACCTGATCGTTACCCTTACCAGTAGCACCGTGCGAAATGGCATCAGCTCCCGTTTGACGCGCAATATCAATCAGACGTTTAGCAATCAGTGGACGCGCAATCGACGTACCTAATAGGTACTCCCCTTCGTAAATGGTGTTGGCGCGGAACATCGGAAAGACGAAATCGCGCACAAACTCTTCGCGCAAATCGTCGATAAAAATATTCTCAGGTTTAATACCCATTTTGATGGCTTTAGCGCGCGCTGGTTCAACTTCTTCACCCTGACCAATATCAGCAGTAAAAGTCACAACTTCACAGTTGTACTCTTCTTGCAGCCAACGCAAAATAATTGATGTATCTAAACCACCAGAATAAGCCAAAACCACCTTGTTAATCGACGACTTGTTTGACGACATCATCCACACCCTGTACACAATGCAAAAAATAAATGCCATTATACAAAATATAGAAGCGCCACGGGCTGCATCAGGCGTGATAATATATTACTATTGTTATTTTCATCGATAAGAGCCGCTTTCATGACCGACTTTTTCAAAACTTTTTGGCAATACCTTGTCCCAAAACACTTTTTATCGACAATCATGCATTGGCTAATGAATCGTGAAACCCCTTGGTTTAGTCAATTTATTATCAAACAACTGGTGAAAGTTTATGGTGTGAACTTAGCAGAAGCAGAACGCACTGCTATCGAAGATTACCGCAGCGTGAATGACTTCTTTACGCGCAGTTTAGCCGCCGACGCCCGTCCTATCGATGCCAATACAAACTCTATTGTTAGCCCAGCTGATGGCAAGATTAGTCAAGCAGGTACTCTAAAACATAACCAACTCATTCAAGCCAAAGGCTATGATTACAGCGTTGAAGCCTTATTGGGTGGTGATATTACTTTAGCTAAGTCTTTTTATAACGGCGACTTTGCCGTGGTTTATTTAAGCCCAAAAGACTACCATCGTATTCACATGCCAATGGATGGCAAATTACTGAGCATGACCTATGTTCCCGGTGATTTGTTTGCCGTAAACCCAGCCACGGTACGCATGGTTCCCGATCTCTTCGCACGTAACGAACGCTTGGTTCTATCATTTGAAACAGCAATTGGCCCAATAGTATTGGTGATGGTAGGTGCTATTTTCGTTGGTAGCATGGAAACCGTTTGGCAAGGAAAAATCACTCCCGATTATGGAACCAGCCTAAAATATTGGGACTACACGGATCAATCATTGCACTTTGCTAAAGGTCAAGAAATTGGTCGATTCAATATGGGATCTACCGTGGTGATGCTGCTACCTGCTAATCAAACCCAAGGTTTGACTCAGCATGATGACACCTGTGTGTTAATGGGACAAGCGATTGCGAGCATCGGCCAAATGGGCGACAATGCAGATACAACAGTGCAATCAGCTAACGAAACCAACGATGACGTGATTGATTACGCCAGCGCTTAAGGTCTATTCAAAACATTTTATAAGGAACATGGATTATGAAACTCGTCACTGCCATTATTAAACCCTTTAAATTAGATGATGTCCGCGATGCCCTAGCCGAT
The DNA here is from genome assembly GCA_964646525.1 of uncultured Francisella sp. Lineage (GTDB taxonomy): Bacteria > Pseudomonadota > Gammaproteobacteria > Thiomicrospirales > Thiomicrospiraceae. Next base: position 23,728 of record CAZYER010000011.1, on the reverse strand, counting down.
ATGGGCGTACATGGCATGACGGTTACTGAAGTTAAAGGCTTTGGTCGTCAAAAAGGTCATACCGAAATGTATCGTGGCGCAGAGTATGTGGTCGACTTTTTGCCTAAACTGAAACTAGAGGTGGGTGTTAAAGAGGATCAGGTGGAAGGGGTCATTGAAGCCATCATGGGAGCCGCACAAACTGGCAAGATTGGTGACGGTAAGATTTTTGTCACCGCATTAGAACAAGTCATTCGCATCCGCACCGGCGAAACGGACGAAGTCGCGCTCTAAGGAAGGTCTGAATAAGGCGCTGCGCTTCTTATTCAGACTTCATATTTCTATTATTTGGGTGGATGGAAGGGCATAATTCAATCCGTTAGATGTTGTTTTAGTGCATCCCTTCCCCCACACCCCTATCCACTTGTATTGTGCAGAGCTTTTCTAATTTATCAAGCCACAGGTGTCCGACTTAAACACCTATGGCAATCAATTAGCAACACTTAGAACAACTCGATATCATCATCCATGGGTTGATTCTTGCGTGCTTCCATACGCTCTCTCATACGATTCTTCATGACCTCAATGGCCTGATCTCCGCTCAGCCCTTGCGTGAAAATCAACTCGTAAAGTTCGTACTCTTCGCGCATAGCCGCATATTTAGCCATTTTTTCGCGAAAGTTATTCCAAGTACTTTCATCAACGGTACGATCTTCATGCGAAATAATATCAGAAAGACTGGAAAGGCTTTTAGAAACATGTTGTAAACGCTGACTGAGCTTGTCATAAAACTGGAAAGCGACAATACTGGCAGTCACCTTCTCTGATAACATCTGACTTTCTTGCAATAAACGCGCCTTCAATTCAGCGATATCTTCTACTTCATCATTGAGCACCGATTGACTCAGTTGATCCAAACCTTCACGCATGAAGTTGAAGGTGTCAATCAAGGTATCTATCGAATAACTACCTTCGGTCATCGACAAATCAATTTGGGCGATAGACAAGTTTAGAGTCATAATCGTTTGAGATAACTCTTTCCACTCTAATGCATGCTTTACTTCTGGCACTGACATGAATCTATGCTTCCTTTTGTTGAAACCTTTAATTGCCAATCATTATACGTGATTTAAGTTGCTAAAAAAGCTCAATATCACCTTCAACTGGCTTACTATCCACATTATGACGATACTGTATTTCTTGATCCACCAATGTCTGCGTATGCATGGCATTCAACTTACGGACTCTGACACGTCCCGTTGTCGGATAAAAAACAACTTTGCGCGGATAGATATCGCCGATATCTTGTGACACAATGCGAAATCCCTCGGTATACAAGTAGTCGAAAGTAAAACCAATATTGTACCAACCCACATTGGTCATTTGACTCATGATACGACCGCCGCCAAAAATTTTAAACTCAAGCCGTTTACGTTGTGCGCCCAATTTTAACAAGGCATTGACCATATTTTCCATGGCATAGTTGCCATAACGATTGGCATCGGCCAATTCAGCACGAACGGCACAAGACTGTTTTTCGACGGGCAACATAAAATGATTCATTCCGCCAACACCTGCGACAGGATCACGCACACAAGCCGAAATACAAGAACCCAACACTGTCTCAATCTTCTCATTTTGCTGAGTCACATAAAACTCACCCGGCAAAATTTTGATCGACATGAGGTTATCACTGGGATCAATCGATTTTTGCATCTGTTCTACTCATGAGTATTTTTCCCTGGTGTATTCATTGATTTAGCGTCTCGCCTTAAAAAACCGTCGCAACTGTTCACTCGCCTGATCAGCCATTAGCCCTGAATGCACCTCGCAACGATGATTCAATTGATCGTTCTGCAACACATTAAATACCGAACCTGCCGCACCCGTTCTGGGCTCATTAGTGGCATAGACCACACGCTGTACGCGAGCATGAATCATGGCTCCGGCACACATGGTACATGGCTCCAGTGTGACATAAAGGGTGGCATTAACCAAACGATAATTTTGTAGTTTTTTTGCCGCTTCACGCAAAGCAAGCATCTCTGCATGGGCTGTCGGATCGGATTGACTAATCGGTTGATTAAACGCTTCGGCAATACACACATCATCAATCACCACCAAGGCACCAACGGGCACCTCTCCTAAACTTTCTGCCTGTTGAGCCAATGCCAAAGCACGCTCCATCCAGAAAGCATCAACCCCCGCCTGATCCAAATCAGGGGGGGCTGATAAACCAATGAAAGATGGATGAGTAATCAAAATCATCTCAATAAAACCGTCATGAGCGGACAAAATGGCGAGGCGCAAGGCGCGCAGAACAAGGACTGCACACTAGTACAGGACGCTGTTCGAGCAACGAAGCCCGATGACCACGCAATCAGATTTACTCCCATTCAATGGTAGCGGGCGGCTTACTGGAAACATCATACACCACGCGCGAAATACGTGGAATTTCATTGATGATACGTCCCGATACTTTCTCTAGCAATTCATAAGGCAAATGCGCCCAACGAGCCGTCATAAAGTCGATGGTTTCGACCGCACGCAAGGACACCACGTAGTCATAACGACGGAAGTCACCCACAACACCCACCGATTTCACAGGCAAAAAGACAACAAAGGCTTGTGATACCTTATCGTACCAACCGCTGTTATGTAGCTCTTCAATGAAGATATGATCCGCTAAACGCAAAATATCAGCATATTCCTGCTTAATTTCACCCAAAATACGAACACCCAATCCCGGACCTGGGAAAGGATGACGATAAACCATATTGTAGGGCAAGCCCAATTCAACACCTAACTTACGCACTTCATCTTTGAATAACTCGCGCAACGGCTCAACCAACTTAAAGGCAAGATCGTCAGGCAAGCCACCCACATTATGATGCGACTTAATAACTTTGGCCTTGCCGTTTTTCGTCCCAGCCGACTCAATGACATCGGGATAAATAGTGCCTTGCGCTAACCATTTAACTCCTGAAGCGGCCATAGCACGCGCTTGCGCTTCAAAAACGTTAATAAACTCACGACCAATGATTTTACGTTTCGCCTCGGGATCCGATTCACCCGCCAGCGCCGTCATAAATTGTTCAGTGGCATCGACACGAATGACTTTAATGCCCATATTTTGTGCAAACATCGCCATCACAGCATCGCCTTCTTGATGACGCAACAGCCCATGATCGACGAACACACAAGTAAGCTGATCGCCAATCGCTTTATGCAATAATGCCGCTACGACCGAGGAATCAACACCACCAGAAAGCCCCAACATCACAGCATCCGAACCCACCAACTCGCGCACACGCGCAATCTGGTCTTCGATAATGTGTTTGGTATCCCATAACTTGGCACAACCACAAATATCGGCAACAAAGCGTTCTAAAATGCGACCACCTTGTTTTGAATGCGTCACTTCAGGATGAAACTGTACAGCATAAAAACGGCGCGCTTCATCGGCCATACCCGCAATGGGACAGGTATCCGTGCTGGCCATCAACTTAAAGCCTTCAGGCATGGTCACCACTTGATCACCGTGACTCATCCACACATCGAGCAAGCCATAGCCTTCAGGGGTCACTTCATCCTCAATATCCTTGAGCAACAGGGTATGACCACGCGCACGTACTTTGGCATGACCATATTCGTGCGCATCGGCTGGCTCAACTTTACCGCCCAACTGTTGCGCCATCGTTTGCATACCATAGCAAATACCCAGTACGGGCACGCCCAACTCAAACACCGCTTGCGGCGCTTTCAAGGTATCTTCTGCATAGGCCGACTCTGGACCACCCGACAGAATAACACCCTTAGCACCATAAGCACGAATAAAGGCATCATCCACATCACAGGGATGAATTTCAGTAAACACACCAATCTCGCGCACACGACGCGCGATCAATTGCGTGTATTGTGAACCAAAATCGAGAACGAGAATTTTATCGTCATGAATGTTTTGCGAAGACATTTTTTTTCCTTAAATGACTAAAACCGTTACGAGCAATGATGAGTACGAGGCGAGCGGCGCACAGAACAAGGAGTGTACACTGAGTACATGACGCAGTTCGAGCACCGCGCAACAACGTAATCGCATTGCGCAGTAGGTTTAGACCCTATAGTTAGGGGCTTCTTTGGTGATCGTTACATCATGCACATGACTCTCGACAATACCCGCATTGGTAATGCGCACAAAGAAAGGCTTGGTACGCATCTGTTCAATGGTCGCACAACCGGTATAGCCCATGCTGGCACGTAAGCCACCCGACATTTGGTGAAGAATGGGCGCTAATGGACCTTTATAAGGCAAACGTCCCTCAATACCTTCTGGCACGAGCTTATCTTCCGCATTGGTTGATTGAAAATAACGATCTGATGAGCCTTGCGTTTGCGCCATCGCACCTAACGAACCCATACCACGATAGTTTTTATAAGCACGACCCTGGTAGTATTCAATTTCGCCCGGTGCTTCATCGGTACCAGCGAACATTGAACCTAACATGACACAGTAAGCACCGGCTGCTAACGCCTTAGCCACATCGCCAGAGTAGCGAATACCGCCATCGGCAATTAACGGCACGCCTGTACCCTCTAACGCCTTGGCCACATTCGCCACCGCTGAAATTTGCGGCACACCAACACCCGCAACGATACGCGTGGTACAAATCGAACCTGGACCAATGCCTACTTTAACCGCATCTGCACCTGCTTCTACTAACGCCAAGGCTGCTTCAGCCGTTGCAATATTGCCGCCAATCACTTGAACCTGTGGGAAATGATCTTTTACCCAACGTACCCGATCAATCACACCTTGCGAGTGACCATGAGCCGTATCGACGATTAGTACGTCAACGCCAGCTTCAACGAGCGCGGCAACCCGCACATCCGTACCCTCGCCTGCCCCCACCGCAGCACCGACGCGTAAACGACCTTGATCATCTTTACACGCGTTGGGATAGTCACGCGCTTTACGGATATCTTTAACGGTAATCATACCACTAAGCTTACCTTGCGCATTCACAACCAATACACGCTCAATACGATGATGATGCAATAAATCCAGCACTTGCTCACGCGAAGTACCTTCAGGAACCGTAACCAATCTTTCCTTCGGTGTCATAACCGTTGAAACCGCAGCTGACGTATTTTTTTCAAAGCGCAAATCACGCCCTGTCACAATACCGACCAATTCACCATTGTCCACCACCGGCATACCCGAAATATTGGCTTGCAGCGTAATGGCCTTCACCTCTGCAATCGTTGCGGTGGAAGAAACAGTGATGGGATCACGAATCACACCACTTTCATACTTTTTAACTTTAGCCACTTCAGCCGCTTGTTGTTGTACCGTCATATTTTTATGAATGATACCAATGCCACCCTCTTGCGCTAGTGCAATCGCCAAACGCGCTTCGGTCACAGTATCCATCGCTGCCGAAATAAAGGGCACATTCAAGGTAATGTTGCGTGTTAGCTGCGTCGCCAAACTAACATCTTTCGGTAAAACCGTTGAGTGTGCTGGCACCAACAACACATCGTCAAAAGTCAGGGCTTCTTCAAGAATTCGCATATTGGCTCACCTAATTAATTATGATTATGACGTGATAAAAAACTTTTTCTGCCTGCTGGGTCAATCTACCGTAAAATAACACCTGTTATTTGTATTTGGGTATTGCATGCACACATGACGACCATTATATAATTCAACACGCTTCTGGGCAAATTGCCTGGTAAGACCAACCCCCTCACCGGAGAAAAGATAATGACAAAAACGCTCACATTAACAACACTTCTATCTCTTGCACTACTGACTGGCTGTGCAACCACTGGTAACACTGCTAAAGGCACAGGTAATGCAGCATTCGACGAAGCAGCTAAAACAGCGATGGAAAAAAATGCCAAAGCTATGAAAGCAGGCTACGCTTGGACTTCTGCAGGTGTTAAAACCAAGTATGACCCTAAAACAGAAGCGGGCAAAGCTTTCAATGAAAGCGGTCGCAAGTTAACCTTAGTCGATGTTGCTCTATTTGAAGGCGAACAAGCATTGAAAAAAGGCGACGAAAAAGCGGCCATGAAAAAAGCTAAAGAAGCAAATGAATTAGCTGAAGCTCAATTGTCTCAAATGGCCATTAACAGTGACTACAAGATTCTTTGGAAATAAGTTACTGACTATAAGCTAATCATTTTACGAGTTAGCTTGTTGAAAAGCCCGCTAAATTGGTGGGCTTTTCATTTTCAAACACGATACCAACTCATAAAAAAACCACTCACAACGGAGTGGTTTTTTATTAACACCTAAATCAATACAGGTCAGAAGTTATTAGCTTCCGCTTCAGTATAAGCTAGTGCAATATAACGACCAATCACGCCATCAAAGCCCTTCCAATCACGATATTTTTTCAACTTAGGTAGTACCTTGTCCTTCATGTCACTGGCACCAATGCCTTTCTTTTGAAATTCAACGACAGATCCATAAAGTGTTTCCAAAAATTCTAAATAGATGTCAGCCTGCTTAGGACCAAACTTGTAATGACCTTGTACGTAATTCGTCGCCTGTGTATCCGCTTTTAACTTTTTGATACCTTCAATTGAGCCAACGTAAGTACCATCATCCATATGGGCAACACGTCCAGTCATCACCATATCACCAGCATAAACCGTTTTATCGGCCGTCACTTCTAAACAAATATCCGAATCGGTATGACACTTACCGTAGTAGTGCACGCGCAACAAGGTGTCACCCATATCGAACACTTCACCACCTTTCAACACTTGATTAGGCGCAGTGATTACGGTGCCCGCTGTTGCATTATTGGTGGCACGTGCTTGCATATTAACCCAAAACTCACCCACGCCCTCTTTCATTGCCTTATGCATATTTTCGTGTGCGTAAATTTCTACATTTGGCCACTCTTGTACAAAAGCATGATTGCCCAACCAATGGTCACCATGCATATGAGAGTTAAAAACCTTCACAACTGGCTTGTCTGTCATTTTCTTAATTTGACGAATCAACATTTCACCAATTTGTACCGAGCCACCCGAATCGTAAACCACAACTCCCTTTTGCGTGATAATGAAACCCATGTTCGAAAACATACCTTGGTTTTCTGGTGTTGGCTCTGGATCTTTAGCGATAATAACATGACAACGAGCAGATACCTTGCTCGGTTTAACATCGGGAACGCGTGGACCTTTAATCACCATGTCATCGGCTGAATAAACTGGCTTAATTACAGAAAAACCAACCACACCCGCAGACATTGCTAACGCACCTTTAAGCAATTGACGACGCTGCAAACCTAACACTGAATCGGTGTTACCCATTTTTTTCATTTCCTCTTTTTTGTTCTGTCATTTCACGCGTGGCACGCGTTTTTCATTCAGCGTATAATGTAGCCTAGCTGAGCAATTAAGACAATGGGACACCCCTAAAAAGCCATTTTATGGCGTTTTAGGCGTTCCCAGACTTATTTTATTTCTGGTGGAAGGGGCGAGTGCCAGAGTCATTGTTTTTTAACAGTACCCCTTCCCCCAAGCCCCCATCCCTTTAGGGTTTTAAGACACCAATGGATAATGCTGTGAACACCCCACCAAAAGATGATATTCAAACAACGATTGAACAATTGGTTGAACGTTTTGCCTTTTTTAACGATTGGAAAGACCGTTATCAGTATCTAATAGACCTAGGGAAGAAGCTACCAACATTCGATGAAGCTTGGCAAACTGAAGCCAATCAAATTCATGGTTGCCAATCTCAGGTTTGGTTAAAAATTGATGGCGAAGACGGTCGTTATTATCTTCGTGCTAAAAGCGACGCTACCATTGTCGCTGGTATGATTGCCTTACTCTTGTGGGTTTATAATGGGCGTACTAAAGAAGAAATTTTAACCACGCCTTTAGACTTCTTAGGCAAGATTGGCTTAATGCAACATCTCTCACCCAGTCGAGCTAATGGCTTGTACAATATGATCAAACATCTGCATAGCCATCTAAATTAGCATCAATCTTCTTTAGCGACCTGTTCCTGTTCGCGGCGGACACGTGCCAGCAAGGGTTTGATGGTGGCATCTAAAGCCATAGCTTGAAAACGCAAGGTTTCAACAAAGCGCGCTGTCGACAGTGACAAAGCTTTTCCTTTAGGCCAAACCAAATACCAGTAACGTTCAACTGGAAAACCGCGAATAGGCAGAATGCGTAATTCGCGACGTTTCAGCTCTTCCCTCACAGTATGCATCGAAACAACCGAAATACCCAATCCAGAGAGCACGCCCATACGAATGGCCTCGTTTGATCCTAACACCATGCGCACATTCGGTTCATAACCCATATCATGAAACACTTGCTCTATCTGTGCTCGAATCCCTGAACCCGATTCACGCATCAGAAAAGGCACTCCCGCCAAGTCATCAATCGTTAATAAGCGACCATCAGGCAAATCAAAATCACGTTTCGCAATAAAAACCAGTGGGTTAATGGCCAAACGCTCTGACATCACTGGAATGGACTCGGAAGGTTGACCCAGAATATAAATATCATCTTGGTTATTCGCCAGACGTTCCAATAAGTGTTCTCTGTTCACCACTTCCAACACAATCGTAATGTTGGGGTACTGCTCTAAAAAGGATTGCATCACTTGCGGTAAAAAGTATTGCGCCGTAGAAATGACGGCAATACGCACTCGCCCGCCTTCTAAGCCTTTCAAATCATTAATACGCTCTTCCAAGTGTTCAAATGCCGTTAACACTTCACGACAAACCGCCGCCAGTTCATGACCTGCATCGGTTAAATAAACTTCTTTACCCACCTGCTCCGTTAGCGGCAAGCCCACCGCTTCCACCAGCTTTTTAACCTGCATAGAAATCGTCGGTTGTGTTAAATGCATTTCCTCTGCAACACGCGTGAAGCTGTTCAAACGAGCCAAAGCCTCGAAAACTTGTAACTGGCGAAGGGTGGCAGCGCGGGTGATACGACCAAGAATGGGTTTATGCATAAGGGCTCTTTGATTTGTTCATTACTTTTTCAGTCACCTGCTCGTTAAGGGCTTGCTTTAACTGCTCAATAACTTTCGATAATACCTGCAAACGCGCGGTATATTTATCTTCAGCAGAAATTAATGTCCAAGGCGCCATTTCCGTACCCGTACGGAAAACCATATCATTCACCGCTGCCTCATACGCCGACCATTTTTCCCGATTACGCCAATCCTCGTCGGTAATTTTGTGTTGTTTGTAAGGCGTCGACTCTCGTTCCTTAAATCGTTGTAATTGCATATCTGGGCTAATGTGTAGCCAAAACTTGATTAGAATCACGCCTGATTCAACTAACTCCGACTCAAAATTATTGATTTCATGATAAGCCCGAGACCAGACGGCATGATCGGCAAAGCCTTCCACGCGCTCAACCAACACCCGACCATACCAAGAACGATCGAACATCATGACGCGACCCGCCCTAGGTAATTCATGCCAAAAACGCCATAAATAAGGATAGCCTTGCTCCTGTTCAGTTGGCGCGCCATAAGAAACGGCACGGTAAAGTCGCGCGTCCAAAGCCGATGCCAAACGTCTAATAGCACCACCTTTACCCGCAGCATCCCATCCCTCAAATACGATTAACGTCGTTTTTTTAGCACGCCATGCTTGCCATGCTAATGCAGACAATGCTTTACGCAGTTGCTCAAAGCTTTTTTTATAGTCAGCTTTACTGGTGGTCAAGGTCAAATCGACACTATCGAGCAGAGAACGTCTTGCCGTCGGTGAGTCAGGTAAGTTAGGCGCACCGCCACCACGAGTAAAATCATTTTCGGCTTCTTTCATCCAACGCAAATGCGATTGCTGTGCATTTAATAGAGCGTTAGCAATGGTCTTACCAACCGTCACATCACGATAATTTGCATCCGTCGCCTCCACTAAATACCAGGGCGCTACCGCTGAATCAGTTAGGCGCATCACCTGCTCGGCTATATTTAAGAAGGCAGGTCGCGACTTGAGCGCACGTTTAGCTCCAGCATTACCCCATCGATCATCTGGTGTATCATCTTCTTGAGAAAGTCGCTCACGTTGTACTTTTTCGGGTAAGTACAACCAAAATTTTAGAATGGTAATACCCTCTAAAGCCAACATCTCTTCTAGCTTACGACGTTTTTCTAGCGCTAACTCGAGTTCAACATCGCTAATATTGGCATGAATAGCATCGGTAAGCAGATCACGATACCAACCGCCCAAATGAATAGCAATACTGCCTTTTTGCGGTAAAGAACGCCAAAAACGCCAGAAAAATGGGCGTTCTTGCTCTTCATCGGAAGGATCCCAGAAAGTATGCGTTTTTAAACCACGCGGATCCAGCCAAGCATAAAGTCGATTTAATAGCTCCGCACGACCTGATCCATCGAGACCTTCAATAATGACCAATACCGCTTGCTGAGCTTCGCGCATCAGCGAAAGCTGACCTTGCAGCAAATTGGCACGCAAACTCGGCAACTCGGCTTCGAAATCGGTTTTACTTAACCAACGACCTAATTCTGCTGCTTGAAACACCGATAATAAACTCGCTTAACCTGCTTACTGAATTTTTAAGTAGGCCGCACCCTGCATTTGCAGATCGGCGATGGTAGCAACCCCTGATGGCGTCAATCCCACCATTGAATATACTTTGCTTTTATCTAAAGCAATTTCGTCACGGGTTTTATCGCACAACAAGGCTTTTACACCACGTACTTTAACCAAGGTTTCCAGACGTCCTTTTAATTCGGCGCGGCGCTTATCTAAGTCGGCATTGGTCGCATAAGGTGTACCTTTAAGTGCATCATCGGTGACAAAACGAATACCATGCCCAACAAATACCAAAGTCACTTCATAGTCACGCAATTCTGTTTCATAAGCGGTTAATATATTAGAAATAGAGGTTAAGGTCGCCGAATAACGAGTGACATCATTAAAATCGACGTGATAAACCACCTTGGCGGGCGCCGATAAAGCCACCGCTGAAAACAAAGCCGACACAGCTAACAGAGCCACTTGCACAAAACGCTTTATGGTTGAGAACATTAACTACCACTCCTAAACGATTGATTGAGTAATCATTGTAACCTAAGCATCAACCAGTTCGTAATCAAATTCAATTATGGCAGCAGCAATCATTCTCTCATCGGCTACCTAAGCTTTAGCGGAAGCCAAAGCTTGCTCTACAACATCAGCTAGCTGTAAAAAATCACTACGCGGATAACTGCGACCACCCGAAAGTTTAAACGCAAGCTGAGGCGCACTGCCCTCGATGATATGAAATCCCCAATAAAGCAAGGCATGACTATAACGAATTTTGGCTTCATCGGGATGAATGAGGGTTGCCAGTTCATCTTGCTTTAGATAGTCTGCTAACGCCGATTGCAAATAAGCCAGCAATACGTCATTGCGCTTTTGAAACTCCTTACTGGCATCAAACTGATTAATTACCGCTAATAGGCGCGCTTTTTGGTTAATACTGCGAATATGAGCAAAAGTGCGCTGAATGACATCACCATGTTTTGAAATACCCAACGGATTCAAACTGGTCGGCATCAAACACACATCAAGTCGCTTCATTAGCTTAACGGGGTTTTCGGATAATACAGGCGAACAATCAGCGATGACAATGCGCACATCGGGATATTGACTTTCACGCCACTGCTCAGGCGTTAACACGCGAATCGTCGCGCCAGCTTCATGTTTGTTCACCGCAGGAACATGAAGCTCAGCCAATTCTGGGTGGCGTTCCTGTGCGAAGAGTTTACGTAAATTCTGGTCTGGATCTAAATCAAGTAATACCACCGACTGCCCCATCAAAGCAAAAGCACCCGCTAAATGGGCTGCCATGGTTGTTTTACCCACGCCACCTTTGGCCGTAAAGACACCGACATAAGCTGGTGCATAGGCAGGTAACGCCTGATATTCACTAACTTGCGCGAAAGGATAAGCAGACACTACTTTTTGCTTATGCTCAGTCAATAACACCAATCGTTCAGGCGCTTCGCGCATAACTTGCGTGATCGCTGCCTTAGTAAAACCCGTACTGGAAGCCATGCAACCAATCAATTGCTGATCTTGCTGGCTTTCCAAGCTATGCATAAACTTATCAAGCTGTGCTGCAGTAACTTTTTCATCCGATTTACGCATGCGTAACCACACATGCTGCCCACTCTGTGCTAAGGTTGCATTAGCCCATTTCGCATCCTGCCACTCTTCAACCACGTCATAACCTTGCTGTAGCCAAAACGTGCAAAAACTCTGCCATTCATTGTGAGACTGTGTTTTCATCGTGTTTTCCTATAATTAGCAAAAGGTTGTGAGAAAATCTTAAACTATCTAGTTATGCTTGTTTAGCTTCCAGCTCCGCCCAAGCCGTCATAGCAGCCTCAATTTCCTGCTCTAATTGCTGCAAACGCTGTTGAATCGCCTGCACCTTACCACTGTCTGCGAAAAGCGCTGGGTCAGATAACTGCTCACCTAAACTCGCTTGCTCAGCTTCTAATGTGGCGATGGTTTCTGGTAGTGTATCCAATTGCTTTTGCTCTTTGTATGACAATTTCGCTTTTTTTACGGGCTGCTGAGACACACCCAAAGGCACACTGTCCACTGCTTTGACGGGCTTCAAGGTTTCTGCTGCCACTTGAGGCTCGGGCACATACTGATGCTTAATCATCGCCCAGTCTTCATAGCCTCCTGCCACCTCAACAATGCGACCATCACCAACAAAAGCCAAACTTTGCGTCACCACGTTATCAACAAAACTCCGGTCATGGCTAACCAGCAATACCGTACCCTTGTAATTCTGGATCAGTTCTTCCAACAACTCCAGAGTTTCTAAATCTAGGTCGTTGGTTGGCTCATCAAGAATGAGCATATTGGCTGGCTTAGTAAAGAGTTTTGCCAAAAGCAGTCGGGCGCGTTCACCACCAGAAAGGCTTCCCACCTTGACGCGCGCGCGATGCGGCGGAAAGAGGAAGTCTTCAAGATAGCCCAAAATATGTTTTTTCTGACCATTGATTTCGATAAAGTCACTCCCCTCACGCACCGCATCAATGAGCATATCTTCATCATTCAGCACCGCGCGTTGCTGGTCTAAATAAGCCACTTGCAACTGCGTTCCCGTTTTAACCTTGCCACTATCGGGTTGAATTTCTCCCAGCACCAATTTAATAAATGTGGTTTTCCCTACCCCATTCGGTCCAATCAAACCGACTTTATCACCGCGTTGAATGAGGGTAGACACATCTTTAAAAATCGTCCAGCCGTCATAAGCCAAGTTGACGTTTTCCAACTCAGCGACCAAAGCACCCGACTTCTTGCCCGTGTCCACCGAAATTTTTGCCATACCCTGACGCTTGCGACGTTCGGCTCGTTCACGACGTAACTGCTCTAATTGGCGCACGCGACCTTCGTTACGGGTACGACGCGCTTTAATACCTTGACGAATCCACACCTCTTCCTGTGCTAAGTGTTTATCAAACAAGGCGTTAGTGACCTCTTCAGAAGCCAACTCGGCCGCTTTACGTTCTTGATAGACGCTAAAACTGCCAGGATAACGGCGCAATACGCCACGGTCTAATTCGAGCAAGCCATTCACGGTATTATCCAAAAAGCGTCGGTCATGACTAATCAAAATGACTGCGCCATTGAAATTCTTTAAAGTTTGCTCCAACACCTCGATACCCGCCACATCTAGGTGGTTAGTTGGCTCATCGAGTAGCAGCACATCAGGCTTGGCAATTAACGCTTGAGCAATCGCGAGGCGCTTTTTCCAACCGCCCGACAAGTCATCCACTAAAATGTCACCTGCCAAGCCAAAGCTCATAATCGCTTCATCGACAGCGGCATCAACACGCCAGCCATCGCGTAAATCGATTTGATGTTGCAGGTGTTGCATTTCTTCCATCAAGGCTTCATTTTCATAATCTTCTGCCATGGCAGCCGACACCGCATAATAACGCTCAACCAAACCTGCGATCTCAGCGACACCTTGTGTCAGCACACTGCGGATGGTTTCGCCTTCGCTAAACACGCTTTCCTGCGGTACGTAAATCATGTTGACGTCTTTTTGTACCACGCGTAGCCCACTATCTAAAGGTTGCGTCCCCGCAAGCACCTTGAGCATACTGGATTTTCCAGCGCCATTGCGCCCAATAACGCCCAATCGATCGCCATTTTCGAGACTGAGATTTTCAGCATTGAGGAGCGGGTTATCACCAAAAGCAAGATGTGCTTCTTGAAGCATGAGTAAAGGCATGAGCAGAATTCCGAGCGTCAACTAAACAATAATCAATCATTTTAACGGTTATCAGTTAAACTAGGACAGTTATTTCGGATTAAAAGCCCTCACTCTTAAAACACAGCCCTTCATTTTTTCGGTAGAATAGTAGAGTTTGTCGCACAAAAGTCCATCGGTGTAAAAACACATCAAAAACTCAGGTGCATTGCGCCATAGCAGAGAAAGAAAGGATTCACTATGTTCGGACGTATAAGAGGCTTATTTTCAAACGATTTATCCATCGATTTAGGAACGGCGAACACCCTTATTTATGTTAAAGGAAAAGGCATCGTACTGGATGAACCCTCAGTCGTGGCCATTCGTGATGGCGGCGCAGGCAATCGTCAAATTGTGGCTGTGGGCAGTGACGCTAAACGCATGTTAGGTCGTACACCGGGCAATATTTCTGCCATTCGTCCGATGAAGGACGGTGTCATCGCTGACTTTATGGTAACGGAAAAAATGCTACAGCATTTTATTCGTAAAATTCACTCAACGCGTTTTTTACGCCCTAGTCCGCGTGTATTGGTGTGCGTGCCTTGTGGTTCAACCCAAGTCGAGCGTCGTGCCATTCGTGAATCGGCAACTGGTGCAGGTGCACGCGAAGTTTACCTTATTGAAGAACCCATGGCGGCAGCTATTGGTGCGGGTATGCCCGTGTCTGAAGCTTCTGGTTCAATGGTGGTCGATATTGGTGGTGGTACGACTGAAGTAGCAACGCTTTCTCTCAATGGTATCGTTTATTCTGACTCAGTTAAAGTAGGCGGCGATAAATTCGATGAAGCGATTATTGCCTATGTCCGTAAAACCTACGGCATGCTCATTGGCGAAGCGACAGCAGAGCGCATCAAAATGGAAATTGGTACCGCTTATCCGGAAGAAGACCCCAAAGAATTTGAAGTTCGTGGTCGCAATCTGGCAGAGGGCGTGCCTCGCAGCTTTATCATTAACTCTAGCGAAACGCTTGAGGCCTTACAACAACCTTTACAGCAAATCATCACTGCCGTTCGCTCAGCGCTAGAGCACACTCCCCCTGAACTGGGTGCTGACATTTCTGAACGCGGAATTGTGCTAACAGGTGGAGGTGCATTGCTTCGCAACCTCAATCGTTTGATTGCAGAAGAAACTGGCATTCCTTGCGTTGTCGCCGATGATCCACTCACCTGCGTCGCCCGCGGTGGTGGTCGTGCACTTGAACTGATGGATGAGCATGGCATGGAACTCCTTACCCACGAATAAGCTAGAGAGTCCCCCTTCCCGTTAGGGTTTTTAGAGGTCAACTAGGGTTTCATGAGGTCAGTACTGTAATGATGTCGGTTTCAGCGCTCAAAAATGTGAGTGCTCGTGATCAATGGCAATTTCTCATTGCCTGCGCACTATCCCTGACCCTACTCATCATTGACGAACAAACGCAATTGATGACGCAGGTGCGTATGCTGCTCTCGACGCTCATGCAACCGATTGAGCAACTTGCGCGTTTGCCAGAAAATTGGGCAGTACAAGGCAATCAGGTCATCACCAACCAAGCCAGCCTGCGTAACGAAGTGGAACGATTACGCAATCAGCTGTTATTGCTCAACTACGAAAAGCAACAAGCTGCTCAAATCGTTAAAGAAAACGAACGTCTGCGCATGCTACTGGGTGTATCTTCACGCATCAACCAAGGTAAACTGATGATCAGCTCTATCGTTGATCATAACCCCAGCCCTTATAAACGCTTAGTCAAACTGAATAAGGGCATGACTGATGGCGTGAAAATAGGATTGCCTGTAATGGACGCACACGGCATGATGGGACAAATCATTAGCACTGGCTACCAAGAAAGTGACCTACTACTGATAACCGATGTCGATACGCAAGTTCCTGTCATGGTGCAGCGCACGGGAGCACGAGGTATTCTGCAAGGCAAAGGCGATAGTGACGAATTAACGCTTAAATTTTTGCCTACCACCGCTAATATTCGTGAAGGCGATCTATTAGAAACTTCAGGCATTGACGGTCGATATCCCAGTGGTTTGCCCGTTGCTGAAGTGGTCGATGTTGAATCTCAAGCGGGCGCTATATTTTGGAAAATCACCGCACAACCTTTAGCCAAGCTTAATAGCAGTCATGAAGTGTTAATTGTATTTGATGCAAAGAAATCCACTGAAAATCCAAAGGTACAACCATGATCTTTTCTGGCGGAGAAGGCGCACAAATTCATCATCAACGTCACTGGGTGATTTGGCTCACCTTGCTATTGGGCATCATCATAGACAGCTTTAACTGGTCAGCTCCCTGGAGCGCCGCCATTCCAGACCTAACACCATTAGTTTTGCTCTACTGGGTCATGGCTATTGCGCAACGCAACTTCATTATCACCGCGGTAATATTAGGTATTGCACACGATGTCCTCTACCACAGCAGTCTCGGCACTCATGCGCTGATTTATTTAGCACTCCTTTATCCGATCCTGTTCATTCGACTGCAATTGCGGAACACGACGCTCTTCCAAATGTCACTGATTGTCGGGCTATGGATGCTGTCACACCAGGCTCTCAGCTGGCTATTACACTTAGGGCGGATTGGCAGCGAACAACAACTTTCTTTTTGGCTGGCCAGCCTAGTCGCCATGTTATTGTGGCCCTTATTATTCATCAGCTTGCGTAGTTTACGTCGCCATATGCGCGTACGTTAAGCAACACTCAAGGGCAATATGATGCAATTCACCGATCGACATACCGATAGTAAACTGGTTCGCCGTCGCCTGTTAGTTGCCTTGCTCGTTATTGTCATTATGATGATCATTTTGATGCTACGCATGATTTGGCTACAAATCACTCACTACGAAAAGTATCAGGAACTGGCAGATGGTAATCGCATTCGTGTCGAACCGATTGCGCCCATTCGTGGACGTATTTTAGATCGTAATGGTATCGTCTTGGCCGACAATCAAACAGTGCACGTACTCGAATTGCATCGTGATGCCCTGCCCCGCCCACGCACACTTGAAGCAGTCAAAGCCAAACTTGAACAACTGAGTCCCTATTTTAGCAGCCTTGACGAAGCGACCATTCGCAACCTGAGCCAGCAATGGGCGCGCATGAATCGTCATCAACCCTTTATCATTACCCGCATCAGTGAAACGGAAGCAGCTACCTTTGCTGTTGATGAGTGGAAACATCCTGGATTTTCCATTAATGCAGTAGCACAACGCACTTATCCACAGGGAAAACGCGCTTCGCACGTGGTTGGCTACGTCGGACGCACCACCATTGAAGACTTAAAAACACTCGATCCAGAAAACTATCGCAATACCGATTTTGTTGGTCGCAGTGGCGTTGAGCAAAGTTATGAGGCGGAGCTTCACGGTCAAACAGGACTCCGCTACTTAGAAGTCGATGCGAAAGGTCGTGCTATTCGCGAACTAGAACGCATTCCACCCACATCGGGCAAAGACTTGCTATTAACCATTGATTTACCATTACAAAACTTTGCCGAAGACTTATTAGGCAACCGTAAAGGTGCCATCGTTGCCATTGATCCTCGTAATGGTGGCATTTTGGCTATGGCCTCAACACCCACCTTTGACCCTAATCAGTTCGTTGTCGGTATGAGCAGTCAAAATTATCAACAACTGATCAAAGATCCCAGCAAACCGTTACTCAACCGCGCCACACAAAGTCGTTACCCACCAGGCTCAACGATTAAACCATTCATGGGCATTGTGGGCTTAGAAGCTAACGCCATTACGGCTAAAACACGTAAATATGCTGGTCCTTCATTTGAGTACAAAGGCATGATTTATCGTGACTGGAAAAAAGAAGGTCATGGCATGGTCGATCTGGATATTGCGATTACCCAATCTTCCGATGTCTTCTTTTATGAATTGGCGCTGGATCTCACCATTAACCGCATGGATACTGGTTTACAACAATTTGGCTTTGGTGAGAAAACAGGCATTGATTTGAGCTCAGAATCGGCTGGGTTAAGACCTAATCCTGCTTGGAAGCGCCGTGTACACAATAAACCTTGGTATCCTGGCGAAACCATTATTGCTGGCATCGGTCAAGGGTATATGTTAACCACCCCTTTACAACTGGCTCATGCTACCGCCACCCTAGCCATGCGCGGTAAAGGCTTCAAGCCCCATTTGGCTCAACAAGCTGAAAGTGCGTTAGAACCAATCAGCTTAAAAAACTCGGCTCACTGGCAAACGGTTATTGATGCCATGGTGAATGTCATGCATGCCCCTAATGGTACGGGTAAAAAAGGCGGTGCGCTCGCCAATACCATCATGGCAGGAAAAACCGGAACAGCACAAGTCGTTGCCTTTGCTAAGGACGCCAAATACAACGCGGATTTATTACCTGAAGAACACCGTGACCATGCCATTTTTGTCGGTTTTGCTCCCGCCAAGGAGCCAAGCATCGCCATTGCCGTGATGATTGAAAATGGTGGTTCGGGTGGAGGCACAGCCAGTCCATTAGCTGGGCTAATGGTCGATTTTTGGTTAAAACGCCAAACACAAACGGGTAATCCTTAATGACACTGATCGACACACCACAACAGCAACTCACAAAATGGCGATTTTATATCGACCCTTGGTTACTGATCGGTATTCTAGCCTTAGCCACCTTGGGAAGTTCGGTTGTTTACAGTGCATCCGATGGCGACTTGGTTTTTGTTGAAGCCCATTTAACCAAGCTGATACTGGCAATGGTCATCATGGTCATCGCTGCCCAAATACCCTTAAATTGGTATCGGCAATTCTCGGTTCCTCTGTATTTAGTTGGACTGGCGTTATTGCTGGCAGTGATGTTTTTTGGTGAAATCAGCAAAGGCGCACAACGCTGGCTCGACTTTGGCGTGTTTCGCTTCCAACCATCCGAAATTATGAAGCTAGCGATGCCTGCGACTATTGCTTGGTTGCTCGCCAAACAATCCCTGCCCCCCAACTGGTCACAGCTAGGAATTGCCCTACTGATCTTACTCATTCCAGTAGCACTCATCGCCAAACAGCCAGATTTAGGGACTGCTATTTTGGTGGTCATTTCGGGCGGCGCGGTCATTTTTTTTGCAGGACTATCATGGAAACTCATTGCGACCATCGTCACCTTCATCGCCGTCAGTGCACCTGTCGCTTGGAATTTTTTACACGACTATCAACAAAAACGCGTACTCATGTTTCTCGATCCCGAAAGCGATCCCTTGGGTGCTGGCTATCACATCATTCAATCGAAAATTGCCATTGGCTCTGGCGGATTAGAAGGCAAAGGCTGGCGTAGTGGCTCACAAACCCAACTCGATTTTCTGCCAGAAAGTCACACTGACTTTGTGTTTTCGGTATTAGCAGAAGAATGGGGGCTGCTTGGCGTTAGCCTGTTATTGACGCTTTATGCCTTTGTCATTCTGCGCGGTTTATATATCGCTTGGTATGCGCGTGATAGCTTCGGTCAACTGATGGCAGGCGCTATTACCATGAGCTTTTTTATTTATGTGTTTATTAATATTGGTATGGTATCTGGACTACTTCCTGTAGTCGGAGTCCCTCTACCCATTATCAGCTACGGTGGCACTTCATTGGTCACGCTGATGCTTGGTTTTGGTATTCTCATGTCCATTCATGCCGAACATAAACGTCAGGCCAAACGACACCATCAGTCGTAATTAACTTTAGTCAGAAGATGGCATCTGTTAAAATGCCCTATATATTTTTTACGGTAAAAGGATCAAAACCTCATGCAAAGCCCCTTCTCAACCGTTAAAACCCGCTTTATTGGATTATTTGTTGGCGTCATTGCCTGTTACTCAACTTCCAGCATCGCCAATAGCGTTGTCGTACCCGACCCACCCCAATTAGCAGCCAAATCCTGGATTATGGTTGATTATGATAGTGGTCGCGTGTTAGCCGAATCTAACTCAACCATGCGTGTTGAACCAGCATCCCTCACCAAAATCATGAGTAGCTATATCGTTTCACGAGAATTGGCGAATAAGCGCCTCGCTATGAGCGATATGGTAACGATCAGTCAAGAAGCATGGAAGCAAGAAGGCTCTCGCTCATTTATCAATGTCGGTGCTCAAGTGCCGGTTGAAGTGCTGGTGCATGGCATGATTATTCAGTCGGGTAATGATGCCACCGTTGCTTTAGCGGAAAAAGTGGCTGGTAGTAGTGAAATTTTTTCGCAATTGATGAACGAGCACGCTAAACGCCTGGGAGCCAAAAATACCAACTTCGTTAACCCAACAGGCTTACCGCATCCAGACCATTACACCACCGCCGAAGATATGGCTAAAATAGCCATTGCCGAAATTAAAGAATACCCCGAAATTTACAAAATCTATGCCAAAAAAGAGTACACTTGGAATGGCATTAAACAACACAATCGCAATCGTCTGTTGTGGCAAGATGAAAGTGTTGATGGCATGAAAACAGGACACACCAATTCTGCAGGTTACTGTTTGGTCGCTTCGGCCAAGCGCGGCAATATGCGGTTAGTGACGGTTATTTTGGGATCAGATAGCGAAAAAGCACGCATTCAGGAAACGCAAAAACTACTCAATTACGGCTTTCGATTTTACGAAACGCATCAGCTTTACCAAGCTAACCAAGCCTTACAACAGGTGCGTGTCTGGCAAGGCGAAGCCGATGAAGTGGCTATCGGTACGCAACAAGCCTTGCATTTAACGGTGCCACGTGGTCAGTATGACAAACTAAAACCCGTGATTGAATTTCAATCTGATTTGGTCGCCCCAATTCAAAAAGGACAAACCATTGGCACCTTAAAAGTGACCCTAGCCGACAAAGAGCTAGCTAACCTACCCTTAGTTGCCATGAACGACGTCGCTGAAGGTGGATTTTTCAAACGTGTTATTGATCAAGCCAAACTGGCCATCATGCGGTTGACTAAGTGATCTAAGCCAGTAACAAGGAAAACGATTATGGAAGAAACAAAAATCCACTCGCTGCCAGAAGACTCCAAAGAAACACTGCTCGAGTTTCCCTGCTCATTTGCGGTTAAAGCAATGGGACGTGCAGGTAGTGACTTTGATGCCCTAGTGGTCGGTTTAATGCGTCCTTTTGTGCCCGACTTAGGCGAAGGCGCAGTGAAAACTCGTCCATCGAAAGCAGGCAACTTTACAGCGGTGACAGTGACCTTTACTGCTCACAGTAAAGATCAGATCGACAATGTTTATTACGCACTGACCGGACATCCCGACGTGCTTATGGCGCTTTAATGCATTGCTAATCGTACGAACACTGGGCTGCCAAGACTATGAAAGTGTTTGGCAACGCATGCAAGCCTTCACACAAAAGCGCGATGAGCAAACACCCGATGAACTCTGGTTATGCCAGCACCCACCAGTGTTTACCCAAGGACAAGCAGGTGATGCTGCGCATCTAGGGCAACTCGGAGACGTTCCCTTGGTCGGCACCGATCGAGGTGGTCAAGTTACCTATCACGGGCCTGGACAACTGGTGTTTTATCCACTAATCCAACTCAATCGCCATGCGTTAGGCGTTAAAGCCTTTGTCGAGCAATTAGAAACGATCGGCATGGAATTGCTAGCTTGCGGCGGTATTCGCGCCAGCCGATTAACGGGCAAACCAGGACTCTATGTTCATGGCGATAAAATCGCCTCGTTAGGGCTTAAAATTAAGCGCGGTTGCAGTTATCATGGCATGTCGATTAACATCGACATGGATTTAACCCCGTTTGATCGCATTACCCCTTGCGGTTTAGCAGGAATGCAAATGACACAATGGTCGGCACACGCACCCACACCCGACTGGCAATGGCTTTGCCGACAGCTCATCCACCTTGTCGAACAGACTTTTCATTATTCATCGCTTAGACTTGAGGCTCAGGAAACATCATGGCACTGTCCGACATCCCCGTAGTGACCACCAATCCTTACGCACTGGCAGAAAAAAAGGTCAAATCCTTACGGCTAGATCACGACCCCGACGCACCGCGTAGCCAAAAACCACGTTGGATTAAAGCGCAACTGCCCAAAGCACAAGACATTCATCGCATCAGTGAATTAAAAGGCATTATGCGTGCACAAAAACTGCATAGCGTGTGTGAAGAAGCCAGTTGCCCCAATCTGCCCGAATGCTTTGGTCATGGCACAGCCACGTTTATGATTTTAGGCGATATTTGCACGCGAAAATGTCCGTTTTGCGATGTCACCCATGGTCGCCCCAATACACCCGATGCTGATGAACCGCGCAAACTGGCTGAAACGGTAGCCCGCATGGGACTGAAATATGTTGTTATCACCTCGGTTGACCGCGACGACCTGCCCGATGGCGGTGCGGCTCACTTTGCTGCCGTCATTCGTGCTTTGCGCACCACCTGCCCTGAATTAACCATCGAAATTCTCACACCCGACTTCCGTGGTTGCTTAGAAACCGCTGTCGAAATTCTGGTTCAAGACCCGCCCGATGTGTTCAATCACAATTTAGAAACCGTACCCAATATTTACCGTCGTGTGCGCCCTGGTGCTGACTATGCCCATTCGTTACGACTATTACAGAGCATCAAACAACGCCTACCTAATGTACCGACCAAATCGGGGCTTATGTTAGGTGTTGGTGAAACTGACGAGGAACTGCTGCAAGTATTACAAGACTTACGCGCCCATCGGGTCGAATGGCTCACTCTTGGTCAGTATTTGCAGCCAACACCGCATCACCTACCCGTTGAACGCTATGTTACCCCTGAAGTATTCGATACTTTTGCCGAGCAAGCCAAAGCGCTTGGTTTTGTGCAAGTCGCTTCAGGTCCGATGGTTAGGTCATCTTACCATGCAGATTTGCAGGCTCAGGGGAAGTTGGTGTGACAAGGTGACATGGTAAACCCTTTAGCGTAACGACTCGTTTAAGTTGAGTAATTGTTTACCATGACGCACCGTTAGAATCATTATTTGCTCGCCTGCTAATTGATAAATGACACGATACTGACCAAAAATTACTTCACGAATTGAGTCAATACCAATCTCTGGAACGATGCGTCCACTTTCGGGTAGTACTTGTAATAATTCAATCCGTTCAAACAAGTCCTCCAACCATTTTATGGCTGCGACTGGTTTGTCTTGCGCAATGAAGCTGGCTAAAGCATGAGCGTTTTGAGTCGCCAAGGGTGACCAAATCAATCTCATACAGCAAAAGCTGCCAATAAATTCGCTTTTACACCATCGTGCTCAATGCCTTGTCCCTGCGATAATTGCTGTTGTGCTAACTGTACGTCTGCAATAAGGGCTTTAGCATCTTGCATTGCTTCAAAAGATACAACAACTTGCTCAATCCACTGGCTAACACTTTGATGCGATGCTTCTGCTAATGCAGTCAGTTTTTGCATCGTATTAGTATCCAATTCTAGTGTCAGATTGCTCATGATGAACTCCTTAAAAATGCTGTGTTCATTCTACCCTATTTTTTCTTACTCGACTGTTTCCCCTTCTCCACCGCCAACAA